>CAIPNM010000304.1 GCA_903866395.1 uncultured bacterium
CCACGCCCGACGTCGTGCCCCGCAAGAACGCTTCCAGGTCACTCGCCTTGCCGCTCAACTCCAGGCTTCTCGTGCCGTTCCCGCTCACCACCGACACACTGCCGGCAGCCGTCGCGCTCAACAGCCCCAGCGACGCCGGCACGCTCAACGTCAGCGTCAACGTCTCATCCGCATCCGCATTCCCGTCGCCCAGACCAGCGCTCGTGAACAATAACGAGGACGACTCGCCCGAAGTGATGTTCAACACACTGGGCAGGCTCGAGATCAGCGGCGTTGACGCCGCAGGAATCACCGTCGTGGCAATCGAGGTGGTGATCGGATTGCCCTCGGCCGCGTCGCTCGTGACCGAGATCGTCAATGTGGAAGGCGCGCCGGCAAGCCCCGACGAAAGGATGCGATTTGAAGCCGCAAGATAGCCGCTTAAGCTCGACGCCGAGCCGGTCAGCGTCAGCGTTCGCGAGGCAGCGTCGTAGCTCGCGGCGACGTTTACTGCGCTACCGCTCACCTGAACCGTTGACGCATGAGACGTCTGCCCCGCTGCAAACAGCGACGACGAAAGCGATCCTGCCGCAGCGGTCAGCTTGAGGGTCAGCGATCCCGATCCCGACACCGAACCCCCGGCAAACGCTAGCGATCCGCCATCCGGACCCACGTTGAACGCCCTCGGCACCTGCACGGTCGGTGTCGTTCTGGTCACCGCGGCAACCGTCTGCGGCACCACCGATACCGTTCCGACCGTCGTCACGCCGTTCGACACCAGAGTCGCCGTGACCGCATCCGACACCGTCGCACGAACCTTAATGTTCAGCGCAGCGAGGTACGCATTCAGGTCCGGTACGGTCCCGTACAGGGTCACCGATGCACCACTTCCGACAGAGACTGCGGTGGACGAGGACGAGCCGGTGGTGAGAACGCCGCCCGCCTGCCAATCCAGGCTTGCCTTGGCTGCATCAACCGACAGGGTGATCTGCGCCATCGTGCTGCTGTCACCCGCCACCACCGTTGCCGCAAACGGAATCGCAACAAGCGCACCCGCTGTCGTTTTCACCTGCGACGGAAGCGCCAGTTGCGTAGCTACACCCGTCGCCTGAGCAGGGGCAGCAAGTGACACGGTGGTCGAAGCCATCCGCTCGGGACTCGCCTCGGACGCCAGCTCAAGCGTGAGCGTGCCTGCCGAACCGGTATAGGTCACATCGCCGCGGGCCAGGAACGCCGCAATCGCAGAAGCTTTACCCGTGAACGTGCGGGCGGTCGCACTACCACCCACCGAGACATCGGCGTCGGTGGTCGCTGCTGAGAGCGCATTGGTGCTGCCCACCTTCAAGGTAAGCACCAGCGTATCGTCGGCGTTCGGGTTTCCGTCGCCAAGCGCCGCCGACGTAAAGTCCAGGCGCGAAGCGGCGCCCGAAGTGATCGCCAGCGTGGCGGGCAGACCCGTGATGACCGGCGACCGCGCGAGGGTTGTCGACGCGCCCATCGACCCATCAACCGTCACCGCGCGCGATCCCGTCGCTGCAGTTGTTACTGCCGCCTGAGTCAGCTGCGCAACATGGTTGCGGGTGCTCGCATCCGTGCGGGCGAGGTCCACCTGCTGTGATGTCGATGCGGTCGACCCAGCCGTCGTGAAGACATTCAGGCTGGTCGCGGGCGGCGTAACGGTCAGCGTTAACGCCTGCGCTGCCGTGCTCTGCTGGTAGCGAACGTTGCCCGATCCATTCAAATAGCTGGTGAGTGCAGCAAGCGTTCCCGAAAGCGTGAGCGTTGCTGTACCCCCGCCCGTGGCGGTCACGCCGCTTGGCAGATTTTGTGCGCTGAGGACTGCGTCAGTGCCTGAGAGCGTGGCAGTGAACGTCTGGTTGGGAAAATCGGGAACCAGCGCGAGCGCCGTGCCGTTTCGCTGCAGCTCAAGCGGCGAGGTCGATGCCGTCGCAAGAGGCATCGTGCCCACCTTCAATCCGCTTCCATAGCCCAGCGTGATCTCGCCCAACTGCATGAAATAGTCGTTGCCCGAGGTAACACCGCTCAGCGAACCGCGGGTCTTTGTAAAGACAATCTTGTAGTAGGAATACGCAGTGGTGTTGCTGCCGAGCGCCCCGTCAGTGACTGCGGGGCCCTGTTGCCAGTTACCCAGCGTGTAGCTACCGGAGTTGCTCTCGAGTCTTGTTGGACCCGAGTAAATAGAAGTCCAACTAGAGCTACTCCATGCCAGGTTTGTATTCGAGCCATAAATCGTGAATTCAAGCGGATCCCAGGCGATGGTGTAATTCGAACGCTGGAACTGAACGCTGTTCACCGCAGTAGGCGAAGACAAGCGAACCATCACACCGCTATCGCGACCCGTTGTGCTGTTGCCGAACTCTTCGAAGTTCAGATACTTACTGTTTGCGCTGTCGGTTGCGCTCGCACCAACGCCGTCAAACACATTCGCGGGGCGCTCGTCGTTGGTGTTACCGGTGGTGCCCGACAGGGTTCCAACCGGCGGATAGTTGACCTGGCTGGGAACGGCGGTCACCACGAACGGCGCTGAAGCAGGCTTATCCTGAGCCAGCGTGTAACCCACTTTGAAAAATTCGTTCGTGCCACCGTCTTCGCGGTGCTTCACCTCAAATCGGTAATAGCGCCCGGCTTCCAGCCGAACGCTGGACGTGTAGTGCGTGTTACCGGAAGACTGCCC
>CAIPNM010000305.1 GCA_903866395.1 uncultured bacterium
CAGTCACTAAGAATTCTGCACGGCACGGCTGCGGACTTCGTACAGACAAACAGGCTTACACCCGAAGGCGCGCGTCTCGCAAGTGAGATCGCTACGGTCCTGCCGCGCCTCATTGCCGATCCACGAGACAAAGACCAGTGGGCGCGCGCCGAACTTCTGCGGGAGCTTGGGTGGCGTGACAGTGCGGATGTTCACCATGTGCACCAGTTTCCGATAGGTGCCTATGTCCAGCGCAACGCAATGACAGAAGCCGCCCTTCGCGATTCGATCCGGATACACAATAGTGGATATGTGAGCCTGGTTGGGCCGCCAGGTGCCGGAAAGTCAACCCTTCTGCAAACCTCGCTTGAGTCCGAGGAGGAAATGTTCATAGCGCGCTACCTTGCATTTGTTCCAGGTGTCGGACAGGGGGTCGGTCGTGGAGAGGCCGATGACTTCTTCGACGACATCGCGGCGCAACTAAAGCGGACGGGCCTGCCTGGATTGAGATACCGCGACCAGTCACTACACGAACGACGCGAGCAGTTCGAGTTGCTGCTGCGCGAGGCCGGTGATCGGTTCGCGAGAGAGTCGATCCGCACGCTGATCGTGATCGATGGCTTGGACCACGTGCCGCGGGAGGAGCGCCCCCAGCGTTCGTTCCTCGCCGAGTTGCCGCTGCCATCGTCTGTACCAATCGGCGTTTTATTCGTTCTCGGAACCCAGCGGGTAAACCTCGACGACATCAAGCCTGCAATACAAGACCAAGCCAGCGAAACGGCCCGAAGGATCAACGTGACGCCACTTGGTCGAGAGGCAGTTCATCGCATGGCGGACTTGATGAGGCTGAGTGTCAGCATCGATCGCGACAGCATCTTTGACCTGTCGCGCGGTCACCCCCTGGTGGCTCACTACCTGATCGCGGCTTTGCGAGTAGCCGACTCTGACGCTAGTGAAGCGTTACTCGCTGGTGCGATGACATTCGACGGCGACATTGAAGCCATCTACGAATCGGCCTGGCGCGACATCCGCAACGATGCCGAGGCGCGCAATGTACTCGACTACCTCGCAAGGAGTGAGGCTCCCATGCCGCTGGAGCTCCTGATTCATGCCGTTTCTGAGGCAGCTGTCGAGCGCGCTCTGAAAGCAACCAGGCATCTGCTCAACGAAGGTCTGCACGGATGGGGCGTGTTCCACAACAGCTTCCGACTATTCATCATAGGTAAGCCACGAGTGCGGCTCGGCAAACCCGACCCTGACTATGGCAAGCATGTGTATCGGGAACTGGCAGAGCTCGCGCGTGCAGCACCGAACGACTCCCCGCAGCGCTGGCTGGAGCTTCGCTACCTAGCGCGAGCAGAGGAGCACGCTGCTGTGCTGGCCCTGGCCACGCCGGCCCGCTTTCGACAGCAGCTTGCCGACCGACGATCTTATCCAGAACTGCACGCCGATCTTCGTCTGGCATTTACTTCTGCCAAGTATTCGTACGAACCCCTGAAGGTCTTTCAGTTGCTGCTGATCCAAGATGAGATTGGTCGGCGCTGGTCGGCTTGTGAGGAAGCGCCAGCAATAGTGCAGGCTCTATTGCACGTCGGAGATCTCGACGGCGCAGTGGCATTTGTTGAACAAGCTCCAGCCCAAGGTTATGAGGTTGTAGACGCACTGCTGAAAGCGGGCGAGTTCTCGCGAGCTCGCGCTCTATTTGATCAGCTTGAGCCTCTTCAACAGCTCTTGAATGAAGCTTCTTACGGGAACCCAGTGGAGGTTTACGAGCTTCATGACTGGGCACAACGGGTGATTCACTTTCGTGATTCACAACAGATCTGTCTAGCGATTCGGAAACTCTCCAAGGCGGCTAGACACTCAAGCATCGGCACTGGTCAAGAAGACAATGATGAATTAGCCATTGAGTTACATACAGCAGTAGCTTTGGCATTCGTCAGTGTGCAGGATAACGTAAATGTTTACGAGGTAGGTCAGCGCTTTGACGTAGACG
This sequence comes from uncultured bacterium, assembly GCA_903866395.1. Classification (GTDB taxonomy): domain Bacteria; phylum Pseudomonadota; class Gammaproteobacteria; order Burkholderiales; family Burkholderiaceae_E; genus SYIM01. Next base: position 1,976 of record CAIPNM010000305.1, read on the forward strand.
CTGCTTCGCTTGTCCATCTTAAAGTAAAGGCGGGCCTCGTGGCAGCCGACCGCGGCAACGTCGACTCGGCGCTCAGGCACTTCGAGGATGCTGAGAGAGAGATTAACTTTGATCGTGTCGCAAATTCATGGAGGCGAAATGCTGCAGTATTCGCAGCAGTCCACGGCGACGTGAAACTGGCAGAGAGAATCTTCGAAAATCTGCGATTTCCTCCTCTTGCAGATCTTGAGCACTTTACGGATCAGGATGCGCCAGAGAAAATGGTCCGAGCGATTCTGGAATATTCGATGCTTGCCGCCATGATAGGGAAGCAAGTGTCAGCCACATTTACGTCCGATCATC
>CAIPNM010000306.1 GCA_903866395.1 uncultured bacterium
CGCGCTCATTACCGGCGGCCGTCGAGGTTACGACGAATTCGTGCCGCTCGCGCGGCGGCTAGCTGCACAAGGCTATCGGGTGGTACTGCACGACCGCCGCAACACCGGCGCCACCGATATCGTGATTGAAGGCGATGTGCCGGAGGAAACACTCTGGCTCGATGACCTGCATGCGCTCCTCGAACAGCTCAACGCAGCACCCGCCTTCATCGGCGGATCGTCAGCCGGTGCACGCACCGCCATGCGCTTTTATCTGCGCTACCCGAATAAGGTCCGCGGGCTGCTTCTCATGCGGGTCACTGGCGGAGCATTTGCCGCGGGGCGGCTCCCCGACATGTATTACGGTCAGTTCATCAAGGCGGCGCGCGAAGGCGGTATGGCGGCCGTCTGTGCGCATCCGCAATATCAGGAAAGAATTGCCGCTAATCCGCCGATGCGGGAGCGCCTCATGTCGATGAGCGCCGAGGACTACATCGCAGTCATGAGCCGGTGGCAGGACATGTTCATTGCCGGTACCCGGTTGCCCGTGATGGGAGTTACCGATGAAGAACTGGGGTCGATCCGGGTGCCCACCGTGGTGATTCCCGGCAATGACCTCACGCACGCTTCAGCGAACGGTGCGCTGGCGGCTGAGCGCATTCCGGGCGCCAAGCTTCACGCGCTGCCCATCACCGATCAGGACATTGCACTGATCCCGTATCCGGAATGGGAGATCTATGAAGACGAGATCGCCCGGGTGTTCGTAGGACACATGCGAGCGATCGAGAGCGCAAGCGCCTGAGGAACGACCGCCCCGGCACGATAGGGTCAGGGCAGACCCGCGCCCGGCACCTCCACCTGAACGGCTTCAATACAGCCATCGCGCTTGTTTGCCATGCCTGGGCCGGCGCCGCTGTTGGTGAGTACGAAGAGCGTCTGCCGCCCGGGTCCGCCCAGCATGCAGGCGTAGGAATTGCGGTCGCCGGTTCGGATCTCTTCGGCAATCTTGCCGCCCTCGAATACCCGAACCATGCGGTTGCCGGTGGGATTGCTCACCCACACCGCGCCTTCCGCGTCCAGACAAATGCCATCGGGTGCAACGCCCTCGATCTCAGCAAACAAGCGGCGATTGACCAGCCGACCATCCGGCTCAATGTCAAAACGGGTCAGCCGATGCGCGAAGGTTTCACCCACGATCAGGCTCCTGCCATCGGGGGTGATCACCATGCCATTCGGAAACACCACATCATCGGCTGCGCTCATCACCTCGCCACGCTCGGAGATGAAGGCGATGCAGGTGTTGCGCGGTGACTCGCCGGCGTGGCGGTCGTAACCGAAGTTACCCACCCAGCTGCGGCCGCGTGCATCGGTCACCATGTCGTTACAGGGTCCGGTGGCCAGACCACTGAGATCGGCATGGGGCTCGAGCTTGCCAGCCCGCAGCCGCATCACTCGTTTCTCGAGCATGGAGACGACCAGCAGGTCGCCGTCCGCCGTCCAGCCCAACCCGGACGGACGGCCTGGCACCTCGGCGATGGTCTCGTCACGGCCATCCAGGCCCACCGTCATGACACGAAACGAATAGAAGTCGGAAAACCAGAGCCTGTCTGCGCGCCAGCGCGGGGCTTCCGGGAAGGTGAGTCCGCTTAGCAGAATGTCGAGTTGACGCATATTGGGCCTCCAACCATGAGTGGGGAAATCACGAAACCGACGTGAAACCGGTACGCCCGAAGGCGCGCTCCGTACTGATAGCGAATCTAGCGAGCGGATGCACGACCGGCAAGGCCCGCTGTATCAATCTTCATAGCGGGGCGGTCGCTTTTCCCGGAATGCCGCGACCCCTTCAGCAAACCAGGGGCTCGCGCGAACCCGGTCTCCCAGGCGCTGTTCGATCGGCTCGCGGCTGCGCGCGTGTTCGGCAATGCAGTCGCTGATCTGCTGTCGAACAGCTTGAACCGCCACCGGACTATTGGCTGCAATGACACTGGCTGTGGCGAGCGCGTCATCGAGCACCTGCTCGGCGGGCACCACACGATTGATCAGCGCCATGGCGCGCGCGCTCTCGGCGTCGATCAGCCGCGCGGTGAGGAGCAGATCCATCGCATGCACATAGCCAATCTGCTGCACCAGCTTGACCGTGGCGCCCCCGAACGGATAGATCGACCATTTGACCTCGGGTAGGCCGAAGCGCGCATGAGGCGCAGCCACCCGGATATCGGTAGCAAGGAGCAGCTCCACGCCGCCGCCTGCGCAATCACCGTTGATCGCCGCAATGATCGGTTTTGAAAATGTGCGGGTCTTTAGCAGTGCGTCATTGACGATACGGGCGGTTTCCTCGGCTGCGCTCAGATCACCACCGATGTCGGCGCCGGAGCAGAAGCCTTTTTCGCCAGCCCCCGTGAGCACAATCGCACGGCAGCCTGGATCGGAATCGAGACGCTCCCACAGACGACCAAGCTCGGCCAGGTCTGCGCGCGACAGCGCATTTCGTTTGGCCGGATTGTCCAGCGTGACCAGCGTGACCGAGGGGCGGGGTTGACTGACATGAATGGGCAACGGGGTTCTCCTGGCTCGAGCGGCATTGGACACCGCTTGATGGCTGTTGATATTCTCGATGCGCATCATAAAGAGGCAAGCGGGCTGTTTGTCGAACAGGCGTCCCTTTTCGAATTCCATCCCCTCCCACGAATTTCATTGACGGGTGAACAGATGAGCCAAGGCATGAGCCGGTGGCTGGCAGGCGTTCGTATCCTCGATCTGTCGCAGTACATCCCCGGGCCGCTCGCGAGTCTGCTGCTCGCCGACATGGGCGCCGAGGTCCTGAAGATCGAGCCTCCCTCGGGCGACCCCATGCAGACGCTAGGGCCAAGGAACCGCGAGGGCGAAGGTCTCTTTTATCAGACGCTCAACGCTGGCAAGCGAATTCTCCGGATCGATCTTAAGAGCGCCCAGGGTCGCGAAGCGCTGCTGGAGCTTGCGCACGAGGCCGACGTGTTGATCGAGGGTTTCAGGCCCGGCGTGATGGAGCGACTGGGGCTAGGCGTCGGGTTGCTCAGAGCACACGCGCCGCGGCTGATCGTATGCTCGATCAGTGGCTATGGCGCAGCCGGGGAGTCGCTGCAAAAAGCCGGACATGACGCCAATTATTTGGCCGAGGCCGGCGTCCTGGATCGCAATGGCCATCAGGGCCCGGTGTTTTTCGACCCGCCGGTTGCGGACGTGTCAGGCAGCCTTTTTGCGGCGATCGCGATCCTGGGCGCGCTTCAGGCGCGCCACGGTAGCGGCAAGGGCTGCACGATCGACCTGGGCCTTGCCGACGTAATCATGCCGCTTCAAATGCTGCAGGTGGCCGACTTCGGCGAGAACCTCGCGGTTCCGGAGCGCCGAACCACTTATCTAAATGGTGGTGCGGCCTATTACCAGGTGTATCGCACCTGTGATGACCGACATGTGGTGGTTGGAGCGGTCGAGCCCAAATTCTGGCGGCGCTTCAGCGACATAGCAGGCCATCCCGAGTGGGTGGCCCGGCAGACGGAACCCTTGCCGCAACACCGGCTGATTGCGGATGTGGCCGACGTGATCGCCGCGCTTTCGTTCGATGAGTGCCTCGCGCGATTTTCTGACGATGAGTGCTGCGTCTCGCCGGTGCTTGCGCTCGATGAGGCACTGGCGAGCCCTCGTCTGGCCAGTCGTAAGCTGGTGGCCAGAGCGCCCGATGGCAGCCTTCAGGCGCTGTTCCCGGCGTGGGTGGATGGCGCCCCGCCCGTCATCCGGCCAGCTGTGACGCCGGGCACCACGGACTGACCGCGCCGAGGGTCCTCCGCCGGCCCGTCAGGCGAGCGCGCCTGACAGCGCGCGGGCCTGCGCAAGGAGATCGTCGATCAGGCCCCGTCGGGCCCGCGCGCTGTTCGATTCCCCCATTTCGGCTGCCACCAGTGCGTGTGACAGCAAGCCGCCAGCATTAAAGACGGGTACGGCGACCAGCGTCACGCCCGCGATGTAGTCGCCTTCATCCAGGCTGTAGCCGCGCTCGCGAACTTCAGTGACCTGCTTGAGCCAACGGCGATAGCCCGGCGCCTTCTGCCAGCGAAGCTTTCGGAACCGGGCCTCCAGTTCACCTGGCGGCCACTGCGTGAACGCAGCCACCAGGCGCCCGGTAGCGCTGATGAGAGCCGGGAACCGGCTGCCGACATCCACATGCAAACGAAACGGCGCTTCCGAGCGCGAGATCGCGAGCACCAGCATGTGCTCGAGTGCTGCGATTTCAACCCCGATCGCGGTGACCTTCCAACGCTGCGAAATCTGATCGAGTGCAGGCTGCGCGAGGGCCGGGAACGGGTCGCGGGCGAGCGCGGCCCGGGCAAGTGTGGCCAGGCCATTCCCCAGACTGTAGCGACGCGTAGCCGGGTCGAGTTTCACCAACTGCTCGGCCACCAGCACACGAAGAATGTGCAGACAGGTGCTGGGGACGAGCTCGAGCTGATCGGCGAGGGCTTTCACGCCCATCGGCTCGGCACTTCGCCCGAGCGCACGCAGCATCGCAACCGCCCGGCTGACCGCGGGTACCGGGCGCAAGCGGTCGACCGCGGTGGGGGGGCCAGGTCGGACGGGCCGGGAAGCCCCCTTCGAAGCAGCGGTCAGTAATGATCGCGTTTTTTTGTCCATATACAAATACTAACGCCAATTGACAAATCTTTGCGCGTCACGCCATAGTCCGGTATCCACCAAGCCCTGTCACGCGCGCACGCGCGCCAGCCCCCCTGTATGCCGCTCCTCACCGAATTCACCCGCTACGCCGATGCGCAGCAACACTGCTCCAAAGATGCGTTGTGGGCCCTCTTCGACGGCAACCGGGAGCAGCTCAACATCGCTCACGAGTGCATCGACCGACATGCCGCGGGCGACCGCACCGCGGTGATCGTAGTCCGCCCCGGCCAAGCTGACGAACTCCTCAGCTTTCGCCAGATCTCCGCTGATTCAGCACGCTTCGCGCATCTGCTTGCCGCACGGGGTGTCGGCCGCGGCGACCGGGTGGCGGTCATGCTGGAACCTGGCCGACTCTTTTATGCGGCGATCTTTGGTGCAATCAAACTCGGCGCCATCGCAGTGCCGCTTTTTACGCTGTTTGGGCCCGATGGCGTGCGGCTCAGAGTGCTCGACTGCCAGCCGCGTGTCCTGGTCACCGTGCCAGACAAAGCCCAGGCGGTGGCTGGTATCGCCGATCTCACGTGTCTCTACGACGCCCCCGCGCTCCACGCCGAGCTCGCGCAGTGGCCAGACGTGTTTCAGACCGACACCCGGGCGAGCGACCTCGCAATCTTTCAATACACTTCGGGAACCACCCGCGAACTGCCCGAAGCCGTGCGCCACACGCACGCCGCGCTTGTCACGCTGATGTTGGCCGCGCTCTACGGCACGGGTATCCGTCCGGGAGACCGGTTCATGTGCCCGTCCTCGCCCGCCTGGGGTCATGGTCTGTGGCATGGCACGCTCGCGCCGCTTGCGCTGGGGGTCACCATCGGGGTTTATGCTGGGAAGTTCGATGCGGCGCGGTTGCTGCAGGCACTTGCCGAACAGGGCTTCACCAACCTGTCGGCCGCGGCCACGCATTACCGCATGATGCGAAATAGTGGCGCAGCAACACGCTACCGTTATCAGCTTCGCAAGCTCTCATTCACCGGCGAGCCAATTGATACCGAGACACTCAGCTTTGCCGAAGCCACGTTCGGTGCGCCGGTGTGCAGCATGTATGGCACGACCGAGATTGGGGTGGTGCTGGTGAACTACCCTGGCGCCCCTGATTTTCCGGTGAAACCAGGCTCGCTCGGAAAGCCCGTGCCAGGCGGCCGCGTTGAGGTTCAGGATGCCACCGGCCAGCCCTGTGCCTCCGGTGTCACCGGCGAACTGAAGGTCTGGCGCCGTGACCGCTGGGTGCCCACCAAAGACCTCGGGCGTGTCGATGAAGACGGCTATTTCTGGCACGGCGGCCGCGCCGATGACGTGATCATTTCAGCCGGCTGGACCATGAGCGCAGTGGAGATCGAAGACGCCATCCTCAAACACCCTGACGTTCAGGAGGCCGCCGCGATCGGCGTTCCAGACGCGCTCCGCGGCAGTGTGGTGAAGGCATTCATCGTCTCTCGCCGGGCTGGTGACAGCGCTTTCATCGAGGAAATCCAGACCCGGGTCCGCAACAACCTGAGTCAGCACGAGTATCCCCGGAAGGTCGTGTTCGTGACCGAACTGCCCAAAAATCCGGCAGGAAAGATCAATCGCAAAATCCTTCGTGACCGTGAGGCGCTCGCCCATCAGACGGACGCAGCGCATGCGGATGTGCAACGCCCCGCACCGCCCTCTTCTCCTGGAGCCTGAAACCATGTCAACGTCACCGGAACGTTCTTTCCCGAAAATCACCGAAAGCGGCCTCGATGCCCTGCGCCGCCGCATCGGCGTAAAAATCGAAAACCAGGCTGAACCCTGGTGCCATGAGGCCACTCGCGACAACATCCGGCACTATGCACACGGCATCGGCGACGATAATCCGCTCTGGTGCGACCCCAACTACGCGGCGGGTAGTCACTACGGCGGCATCGTCGCGCTGCCAAGCTTCCTCTTTTCCACTAACCGCATCATCTCCGGTTACGTCGGCGGCCTGCCAGGCATTCACGCCATGTGGTCGGGCTCCGATTGGACCTGGCATCTGCCTGTGCGCCGCAATGACGAAATCCGTACCGAGTCCTGGCTTAAAGATCTAGTGCTGCATGAAACACGATTCGCAGGCCGGGCGGTGCAACAGATTTATCACGTGAATTTTTACAATCAGAAGGGGGAGCTTCTCGCCGAGGCCGACAGCTGGTGCTTTCGCACCGAGCGCGACACCGCGCGCGAGCAGGGCACCAAGTATCAGCACACGCGAGAGCGCGCCCCTCATCGCTACTCGGCCGAAGAGATTGCCGAGGCCTACAAGCTCTATCGCGATGAGCCGGTGCGGGGCGCAACCCCCCGTTTCTGGGAGGATGTGTCAGAGAACGAGGCGCTGCCCGTCATGCTGAAGGGCCCCATGACGGTCACCGGGTTCATTGCGTACGCGCAGGGCTGGGGGGGGCTCTACATCCGGGCCAACAAACTCGCCTGGAAGCTAATCGACGCGCATCCGGGCGTGGGTATCACCAATCGCTTTGGTATTCCCGATGTGCCCGAGCGGGTGCACTGGGAGGAAGACTTCGCACTCGAGGTGGGCGCGCCAGGTGCCTATGACTATGGTCCCGAGCGGGCCTCATGGCTCACCCATCACCTCACCAACTGGATGGGCGACCGCGGCTTTCTGCGTAAGGCCACCTGCAAGATCCGCCGCCACAACCCCGAGGGTGACCTGCTCTACATCCAGGGCCGGGTGCTGCGCAAGTTCGTGGAAAACGGAAGCCATCTGGTCGAAATCGAGCAGCAGGCCCACAATCAGGGCCAGGAACTATCGGTGCTCGGCACCGGCATCGTGGAACTACCCTCTCGAACATGACCGACACCACCCCACCCACCCAGCCCGATCGACCGCCTCGCGCGCTCGAGGGCCTGCGCGTCATCGATCTCTCGCGCGTCGTCGCAGGCCCCCTCTGCACGCAGACGCTCGCCGATCACGGTGCCGATGTCATCAAGGTCGAGCCGCCCGGTGGCGATGAAACCCGTCATCTGGGCCCGCCCTTTACCGCCATCGGGTCGGCCGCTTATTTCGGCAACCTCAATCGTGGCAAGCGCGCTCTTGCGCTTGACCTCACCCGCCCCGATGCGCGCGAGGTTCTGCTGCGCCTCCTGGAGGGTGCCGACATACTCGTTGAAAATCTGCTGCCCGGCACCATGGAGCGATGGGGGCTCGGCTTCGAACACAACCTGTTACCCCGGTTCCCAGGGCTGATCTACTGCTCAATCTCTGGATTCGGTCGCGATGGGCCGCTGGGCGGGCTGCCCGGCTACGACGCCGTCCTGCAGGCGATGTGCGGGCTGATGAGCATCAATGGCGATCCTGCGGCCGGTCCCACCCGGGTGGGCGTTCCGATCGTCGATCTGGTGACCGGCCACATGGCGGTGAGCGGCATCCTGATGGCGGTCCTTGCACGCGCCCGAACGGGTCGCGGACAACGGGTCGAGGCAACGCTCTTCGACAGCGCACTCAGCATCCTGGTGCCGCAGGCGGTCAACTGGATGCATTCGGGCCGCACGCCAGGACTCCTTGGCAGCGCGCATCCCAGCATTGCGGCCTACGACCGGTATCGCTGCGCCGACGGCGAGATATTTTTGGGGGTGGTAAATGACGGTCAGTTCCGCCGCTTCTGCGAGCACGTCGGACTGAACCACCTGCTCACCGACCCACGTTTTTCGAACAACGCGCAGCGTATGCAGCACCGGCCGGCGCTGCGGGAAACCATTGAGAAGACGCTCTCCGCGCGAACTCGCTATCCACTCTGTGATGAACTGATGGCAGCGGGCGTGCCCATTGGTCCGGTCAATTCCATCCCGGAGGCGTTTGCGCTCGAGCACACCCGCCATCGCAATATGGCCGTGACCGGTGAAGGCGACTATCAAAGCACCGGCATTCCGCTGAAGCTCTCCGAAACTCCGGGCTCCCCGGGCAAGGCGCCGCCTGCGTTTGCAGCCGACACCGACGCCATCCTCGCCGAGCACGGTTACGACGAAGCCGCGCGCGTGCGACTGAAAGCAAGCGGAGCGGTACTCGAACGGTTGCCGCGCTAACACCTTTCAGGCATCGTGATGCCCATAACAATCAATCGGAGACACCCAGCATGAAATGGCTCGCGCTGCTCGCCGTATCGGCCGCAACCTGCTCAACCACCGTGCAGGCGCAGGACTACCCTGCCCGCCCGGTCCGAATCATCGTCGCCTACCAGGCCGGACAGGGCACCGACGTCGCCACCCGGTTCGTTGCCGAACAACTCAGCAAGGCCGTTGGGCAGAGTTTCTTCATTGAAAACCGCGCCGGTGCGGGCGGCAACGTCGGCACCGCCGAGGCAGCGCGTGCTGCACCCGATGGCTACACGCTCACTATGGGCACCTCGGGCACGCAGACCATGAACCCCTTTCTCTATGCGTCCACCGGTTACGACGCGGAGAAAGCATTCGAGCCCATCATCCTGGTGAGCCGCTTTCCCATGGTGATTGCTGCCGGTCCTTCGGCCTCCTTCAAGAGCGTGGCCGAGGCCCTGGCTGCGGCGCGCGCCAATCCCAAGGCGGCCGACATGGCCATGCCCAGCACCACGGCACGGCTGGTGGTGGAGTTGCTGAAAGAGCGCACCGGTATCGGCCTCTTCGGCGTGCCCTACAAAGGTTCGCCTGCAGCGGCCACTGACGTGCTGGGGGGGCAGTTACCCCTCCTGATCGACACCATCAGCGCGGCCAAACCCGGGCTCGCGAGCGGCAAGCTCCGCGCGCTCGCCGTGACCTCGGCCAAGCCGTCCGCGCTCTTACCCGGCGTGCCTACGGTGGCCGAGCAGGGCGTTCCTGGATTTGATGTGTCTGCTTGGAATGCGCTTTATGCACCCAAGGGTACGCCGGCTGCCATCATCACGCGTCTCAATGCCGAAGTCTCCAAAGTGCTTGCGCAAGCCGACACGCAGCAGCGGCTCCTTCAGCTGGGTCACGAGCCGGTGGGGGGCACACCCGCTGAATTGGCCGCCTTTGAAAAGACCGAGCGTGCAAAGTGGGAGCCCATCATCCGCAAGGCGGGCCTCAAAGCAGACTGATTGACAGGGAGTGTTCATGAA
>CAIPNM010000307.1 GCA_903866395.1 uncultured bacterium
GCGCTTTGACTTCGCGCAACTCAGCGGCCCGCTTTGGGCACTCCTTGTTTTTTATTCGCTCTCTGCGAGCATGGTCTCAACCTGGCTGTGGCTGAGCGGTCTCAAGCAGGTACCCGCCTCGCACAGCGGCGTCTTTACGGTAGCGCTCCCGCTCGCCGCCACCGCGGTTGCAGTGGCCTTGCTGGGCGAAACCATCGGCGCTCTCCATCTCGTCGCGCTTGGCTGCGCTGTTGCGGGAATCGCGCTGGTGGCCTGGCCTGACACGCGCGCAGGGGGCTAACGAGACCCAGGCAGGCGCTGAGCGCCTCGCGGTTTGACACATCTCGCGCTTTTCGGCACGCTCAGTTCCGCTTGATGACCCGTCGCGGGAGAGATCGGTTCTGTGCTGAATGCAGCTTCAGTCTGCAATCGGCCCAGCGCTGACGCCGAAGGTGTATCGCCCCGAAAACTCTCAGGCAAAAGGACTGCTTCGGGTCAGGCACTCTGGAGAGAAACCGGCGTTGTTCGCAAAGGCGCAGCGATCCGGTTCGCCGAAGGAAACACGCGTTGCACGCGGCCCGGGTCAAACTACCCGCAGCCCGCGACTGCGCTGAATGTCTCAGGCAAACGGACAGAGGGGGCTCCCCCAACCCGCATCCCTTACGGATGCCCGTCAGGAGCCCTCGCCTTGGACACGCCCGCTTTACTTCGCTACACCGAATCGCACGAATGGGTCCGCACCGACGCGGATGGCTGCGTCACGATCGGCATTACCGCCCACGCGCAAGATCAACTCGGTGAGCTCGTCTATGTAGAGCTGCCTGCGGTCGGTCGCAGCCTCACCCGAGGCGATGCCTTCGCGGTCGTGGAATCGACCAAGGCCGCCTCGGACGTCTACGCGCCCATCGATGGCGAAGTGGTCGAGGTGAACAGCGCGCTCGCCGACACGCCACAAAGCGTCAACAGTGCACCCTACGACACCGGTTGGCTGATCCGGGTGAGGCCCGCCAACGCCTCGCAGATCGAGTCGCTCCTCACGGCTGAGACCTATCTCGCTGGCCCCGGCGCGCTCTAAGCGGAGGGTATGCAATGAGCCTTCACGAAACCGTCGGGCGCGGCCTCGCCTCACTCACCGGCGAGGACTCGTTTCACGCGCGCCATCTGGGCCCGGCAGGCGCGGATGAACGCGCCATGCTGGACGCGCTGGGCCTCACCAGCCGCGATGCGCTGATCGACGCCACGGTCCCGGAGTCGATCCGACTTCGCGCTCCGCTCGCGCTCCCCGACCCTGCATCCGACACGACGGCACTCGCCGAATTGCGCGCCATTGCCGCGCGCAACCAGGTGTGGCGCAGCTACATTGGCGCGGGCTATCACGGCACCCTCACGCCCGAACCCATCCGGCGAAACGTACTGGAGAATCCGGGCTGGTACACCGCCTACACGCCTTACCAGGCGGAGATTGCGCAGGGCCGGCTCGAGGCCCTCCTCAACTATCAGCAGATGGTGATCGACCTCACCGGCCTGCCAATCGCCAATGCATCGCTCCTCGATGAAGCCACCGCCGCCGCGGAAGCGATGGCGATTGCAAGGCGGGGGTCAAAAGCCGCCTCGAACCGTTATCTGGTTGATGTCGGGACTCACCCGCAGGTCATCGCGGTGCTTTGCACGCGCGCACGCTGGCTGGGCTGGGAGGTCGTGCTCACGGACGCTTCCGTCCCCGGTGTCACCGATGGCGAATTTTTCGGCGCTCACCTGCAGTGGCCCGACACGCGCGGGCGGCTTCGCGACTGGTCACCGGTCATCGACTCGCTTCATGCCCAGGGCGCGCTCGTGACCGTCGGTTGCGACCCGCTTGCAAGCCTGGTTGTTCGTTCGCCTGGTTCGCTGGGCGCCGATATCGCAATCGGTTCGGCACAGCGTTTCGGTGTGCCGCTGGGTTATGGCGGGCCGCACGCGGCCTTCATGGCGGTTCGCGAATCGCTCGTTCGCATGATGCCCGGCCGGATCATCGGGGTCTCGCACGACGCGGCTGGCAAGCCCGCGCTGCGCATGGCGCTTCAGACCCGCGAGCAGCATATCCGGCGCGACAAAGCGACCAGCAATGTCTGCACCGCGCAGGCCCTGCTTGCCAATATGGCGGGCTTCTATGCGGTCTGGCATGGGCCTCAGGGGCTTCTGCGCATCGCCCTTCGCGTGAACGCCATGGGGCGGTTGCTTACGCAGCTGGTGGCGCCCACGGGGCTTCGACCCATCTACGACCACTGGTTCGATACGCTCACCTTTGACGTTGGCCCTGCACACGCCGCAGTGCTGGCTCGCGCACGGACGCTTGCCATCAACCTACGCGACCTTGCCGCCGAAGGCGCGCAAGGTCTGCTGGGTATCGCAATCGATGAAACCGTCACGCTCGCCGACATTGCTGATCTTGCCTACGTGCTCACCGGCGACCGGCCGCAGCCCGCATTATTGGATGCGCTCGCCGCCGCCATCGAGATCGAGCCCGCCACCGTGCCCGATTCGCTTCGCCGTCGCGACGCGGTCCTCACCCACCCGGTCTTTAGCCGTCATCACAGCGAAACTGAGTTCGTTCGCTATCTGAAGCGACTGGAGAACCGCGACCTGTCGCTCGTGCACGCGATGATTCCGCTCGGCTCTTGCACCATGAAGCTGAACGCCGCCGCCGAGATGGCGCCGGTCAGCTGGCCCGAGTTCGCCAATCTTCACCCGTTCGCGCCGGCCGGACAGGCGGAAGGCTATCGGGTCATGCTCGCGCAGCTGGGTCAATGGCTATGCGCCATCACAGGATTTTCGGCGGTCTCATTTCAGCCCAATTCCGGTGCGCAGGGCGAATACGCCGGGCTTCTCGCCATTCGTAACTGGCAGATCGCGCGCGGCGAGAAGGCGCGCGATATCTGCCTGATCCCGTCATCGGCACACGGCACCAACCCCGCCACCGCGCAGATGATGGGCTTGAAGATCGTCGTGGTCGCCTGCGATACGCAGGGCAACATCGACGCCGCTGACCTGCGCGCGAAGATCGACGCCCATCGCGAGAAATTGTGCGCGCTGATGGTCACCTACCCCTCCACGCACGGCGTTTTCGAAGCGGCAATCCGTGATGTCTGTGACTGGGTCCATGAGGCGGGTGGGCAGGTCTACATGGACGGCGCAAACCTGAACGCCCAGGCCGGGCTGACCCAGCCCGCGCTCATCGGCGCCGATGTCTGTCACATGAATCTGCACAAGACTTTCTGTATCCCGCATGGTGGCGGCGGCCCGGGCATGGGGCCGATCGCGGTGGCCGAGCATCTTGCACCGCATTTACCCGAGGATCCATTCACCGCGGGCGCCCGGTCAGTCATTGCAAACGGATCAGTCGGCTCGGTGTCGGCGGCACCGTTTGGGAGCGCGCTCATCACCACCATCTCCTGGATGTACATCCGAATGATGGGCGCCCGTGGCATTCGCGCGGCTACCGAGGTTGCGATCCTGAATGCGAATTACATCGCCGCACGGCTCGCACCCTATTTCCCGGTGCTCTATACCGGCGAACACGGTCGCGTGGCACACGAGTGCATCCTCGATCTGCGGCATCTGAAAGCACAGTATGGCGTCACGGCAGAGGACATCGCCAAGCGCCTGATGGACTATGGCTTTCATGCGCCCACGCTTTCATTTCCAGTCGCCGACACACTGATGATTGAACCCACGGAGTCCGAACCGAAGGCCGAACTCGATCGCTTCTGCGAGGCCATGATCGCCATCCACGGCGAGTTGCAGGCGATCGCTTCGGGCGAATTTGACCCACTGGATAACCCGCTCAAGCAGGCCCCGCACACTGCCACCGAATTGGCGGGTGAATGGACCCACCCCTATTCGCGCGAGCGTGCAGCCTTTCCCCTTGAGTGGATTCGGGCGGCCAAGTTCTGGCCCTCGGTCAAGCGCATTGACAACGCGGCAGGCGACCGACAACTGGTCTGCAGCTGCCCGCCGCTTAGCGACTATCACTGACCGGGGTCACCATGACCGACACGACATCGCCCCAGACGCTCGAATTGCCGCTCGGCGCCCTTCACCGTGAACTCGGCGCGCGCATGGGCCCGTTTGCCGGGTTCGCCATGCCCATCCAATACCCGGCCGGACTCAAGGCCGAGCATTTACACACGCGGGGCGCGGCAGGTTTGTTTGATGTCTCACACATGGGACAGCTGCGGCTACGTGCCCGCGACGGCACGCTCACCACACTTACCCGTGCAATCGAGCGTGCGCTTCCGCTCGATTGCGATGGCTGGCCCGCTGGGCAGCAACGCTATTCGGTGCTGCTAAACGACCAGGGCGGCATTGATGACGATCTCATGCTGGTGCTTCGTCCGGATCTCGCCGAGGGACCCGAAATCCGGATGGTGGTCAATGCCTCCAATCGGCGGGGGGATCTGGCTCGGCTCCGGGCACTCTGTCCGGAGCTGCTGATTGAGGAGATCGACGCGGCGTTACTCGCGCTCCAGGGTCCCGCTGCGGAGCGCGTGCTGGCAACGCTCGATCGCGATGCGGTGCGACCGGTCTTCATGCAGGCCTGCGCGCTTGCGCTCGATGGCGCCACCTGTTTTGCCACACGCTCGGGCTACACCGGCGAGGACGGCTACGAAATCTCGGTGCCGCTTGATGCTGCGCTCCGCGTGGCGCGGCGTCTGCTCGCCGACCC
>CAIPNM010000308.1 GCA_903866395.1 uncultured bacterium
CGACCTCCAGCAAAGACACATTCCGGGGAAGGTCAGGCAGTGCGCGCAACGAGTCGGCAAATACATCGAAGACATTAACCCGGGCACCGGATCGGTACTGGCGCAATTGCTGATCAACGAGTTCGCGCTGCCGCTGGGGCAAGGCATGGTCCTTCCAGGCGTCGCGCAGGCGCTGCCCTTCAGCGCCGACCTCCTCTCCGCGCAGGTTGACGTAGTGGGAGGAAACGCTTGCGCCCGGAAAAAGGCGATGGCGTACGCTGCGTAGCACGCGCTTCAGGTCGGGAAAGCGATTGAGAATGGAAAGGGTGGCCGATCTCATCGTCATCCCAGATGGCGCTTGAGTATGGGCACCAACTCCCGCATCCGTTGCGCGTAGGTATGCTCTCGCAGGGTGCGCGCCTGACCTGCTTTGGCGATATCCGCAGCCTCGTCCGGATGGTCGAGATAGTGGCGCGCCAATTCGGCCGCCTCTTCCTTGCTTGAATACGTAACGACTTCCCTGCCGATATCGAACAATTCATGCAGGTTGTCCTTGCGATCGGTCAGTAGCATTGCGCCGACACCGGTGGCCTCATAGAGTCGCATGTTGTTGGCGTTGTTTTCGGCCACATTGATGTGGCGGTTCAACGTGACGCGGCTGCGTGCCAGGGCGCGATACATATCCATGCCCCAGACTTCGCCGCCGTGACGCTGACGTATCGGCGAGCCGGGAAGCAAACTGTCAACGCCATATCCGAACACGCGAATATCGGCCTGCGCGGCCAGATGTTCCAGCAACGGTATTGCTCCGCCGTGGTGGCGACTGATACCTCCGACGAAACTGAAGGCCATGTCCTTGCTGACGTCGCCCAACAAAGACAGCACGCGATCATCAAAACCGATCCTGAAGTATTCCGACCTCACACCCAGGGCACGCAAACGATCGACGAAGTGCGGGAAAGACGTCAGGATGAGGTCGTAACCCTTGAGAAAAGATTCAGGCGGCAAGGGACAGGCGATTTGTCCGGCAATCAGACCCACATGCCGCTTGAGCTCTCGCAGCACCTCAGCGGGAAAAAATGACAGATCCTGGCAATACAACACATCGGGCTTGCCAGCCTTGATCTGGGCGATGGCTACATCCATCAGGCCAGGCAAATCCGCGAGGAATTTGCCGATCACAGGCAAACGGAACAGGCGATGCGGTACCTTAAGCGCCAAGTTTGACAACGGTAGCTTATGGGCTTTTGCCCAAGCCTGTTGCAAGGGCACGCAGTTCACCACCAGATCCTGCGCCTCGCAACCCAGCTTGTTCAGGTGGCGCGAATAAAAATCCGAGGTCCCGAAAACACAGTCGAGTAGGGAACGCAACTGCTGGTCGTAGGGCTTTGCGTGGTTCGCAGGCAAAGCTCGGTAATGCGCTGCCAGGAATGCTGGATAGTAGGTGTCAACAATAGTGATCTTCATGGGACTACCAGAACGGCGCCAGAATCAGTCGCTTAGCACGCTGTGCTAACCAGCGGGGAATTGCACTCAACCGCTGCAGCGGTGTACCGACCAGGCTCCAGAACGCCCACGTGAAGAACAGGTTAGAGGCTGAGCGGCGCGAAAAAAGTTGCTGCCAACGAGACATGTGACGGACTTCGTTGCCCCACTCGGGCAGCGACAACACTGCTGCGTGGCAGGTAACCTTGATTGGAATGCCCGCGCGGCGAACCCGATCCGCCAATTCGTAGTCTGCGAAGTAATGGGGCAGCAGGCGCGGTCGCATTCTTCCAGCTTTTCGAAAAGCCTCCACCGGGTAGATGGTTCCGCGACCTGACAGCATCGGCATATCCATATCGTCACCTGAC
>CAIPNM010000309.1 GCA_903866395.1 uncultured bacterium
ACCGCGATGCGCGGGCGTCGAGCCCGCAGCACGGTCAGTTGATTCTGCGGGCTGAGATGATGAAAGGTGGCGCGTTGACAGGCACGCTGTTCTCGCCGCCAGCCACGACCGTCCCGGCTCCGCTGAGGGACCCCGACACAGGTGTCGCGCTCAGCGCGATGACAGCCGGTGGAAGGTCGTTGAGGAGTCCCCCCGTGGGCGGAATCACCCGCCCGAAGACCGCGTAGCCGGGCCTCACCGGATCTGAGGATTCGTTCGTGTCCAGCGACGCGGAGTTGTCGACCATGTTGATGAAAAACTGGCTGGTGGCCGAGTCAGGCTGGTCTGTACGGGCCATTGCGATCGTGCCCTTGGTGTTCGATAGCCCCGAAGCCTTGGGCTTTTCGAGAACGATTGGCGCACGCTGACCGGCCTGTGCGGAATACTGCGGGGTATTAGCCGCGTTGTAGGTGAAACCACCGCCCTGCACAACAAATGTTGAAACGATTCGGTGAAAAACCGTGTTGTTGAAGAACCCGGCGTTCACGTATTCGAGAAAATTCTCGGTGGTGATCTTGGTCTTTTCAGACTCGAGTTCGACGACGAACGAGCCTACGCTCGTCTCAATCATTACCAGCGGCTTGAGCCCGGCACTCGGGACAGCAGACGACAAAACGTTACCGTTGGCATCCTTCGTGAACAGGTAGTAAGGCACGACCTTTTCGCCGTCACGAATTGTGACCTTCGCGGTGCGGCCGCCCGCCGCATCGGTCTTGAAGCATGGGTCATCAGACTTCGGCGTTTCGGTGCTGGTCTGAATGCAATAGGCCACGGTTCCGCCTCTCGCGGTGTCGCCAGCGGTGATCTGCAGGATCCGGTTGGTGACGCCCGCCTCCTGCACCGCTTCAAACGAAAGGCTGAGAGACTCTCCCAGGACCTCAATGTTGAACGTCTTGGTGTCGCTCGCGCCGTCGCTGTCGGTGACCGAGATGGTGATTTGGTGCTTGCCCGGCGCTTTTGGGGTGCCTGAAATGACCCCTGTGACGGGTCCTACCGACAGCCCCACGAATTCCAGTAGTGACCGCGCCGGGATGTTGAGCTGGGCCAGTCCCTTTTGCGTTTCGAGAGGGAATTCTGGCGTCGAGTACTTAAGCAGCGTGCTGTCGATATCGAGGGCGCGAAGTTTGAGCGCAGGGATGGCCCGCCCGGCCACTACGGTGAGGTCCGGAATCGTTGAAAGCTGCGGCTGCTGATTGCCTGAGCCGCCACAGGCAGAGATCCCGATCAATGATGCAAGTGAGACTGCCAAAAGCGTTGGGCGAAGAAGGCGCATCGAATACTTCCATCCAGTTAGCAGAGGTTGGGCAAGAAACTGATTGGTCGGTCAGCGAGTCTGGGTCATTGACTGTATTGTGCCGGCCGCCAGATCGTTTGGGGCATTAGGGAGCCAGGCTTCCTGCGGGTTGGTCTGAATCCGTCGAGTAAGCTTGGAGAGATCGATCAACTGCTGGCGGGTTACCGCATCTGCGCCATTGAAACTACCAATGGCGACGAATTTCGCCGCGTC
>CAIPNM010000310.1 GCA_903866395.1 uncultured bacterium
AGCCTGATACACCTTGGGCGTGACATTCCACTTCTTGCCATCCCAGGAGTGGACCTGCGCCGAGTTACCGCCCATGTGATCGCGGCAGCTGGTGCTGATCGGTTGCATGAGCCCCTCAAAACCAAGTTGCTTGATGCGGGCTGCGTCGATGTTCAGGTTCTCAAAGCCCCAGCGAACTTCTTCGCCGGTGAGCGGGCGCTTGCCGTAGCGCTCCTGCGCGACGCGCACCGCCTCTGCGGTGACCGCCGCCGAGGCGAGACCGCGGTTATAGAGCACCTGCCCCAACTCATCGCGCGGACCTGAGCCCTGACCCTTGTCGTGCAGGTTTTTCAGGATGTCCTGATGCACGCGGCTAGTGCCGGCGGGCGCCATGAAGGTGAGCGCGTTATAGCCCTTGCCGCCGTCGCCTGCGGGCACGATGTCGGGCTCGGCGCCGGACCACCATACCCCATACATTTTCTCGCGCGGGTAGCCGGTGGCGATCGCTTCTTTCACGGCGGTTGAGTTCATCACGCCCCAGCCCCAGAGGAACACATAGTCGGGACGGTCGCGACGCACCTGCAGCCAGGCTGCTTTCTGCTCAACGCCCGGATGCGTGACCGGAATCAGGATCAACTGATAGCCGTGCATCTTGGCGCGCTCCTGGAGGAGCGGAATCGGCTCTTTGCCGTAAGGCGAGTCGTGATAGACGAGCGCAATCTTCTTGCCCTTCAGGCGATCAACGCCGCCTTCGAGCGAGCCCACGTGCTGCACCAGAATGTCGGCTGCAACCCAGTAGCTGCCACCGAGAATGAAGTTCCATTTGAAGACCTCACCGTTGGCGGACTCTGACCTGCCGTAGCCCGCGGTGATCAGCGGAATCTTGTCGTTTGGCACCTTGTCGGTGAGCGCAAAGGTGATGCCAGTGGAAAGCGGATGCACCGCCGTACCGCCAGTGGGGCCCTTGCCCTTCAGGCGCTCATAGCACTCGACGCCGCGGTCGGTGGCGTAGCCGGTTTCGCACTCTTCCATCGTGAGCCGCACGCCGCCGATGCCGCCGTCGCGGGCGTTTAGCATCTTGTAGTAGTCGGCCATGCCATTGGCAAACGGCACGCCGTTTGGCGCATAGGGGCCAGTGCGGTAAACCAGCAGCGGGAAGAACTGCTCTTTTGCGCCCGAGGCGGCCGGCGCCCCCTTGGCCTGCGCTTGGGCGAGCCCGGGCGAAAGCACCGCCAGGCCGGCGGCAAGCGCCGTAGCGGCCAGCCAGCGGGCCGTCGTGTTCTGTCTCATCGGAACCTCCTTATTTTGACTATCAATGAATCGCGAGCCCGAACGAGATGCATCACGCTGTCGCCGGCTCGTCACGGCAGCGTCGCACAAACCCTTAGTGAGGGAAAGGCCAGAGGCGCAGCTTCTCCTTTCCCATTGACCAGAGCCGGGCCAGTCCATGTGGCTCCACGATCAGGAAAAAGACAATCAGCGCACCGAAGATCATGAACTCGAGATGCGAGGCCATGGCAGTGGACATGGGCACGCCCAGCCAGGCAGGCACCTGATTGAGCAGAATCGGGAGCACCACGATGAAGGCGGCACCGAAGAAGCTGCCCATGATGGAGCCCATGCCGCCAATGATGATCATGAAGAGCAGGTTGAGCGAGCGGTTCACATCAAAG
>CAIPNM010000311.1 GCA_903866395.1 uncultured bacterium
AAAGGTGAACTCGCTCTTGGCGAGATCGAGCACCTGTTCATTGATTTCATAGATGCGCATCTCGTCGCCTGGACGACCATAGACCGCGAGCGTGCCGGTACCAAGCCCGAGCACGCCCAGTTTGCGGGGCCGATCCTGAGGGAGGCTCCGAAACACCCGACCGATGCCGGAGCGCTCGCAGAAATAGGCAGTGGGGACGCGCCGCAGTTTTTCGTCAAGGTATTGCTCGCCGTGATTGATTCGGCCATGCAGCATCACGCGCCGCATGCCGAAGTGCTCGTCCTTGACGTCTTCTACCCGGGTCTGGCTATAGAAGTTGCGCACCACCGCGCGGAAGCCCTCGACATAGGCGATTGAGAGGGTGGTGAGTCGCAGCCCATAGAGCGCAACCAGAATCAGGAGGGCGACGCGCCACACTTTCGACAGCTCGCGCCACAACACCGCGAGCGTGAGCGCTGCGCAGAGGAACAACCCGATCGGGAGTTCGAAATACGCGTTGAAAATGCTTGGAGCAATCAAACCGACTAGCGTGCCGCCCAGCGCACCGCCGACAGAGAGCATCAGATAGAAAAGCGTGAGATGCCGCACGGGGGGCTTGCGACGAACCAGCTCACCGTGACAGACCATGCAGAACACGAAAAGCGACAGGCAGGTAACGCCAACCAATACCGGCACCCATGTGTAGACATCATGGACGCGATCAAGCGCGATGAAGGCCACCGGAAGAAGCGGCAGAAAGAGCTTGCGCACGTAATAGCGTGGCGCATCAAAACAGAGGATGAAACTCAGCAGGTAGATGCTCAAGGGGAGCACCCAGAGGAACGGCACCGGCGCAATGTCTTGCGTCAGGTGGCGGGTCATGGACAGCAGCAGAATCGATGCAGTGGCGGATAGACCGACCCAGATCAGAAGTTCCCCTGCGCCGGGCCGAGGAGCGTCGTCAGTGACCGCGGACTGGGCGCTCGCCGCGGATGATGCCGCGCCGTCGCCTGCCCGCCAGGTGAGCCATGCCGTGCCGAGCGCTGCGGCAACAAACACCACATAGGCGAGTGACCAGCTGGTGGCCTGGGCCTCGAGTGCCAGCGCGGGTTCGATCAGCACCGGGTAGGTGAGAAGCGCGAGCATGGAGGCGAGATTGGAGAGCGCGTAGAGGCGATAGGCGCGCGAGCCGTCGCCACTGGCGATGCCGACCCGTGCGTACCACGCTTGCATCAGCGGCCCGGTGGTGGAGAGCAGCAGGTAGGGTGCGCCACACGCCACCGCGAGCACTGCCAGGACTGCGAGCGACGGATAGTCGAGCGTCATGCCCTTCCAGGACGCGTCGGCGGCAACCGGCAACGTGACGAGGGAGACCACCAGCAGAGCGGCGTGAACCAGCGGCTGACGTGACCGCGAGACTTTTTCATGAAGCCAGTGCACATAGCCGTAGCCCAGCAGCAGCACGCTCTGGAAAAAAACGATGCAGGTGCTCCAGACCGATGACGACCCGCCGAACCACGGCAGGATCATTTTCGCGACGATGGGCTGAATCTGAAACAGCAGAAATGCCGACAGAAAAACGGTGGTGGCGAATACGACCATGGCGCTCATACGGTCCGCTCCGACGGCTTACAAGTGGTTTGGGCGAGCCGAAGGGTAACAAATCCGGCGCTGATCAGCCGGCAGGTGTACCGATGCCCAGCGCTACGCGGGCGCTCGCCATGACGTCTTCGCGGTCGGCGAGTACATAGCCTTTTTCGAGCATCCGGATCATGAACTGGCGGTTGTAGAGGAACGCCACGATCAGCTGCCAGAGCCCGAAACTGAACAGGGTGAACAAGAGATGGAGCGCAGCCACACCCAGTTCGCCTCGAAAAAGCGGCACCCACCAACCAAAGAAAAGGTAGGTCCAACTGAAGCCATAGTAGCCGCTGCGAATCAGGCCAGTCGGTGGGTGCTGCAGCATGACTTTCCGGGCCATCTGGCGATCTCCGTATCGGGTGAGCATGGTATTGTGCCCCACGCGGTGGGGCGCGCATTGACGAAGACGCGAACTGACTCAGGCGTTTATCGTGTCGCGCACCGAACCCGCGCAGGCCGGGCCGTCTGCCGGTCATCTCATCCAATCAAAAAAAGGAGACAGCAGCATGAGCACTCGACTGCTTGGCATCGCCGCCGCATGGAGCGCGCTCGCGCTTGGCGGATGCGCGCATCATCATTCCGCCGATCACTATGCGGTAAAGGAAGTGGGCAGCTTTCACATTGGGGGGCGGCAGGTCACGCTCTCTGGCTTACCGACCAAGGAGATCGTGTTTACTGCCGGTGCGGCGCCCTTCAAGGTTGATCCGAACGGTGACTTCGAAGTCGAGCAGATGTACGTGCAGTACGTGAAGCTTCATGAGATGAGCCGGAAGGGCCGCTATCCGATGCTGATGTGGCACGGCGGCGGCTTGTCGGGAGTGACCTGGGAAACCAAGCCCGATGGCAACCCGGGCTGGCAGCAGTTCTTTCTCAAGGCGGGGCATGATGTTTATGTAAGCGATGCGGTGGAGCGTGGTCGTGCGTCCTGGGCTCGCTATCCCGAAATCTTCAAGACCGAGCCGTTCTTCCGTACCAAGAAAGAGGCGTGGGAACTATTCCGTCTCGGACCTGAGGGTACCGGTTACAACACCGATCCGGCCCGGCGCACGGTGTTCCCAGAGGGCACGCTGTTCCCAGTGAAGGCGTTTGATCAGTTCGGCAAGCAGGGCATCCCGCGCTGGGCAACCAATGACGCGGCGTCGCAGGCCGCCTACGACCAGTATGTTCAGAAGGTGTGTCCCTGCGTGATCGTGGTGCACAGCCAGGGCGGTAACTTCACCTTCAACGCAGCACTCAAGGCACCTGGCATGGTGAAGGGCGTGATCGCAATCGAGCCCTCGGGCGCACCCAATCCGCAGCGCACCGACCTGTCACCGCTCAAAGGCGTACCGCACCTGTTCGTGTGGGGCGATTACCTTGAGCGGCATTCGCTCTGGCAGAGAATCATGCCGTCGGTGAATGCGTACGAGGACGCGCTTCGCAAGCAGGGCACCGACGTGACTCGTATCGATCTGCCCAAGCTCGGCATTCGCGGCAACTCGCACATGCTGATGATGGATACCAACTCCGATCAGATCGCCGCCATGATTCAGAAGTGGATGGTCGATAAGGGGCTGTCACAGTAAACGGCACCGGACGGGGCGCGTGATGACCGACGAGCACGGTCTGCCGGTCGGGCCCCCGGTGCCAGGATGGACCGGGGCTCGGCCGCCGCAACGCCAGGTGCTTGAGGGGCGGTTCTGCCGGCTTGAGCCGGTCGACGTTGAGCGACACGGCTCAGCCCTTTGGAGCGCGCATTCGATCGCGCCCGACGGCCGGCACTGGGCCTATCTTTTTCAAGAGAGGCCTGCCACCGAAGCGGCCTTTCTTGAACTGTTCTCTCGGATGGCGCAGAGCGTTGATCCTCTGCACTGGTCGGTCATTGATGATCGAGACGGGGCTGCCACGGGCACGCTGTCATTGATGCGGATCGATCCCGCGCATGGCGTCATCGAGGTGGGTAATGTCAATTTCTCGCCAGCGCTTCAGCGCACCTGCGCATCGACTGAGGCGCAATACCTCCTGATGCGCTATGTCTTCGAGGTCCTGGGTTATCGGCGCTTTGAGTGGAAGTGCGACAGTCTTAATGCCCGGTCTCGTGCAACCGCTCTTCGGCTGGGATTCAGCTTTGAGGGCATCTTCCGGCAGGCGGTGATCTATAAAGGGCGCTCGCGCGACACCGCGTGGTATTCAGTCGTTGATGGCGAGTGGCCTCAAGTGCGCGCTGGGTTCGAGCGCTGGCTCTCGCCCGACAACATGAACGCAACAGGGCAGCGCCTGCGCAGCCTGATCGAGTGTCGCCAAGACGCCCGCCTGACGTCGGGTAGTGCGGGTCAGCCGCCCGCCGCGGTATAGATTCGATCCTGTAGGCGCACTGCAGCCACACAGGCCCCAACCGGCACAGGTGGGGCGATGTCCGCTTCGAAGGCGTCCATCGCGGCGTGTGTCATGGTTTGATAAAGCCGATGCG
This sequence comes from uncultured bacterium, assembly GCA_903866395.1. Lineage (GTDB taxonomy): Bacteria > Pseudomonadota > Gammaproteobacteria > Burkholderiales > Burkholderiaceae_E > SYIM01. The sequence goes on from CAIPNM010000311.1 coordinate 4,070, forward strand.
GCGTGTCGACCTCGCGCGTTTCGAGCGAACCGCCTCGTCGATGTACCCAGAGCCTGCCGTTACTCTCGCGGAGGTAGGCGCCTGAGGTGGCGATTCGCCACTCATAGTCGCCCCCCTCCTGCAGGTTGGCGTAGCTGTAGCCCGCTTCCAGCGACGCATGAAAGCCATTGGCGCTGGCGAGGCTCGCGGCCGCGAACTCTTCAATGCCCAGGCGGGCGTCGAAGCGGCTGCAATGTGCGCTCAATACCCGAAGCGGCTGGTCTGCTGCGAGGCCCAGGACGGCGTCTGCGCCATGCACGCCGAGATTACGCAGCGCGCCCCCACCGCTTGCAGTCGATTCCAACATCCAGCCCACACCGGAATCGCGATAGCGCGACGCCGGGCCGTTGATGGTCCGGAAATGCGCGTGCCGAAGTTCGCCCAACGTTCCTTCCTCAGTGAGGGAATGAACTTCGGCCCAGATGGCCATGTAGCGATTGGGCAGGCAGACGCTTGCGAAGATGCCCGCGGCCTCAATGGCAGCGGCAGCCCGCTCGGTTTCTTGAGCATGGCGTCCCATGGGCTTTTCCACCAGCATCGGAATACGCAGGGCGGCGACGCGTGCGATTTCGTCGGCCGCCTGATCATGCCGCGGCAACACCACCGCGAAGTCTGGGCGCAGGCGCTCGATCATCGCCTCGGTGGGCGCGATGAATTCAACGCCCAGGCGCGCCGCGGCAGTCGCGCCGGCTGCGTGGTCGGTGTCAGAGGCGCCGCAGAGGAGCGCGCCGCGCGCCCGCAGCGCTTCGGCGTAGCGGGGCGCGTGCCAGTGGCTCACGCCCACCAGCGCGATGCGAAGGCGTGCTGGCATCAGACGATCCGCATGCCCAGGTCGGGTAGTCCGTTTATAAGGCCGTCGATCGTCGCGACGGGTCTATCAAACAGTTTTCGGTGACTCATGGCGGGGGGCCCTCTTGTCCAGAACCTGAAGCTGCGGGCGCTCACCCTCGGCCTTGCCCGTGATCGGCGCGCGCGGCCAGCGAGCCTCGCCGGGTTCGATCACAAACACCTGCTCCAGTGAGTACCAGGGGCCGCTCACGTCGTTGTCCGGTGCGGGCTCGGCGTCGTGGCGTTGGTAGTGGCCGATCAATGAACGCGTCACGGCAAACTGTACGTCGGAATCAAGATGGGGGTCGTCGCTGGAGTAGATCTGCGAGAACTGGGTCTTGTAGCCCGGTTTGTGGATCAGGAAATGGATGTGCGCCGGGCGCAGGTTGTGTCGCCCCTGTGCGCGGAGCAGATCGCCCACCGGGCCGCTTACCGGAATCGGATAGCCCGCGGGTTTGATGCTTCGGAAGCGAAAGCCGCCCGCTTCATCGGTTGTGAAGCGGCCGCGCAAATTCATGTCGGCCTGCGCGGGGTCCTGGTTTTCATAGAAGCCCTCGGATGACGAGTGCCAGACGTCGACCTCAGCACCTGCCACCGGGTGGCCGTGGTCGTCTCGGACCCAACCCGTCACAAAAATGGGTTCACCGGGGGTGGGGCCTCGCACGATGCTCGCGCCGTTGGCCGTGGGGGGTGAATGCTCTCGCCAGAAAGGGCCCAGCAGATTGGCGGTGGTGGGCTGGGTGCCGCCAGCGCCGTTGTTGAGGAGACAGACTAGCGCCGAGATACCGAGCGAGCCGGCTCCAAGCACCACCTCATTGTGCGACGGTCCGGTTAGCTGGCCTAGTCGGGCGATGACCGCGCAGATTTTCTGAAACTCGGCCTCGGTAAGGGCGGTGTCGCGCACGAATCCATGAAGGTGGCGAACGGCCGACTGCATGATGGTTCGCCAGCGTGGGTCATCGGCCCGCTCGAGTTCGGAGAGGACGGCCGCGGTGAGGTCTTCAGGGCGCTCGACAATCATGGAAATCTCCGGGCAGGGGCGGACGCTGACACTTTACGACACACCCGTCAGTCAGCGTCCCGCCAGCGCGAAGCCGCGGGCCCAACTTGGCGGCTGGCCGTTGACTCGTGCCACGGCGCTGACCTGTGCGGGGTCAACGCGAAGACCGGCCGGCCCGAACAGCAGCGCGTGGATGAAGGTGCCGTTGGCGCACGCCGTCTGCGCGAAGCGATTTTTCGGATCGCGCCGGATGAAGCCCACGACTTTTTCGCCGTAAGCGTCTTCGCCTTCGCACTGGCCGCTGAGGGTATTGGCCAGGGTGTCCGGCTGACCGATGGCCTGCCAGTCAGCAAGCGAGAAATAAACCGATGCGAGCCCAATGAGCGGGAGCTTGGACTGGCGGATCGGGGTGGCCAGTGCCGGAAGCCCGAAAGGACGGATGACGGCGTCATACAGCTGGCTGCATTGGGCGAAACTGAAACCACCCCTGGCGACCAGGTGGCGGCTGCCATCGGCATCGAAGGCACTGAGTCCGCCAGCGGCCTTGCGATTGTCCGGGTAGCACCGCTCTTCATCGACATTCGATCGGCTGCGAGCGGCGCTGATCATGGCGCGCCGCGCCTCATCCTGGCCCAAGCCCAGCCAGGTGAAGCTCACGACCTGATGGCTGCGTCCGTTCAGCCGTATCGGGGTCACCTGTGCACCCGCTGGGGCCTCACCTGCGTAGGCAAGTTGTGCCGAGGCGCCGCCCACTTCGATGACGGCGGTGAGCGCCTGCGTAGTTGACCTCGCGAGCGCGCCGCTCAGATCGTTGACATCGACCCAGGCATATACGCCTTCGAGATGGCCGCTCAGGGTTTCGATGCGTCGCGCTGCGACGCCCGCCGAGGTCAGTGTGCTTCGCACGCTCTGGTAGATCGCCTGGGCAGCGGCTGGATTGTCGGCGTCGAGGCGGCGCATGCCCGCGGTAGCGAGCACGTGAACATGCACGGCGCTGCGTTCGATATTCAACGGTTCGAGCCGGGCGAACAGGCGCTCAAGCAGCGGCTGGATACCGCGAGGGCCTGCCTCGCTGGGCGAACGCTCAAACGCGGACAGTGCTTCGCCTGCCTTGTCCTCGAATAACTGCTTCACTTCCACGCCGCGCTCAGCGGCCGTGCGTTCGTAGAGATGGATGCGCGAGCCGCTGCTGCCCGCATCGATGACCGCGAGATAGCGCGCGGTGTCATCGGCTGTCGCTGGCGCAAGCAGGCAAAGGAGGAGCGCGAGGCTCGCAAAGCCTGCTCGCAGCAGGGGAAGACATTGCATGGATAGAGGCTTCGCGGTGGGGGGTACGCAGGATTGGCCGGTTGGATCAGGATCAGTGTAGCGGTTAAGCGCTGGTGTCCGAACGAAGCGGATTCCTTGCGAAGTACAGCCGCCAGAGCCATGCGGCCGAGCCCGCGAGCAAGAGGGTCGCAATCAGGTTGGCCCAACGAAGCGCGGATACGCCCATCAAGGCGGTGTCACCGATTGACCGGATCAGTAGCGGCCCTGCGATCTGACCGCAAGCAAACGCAATCGTCATGCGAGCGACCAGGGGCGTGGGGTTGTCTGGATGGCGCTCCCGAGCAAGCTGCATTCCCGCCATGGTGGCCACCATGAAGGTGCCGCCCACGAGCACCGCTGAGGCGATGAGCGCGCCGATCGCCACGCTGAGTAGCGGCAGGGCGGTGCCGAGTGCCATGGCCGATTGCGCGAGCGCCCAGATACGCTCCCGCGCAAGCGCAGTGCCCCAGCGGGCCGTGGCTGCAACCGATACGGCTGCTGCCAGGCCGAACACCGGCCAGGTGAGGCCGAACACGATGGGGTCATCGATGCTGTCGCGAGCCATCGCAGGCAAAAAAGTGGCGAGCACGATATAGCCATAGCCAAAGATGCCGTAGCAAACGACCAGCCCGGTATCGGATTTGTCGACGCCTTGGGTGGATGGTGCAAGCCGGGCAGCGGCGTGATCGACCGAGCCGGCCTCCGGCTCTCTGGCTGGTGCGCCGAGTGCGGCGACCATCACCGCGCCCAACGCCGCTGCGAGGCCCAGTTCCAGCCAAAGCCAACGCGCCGACTGACCGCCGCCCAGCCAGGCGAGTAGCCCGGCCAGCGCGATGCCGCAGCCCACGCCGGTGTAGATCCACGCGGTGAGAGCGGGGCGCCCAGCACGCGCGAGCGCCATCAGGCACCAGCCGCTGGCACCGACCAGCACCCATGCGCTGAAGACGCCTGCGATCGCCCGCAGCAAGGGGCCCGCGAACGCGAGCGCAGCGCCGCTGAGGAGTCCGGTGGCGAGCGTGGTGATGGCGACGCCGACAAGGCCAATCAGGCTCGCCCGCCGCGGGTGGCTCGCGACGCGCGCCGCAGTGAGCGCCCCCGCCAGATAGCCCACATAGTTCGCCATGGCCCATTCGGCGCCCGCGATCGGGCTGAGATCGCCATCGCGGAGCATGAGTGGCAGCAGCGGTGTGAACGCAAACCGGCCGATGCCCATGGCCACGGCAAGCGAGAGGAGGCCGGCGCCGACCACACCGGCGACCGGCGCGGGTCCGGCAGGAATATGCATGGGTGCATTATGAAGCGCGTTGGTTGCCGAGGTTGCGATCGCCGATTTGATGCGGATTCGATCCCCCGACAAGCCGCCCTACTGCTCGCCGTGCGCGGCGAACTGGCGTATAAAGCGAGGAAGGTACCGACCCATGTTCTGCTACTTCGCTCATTTCCGTTTGCCTGGTGGCGCTGCCGTCACGCTGGAGCCAGGTTCGCTCCGACAGATTGCCCAGGTGTTGGCATCGGTCGAGGGGCTCGAACGCGCGCTGGTTCATGTGCCCACGCCGGCTGGCACCGGTCATGCCTTTCCCAACGACGAGCCGGGACCGCCGCTCGCGCTCCAGCTCTATGCACGTCGGATCGAGGCCCTGGAAGACGCGCTTCGGCCCGCCGGCGCGCTGCAGGCCCTTGGCACAGCAGGCGATGTCGAGGCGCTTCGGGGCATGCGGGTCCAGCAGCAAATCATGCTGGTACGAGCGCTTCCCATCGAGCCGCTTGATCGTGAGCTGCCGCCGCGCGCAACCCGCTGCAGCTATCTTGTGCACTACCCTGGGCAGGCAGCCGACCTCAGCGCCTGGCACCGTCACTACATCGACCATCACCCGCCCATCATGCGCAAGTTCCCGAACGTGCGCGAGATTGAGATCTGCACCCGGGTTGACTGGATCGGCGGGCTGCCCGGTATGCGGGTCGACTTTATGCAGCGGAACAAGCTGATGTTCGATTCGCCAGACGATCTGAGCGCTGCGCTCGCCTCGCCGGTCATCCGCGAGATGCGTGCCGATTTTCACCAGTTTCCCGAGTTTGCTGGTGGCAATGCCCACTATCCGATGCTCACCCTCGACACCCCGCTTCGCGCCTAGTGCGCCCTTCATGGAGAACTGATTTGGACATGCTCACGCTCGCTCAGGCCCGGCAGATTATTGATGGGGCACTGGCCCGCGCCCGGTCCGAGAATTTCAAGCCGATGGGCATTGCGGTGCTCGATGAAGGCGGCAACCTCAAGGCATTTGCGCGTGAAGACGGGGCCAGCATGTTTCGCTTCGAGATTGCACGCGGCAAGGCCTGGGGCGCGGTGGGCATGGGCGCATCGAGCCGCGTGCTCGCCCAGCGCGCGAAGGACAATCCGAATTTTTATGTGACGCTGGCAGCGTCGGCTGACGGCCGGTTTCTACCGCAGACCGGCGCCGTGCTGATTCTGTCGCCGAGCGGCCAGTTGCTGGGCGCGGTCGGGGCAAGCGGCGGGTCGGGCGATGAAGACGAACTGATCTGCGCGGCCGGCGTTGAATCTGCCGGACTTAAAGCGGGCTGATCTGGCACTGTTGACTGTTCGCACAAGGAAGCCGTCTTGAGCCTCGCTCCCCCGTTCAATACTGCGGCACTGCTCGATGACCTAGAGCGGGCGCTTCCATCGGGCGTCCTGATGCGTGCGCCGATCGATGCCCGGCACCTCAAGGACTGGATGGTGTCGGCACCCGTTGATTCGCCGCCCACTGCACTGGCTCGGCCGCGCAGCACCGAAGAAGTGGCAGCGGTGCTCCGAATCTGTAATACGCATCGGGCTCCGGTGGTTCCGCAGGGCGGGCTGACCGGACTCACGGGCGGCGCCACGCCCTCGGCGCACGCGGTGGTGTTATCGCTTGAACGGCTCGCGGCGATTGAATCGCTCGACCAGGATGGCTCGGTCATCACCGTGCAGGCGGGCGTCACGCTACAGGCGGTACAGCAGGCTGCCGACGACGCAGGGCTCATGTTCGCGCTCGATATCGGCGCCCGCGGGTCATGCCGGGTGGGCGGTAACGCGGCCACCAATGCGGGCGGCAATCGTGTGCTTCGTTTCGGCATGATGCGGGAGCTGGTGTTGGGCGTGGAGGCCGTACTTGCTGATGGCACGGTGGTATCGGCCATGAACTCGATGCTCAAGAACAACGCGGGTTACGACCTCAAGCAGCTCTTCATCGGCACTGAGGGCACGCTGGGGGTCATCACCCGGTTGGTGCTCCGCCTTCATCCAAAGCCGCGCAGTGTCTGTACGGCCATGGTGTCGGTTGCCAACTATCAGCAAGTGCTCGCGCTCCTGCGTCTTGCCCGTGAGCGGTTAGGCCCGACGCTCGCCGCCTATGAAGCGATGTGGCCCGATTTTTATGCGTTCGCGCGCGCGCAGCGGGGATCGGTCCCCATGCCTGAAGATGGTTCTATCCATGTGTTGCTGGAGACCATGGGAACCGATGAGGCGCGCGACGCCGAGCTCTTCGAAGCGAGCATTGCCGCGGCGCTTGAGCAGGGTTGCGCCAGTGATGCGGTGATCGCGCAATCGGGTCGTGAGCGGGCAGCGCTCTGGTCCACGCGCGATGCCTCCGGTGAACTCGCGCGCGCGTTCGCGCCGCATGTTGACTATGACGTGAGTTTGCCAGTCGGCACGATCGGCGCGTTTGCCGATGAATGCCGAGCTCGGCTCCTTGCCTCGTGGCCTGAGGGGGGCGTGGTCTGCTTTGGGCATGTGGCTGACGGCAATCTTCACGTCAGTGCCCAGATTCGCGACGGCATTCGCAGCAAAGACGATACCGACCGTATCGTCTATGGGTGCGTGGCCGAGTGGCAGGGTTCGGTATCGGCCGAACACGGTATCGGACTGCTCAAGCGCGCGTATCTGGGCCATTCGCGAAGTGAAGAAGAAATCGCGCTCATGCGCAGGCTGAAGGCCGCTCTTGATCCTCACGCCATTCTCAACCCAGGGAAAGTGCTATGAATCGTTCAAACGATGCTCGCGGCCTTCTTGCATTGATGGTTGCGGTGGGGATTGCTACGCCCGCTGCGGCCGATCCCGCTGCTGAGCGTGCTGCCACGCTCGCAAGCACCACCTGCGCCGCTTGCCATGGTGCAAATGGACTCAGCATCAGCGAGACGATTCCCAATCTGGCAGGCCAGCGAGCGGGTTACCTCGAGAATCAGCTGAAGGCGCTGCGCGAGGGTAGCCGCAAGAGCGGCGTCATGAATGCGATCGCGGAGCAGTTGGGTGAAGCCGATCTGAAACCGCTTGCGACGCACTATGCCGCACTACCTGCAGCGCCTGCCGGCGCGCCCGCTCGCTCGGCGCCGTTTGCCGCACTGACCGGTAGCAAAATGAGCTTTCCCGCAGATTATCGGGAGCGCTTTACTCACTATCTCACCATGAATTTTCCCGCCACCCGCCAGGTGCGGCGCTTTTACGCCAGCCCC
>CAIPNM010000312.1 GCA_903866395.1 uncultured bacterium
CAGCGCTGTGCCGTCGGTCGCCTTCGCCACCAGCACGCCACTGGCGGGCGCCTCGAGCGTGACGGTCACCGGCGTGCCTGCCGCGCCTGCGGCAAACGGTGTATTCACAAACCGCACCGGCGTGCTGCCCGCTGACTGGATTGCAACGCGGTCGGGCAGGCTGATGGTCGGGGTTGCGCGTGCCCCGCTGCTGGCGGCGATCGTGATGCCGAATTCACCCTGCGCGCGAAGCGCTGCGGTGTTTACCGACTGCACGCTCACCTGGACGGTATCGGCAGCATTGCCGGTAAAGCGCAGTTGCCCCGCTGCGATCAGCGCATCGAGCGCATCCGCCGTGCCAGTGAGCGTGATCGATGTGGTGCGCGTACCCGTCGTCACCGTGGCGAGCGTGGGCGCGGGCACGATGCCCGCGAGATCGGCGGACAATGAGCCGCCAGTGACGCTCACCGTGAGCGCAAGCTCGCCCGCCCCTGTGAACTGCAGCCGATTCACACCAAGAAGCAGCGCCGTGCTCGCGCCAGCAACCACCTCGAACGACTGCGGCAGCACCAGACCAGGCGAGCCCCGCATCGGCACCGCATTCAGCGCAATCTGCGACGTGGCCCGCAGCCCCGAGCGCTCGGCCACCAGATCGAGCGTACCCGCCGCGCCTTGATGCGTGAGATTCCCAGATGTCCGAAGCCAGGCGTTAAGTGCGGTCACCGTGCCGGTAAGCGTCACGGTCTGCCGGCCGGAAGCGGTACCGGCTACAACCAGCACACCATCCGCATTGGGCGTGCCACTGACCGCATCATCGTTATAGGCCGTAAGCACGCCGCTCATCGGCGCGGTGATGGTGAGCGCGACCGCGCCGCTACCCCCCGCCGCATCCACCACATCCCGCGCAAAAATCAGCGCGGTGCTGGCTGCGCCCTGGGCATAGTTGAGCGCAGCGGGCACGCTGAGGGTCAGCGTGGGTGCGAGCGACTGCGCGGCGAGGCCAGTGAGCGCGGCCTCGCCCGTGGCGGTGACCACCGCGCCCTGCGCGGAATCCGATGCCACTGAAATAGCCAGCGCCGTGGCCGCGCCGCTGTAGCGAAGCTTGCCTGCCGCCGACAGATAGGCGTTCAGTGCACTCGCCGTGCCGGTGAAGGTGCGCGAGGCGCTGCTTCCACCGATCAACACGCCATCGGCGTTTGCGGTCAGGCCACTGTCGACTGCCACCGCATCATCATTGACCACCGCAAGCGCGCCCGGCGCAGCGGCCACCGTGACAGTGAGCGTGCCGCTCCCGGTGATGGCATTGGGCGCGAGGCGGATGTCGCCGCCCAGCGTAGGCACCGCGAAACTCGCGGGGATGGCGAGCGTGGGTCCGGCCACCGCGGCTTCGGCCGCAGGTTTACTGGTGATGGCAATGGCGCCAACGCTGCTGACGGCCCCGACCACACGGAACTTGAGCGTGCTTGCAAAGCTGCTGTCGTACCAGGCCGCGCCGGGGTGGCTAAAGAAATTGTTGAGCGCATCGACCGTGCCGCTCAGACGCGTAGCCACCCGCTCAGTCCCGCCTTCAACCAGCGAGAAGTTCGCGCCAGCCGCCGCGGTCACCCCCGAAGTCAGCGTGAAGCTGAGCCGGTCGGCGGGCGCCTCAATATCCAGCACCACCTGATCGGTTCCGGCTGCCGACTGCAGCAACGCACCCAGCATGAGCGGCACCTTCGCGCCCGAGGTCGCAATGAGCGATGCCGGAAGCGTGAGCCGCGCGCCGCTACTCACACCCGAGGGCTGCGCGGGTGCAGCGAGTGTGACCGTCTGCGAGGCCACGCCCGCAGCATTTGCAAGCGATACCTTGAGTGCAATCGCTGTACCCGCTGTGGTGAGCGCGGGTCCCGTGTAGGTGGTCCGCGATCCGCTGCCGGCGAGCCATGCCTGCAGTTCAGTCGCCGTGCCCGTGAGGGTGAGGGTGCGGAGCCCCGACTGTGGTCCGACCACCGTGCCGTTGGCGGCGACGAAGCTCAGGCCCTCGCCTGCGGCAAGCGGGAGACTTGCCGCATCGGGCAGGGCGAGCGTGACCGACAGGCTGGCGGTGGGGGCGAGCCCGGCCGTGAGTGCTGCGCCATCGAGCGCCAGCGTGGAGCTCACGCCGCTTGTGATCGCGAGTTGCGTGGGAAGCGAAACAATGCGCGGCGCCTGTACCGTCTGCTGGGATTCCAGACTGATGATGGCCGAGGCCGCGCGCGGTGCGTTCGCGCTTGCCGTATTGAGCGTGACCGAGACCAGCCCGGCCGGTCCCTGATAGGCGAGATTGCCCGGTGCGGAAAGCCATGCATTGAGCGCAGCCACCGTACCCGAGAGCGTGAGTACCGAACGGCCCTCCACGGTCTGCGCATCCACCATGACGTTGTCGGCGTTTGATGCCGACACATCATCATCGATCGCCACCCAGCTGCCCGACTGCGGCGCAGCAAGCGTGAGCGTGGCGCCCGCCGTGGCGGCAACCCCGGTTCCCGCACCCAGTCCTGCGGCGGGCAACAGCACCGCGGTATCACCGGCCACCGCCATCACGATGCGTTCAGGCAGCGCGAGCGTGGGCGTGGTCTGCAGGCCCTGTGCCGAGGCGAGCGTGACCGACACACTGCCCGCGCCCTGAAGCGCCGGCGTGAGCACGCTCGAGACCTGCACCGCAACCGTACGCGGCGCCTCGGTGCGAAGCGTGAGCCGACCCTGGCTGAAGTAGTTGTCGAGATCATCGGCCGTACCGCGCAGCACAACCGTGGTGGCCGACACGCGCGGGTCAGCGGCGCTACTGACTGCCGAGACGGTGGAGCCTGTATCGGATGCGCCCGCGGCCAGCAGCCCCCCCGCCGTGGTGCTCACCACCACTTCAAGCACAGCGTTGCCGGGGAAAGTGAAGCGATCGGTGCCGAGGCGAAGCGGCGTGACCGCACCGCTCACCACTTGAACCGCTGCGGGGAGCACCAGGCCGGGGCTCGCCACCGGCTCGGACACGCCCATGGTGACGACCACCCCTGCGCGCGCATCCCCCGAGGACAGCAACATCTGCATGCCGCCATTGCCCGGGGCGAGCGCGCCGTTCGCGGTCGACGACCCTGTTCCCGCTGCGGCCACCAGATAGCTGAGCGAGCCAAAGCTCCGGAAATAGGTGTTCAGCGCGGCAAGCGTGCCGCCCACCCGTGTGACCGCACGGCTCGAGCCCGCAACCGTTTCTGTCGCGCTGGTGACGGTAATGCCCTCAGCCGATTGCGCCACCACCTGGCCGCCCACTGGCGCGGTCAGGGTGACAGTGAGCGCATCGGTGCCAGCACTGGCGGTAAAGGGCAGCTGCTCAAAGACGAGCGGCGTGGTGCCCGAGGGATCGAGCAGCACATTGGCCGGTGCGGTGACCGACAACACGGGCAGTGTCGCAGGCGCCGACACCGGCACCAGGTTGGACTGAGCCGCAACGCTCGCGGTAACGCCTGAGGCCACGCGCGCGACTGTGATCGACAGCGTGGCGGCGCCTCCCGAATGACGGAGCGTGCCTGCGGCCGACAGCCAGGCATTGAGTTGCGCGGCCGTACCGGTGAGGGTGAGCGTGCTGCCGCTTCCCGCGGCAAGCAGCGCACCCGTGCCATCGGTGCGCGTGGCATCGGCGGGCCAGCTGAGCGTGGGCGTCGAAGGCGCAGTTGCCACGAGACTGAGCGTCACCTGCAGGCTGCCACTTCCGCCCACTGCGTCCGGCGCGAGCCGAAGTTCGCCGTTGGCCGGCACGGTGAACGCCTGCGGCAGCTTGAGCGACGGTCCATTGATGGCCCCGTCTGCCGGATGATGATCAACGGTGATGCTGCCCGAGGACACCACGCCATTGGCGAGCGCCGTGAGCGTAATGGAGGCGTCCGCAGTCGCCTCGACCCGCAGCGACCCGGCGGTGGAGAGCCAGGCATTGAGTTGCGTGGCCGTGCCGGTGAGGGTGAGCGTGCTGCCGGTTCCTGCAACCAGCGCGGCGTCAGCCGCCGCGTTCAACGTATCACTCGCGAGCCAGTGGAGCGAGGCCCCGGTCTGCGCGGCCAGCGTGAGTGTGATCGGCCCGCTTCCGACGATTGCATCGGCGGCGAACACCAGCGGCACACGCGCGCCCGGCGTGGTGGGGAGCGTGGCAGGCGCCGACATCCGAACGCCGGTCACCGCCGCCGCAGGCTGCGCCGGCGCAACCAGATCGACCAGAAGCGACGAACTGCCCGCGCTGTTCGCGAGGCTGACCGTGAGCCTGACTGGCGAGCTCACGCTCACCACGGGCGGCGTGGCGGTCGACAGCACTGCCGTACCAGCCGGACCGGTGTAGCGCACGCGTCCGGCGGTGGCGATGAAGGTAGACAGGTCGGCAGCGCTACCCTCCAGCGTGAGCGCGCGCGCGTTGCTGCCCGCAACCACCGCCACACCATCGCCCGTCTGAGGACTGGCCGAGAGGCCCTGGCCCTCGCCAAGCACCAGCGACTGGGGCACCGTGAGCGTGAGCCGCAGGAGCCCTGCGCCCTGCAGGCTGGCGGCCGGGAACTGGAGCTGCGAGGACGTCTGCGCAGTGACCCAGAGCCTCGCCGGGAGCGACGCAATGACCGGCACCACCGAGGTGCTGCGGCTTGCGCCATAAAGACCCATGGTGGCCACCGACGACATGTCGCCAAGTTTTGCGGTGGCCGCACGCACGGCGGTGACGGACAGGGTCTGTCCGGCAAGGCCGTTATAGCGGACGTTGTTCTCCGCCAGATAAGCGCTGAGCGCAGCCTCCGTGCCCTTGAGCGTCAGCGTGCGCGTGCCCGAGCCGCTGAGGGTCACCGGCGATGCCGCATCAGCGGCATTGGTGGCGGCCGGCGCTGCCTTCAGCACCCCCGCATTCAAGGGTACCGACAACGTGAGCGTCAGCGTGCCATCGCCCGATCCAAACGCGTTCTTTGCATCGGCCGCGGTGCCTGGGAACACCAGTACGCTATCAACATCCGGCACCACCACCAGGCCACCGGGCAGCACGCCCGCTGGCGTCATGATCGGCGGCAGCACGGTTTCGGTGTCGGTCAGATCGGAGAGCGTCTGCTCTTCATTGCCCGCATCCATCGCATCCGCAGGCGTGACCAGGAATCGCGAGGTGGCGACTTCCACGCCGGCAAGCAGCGTC
>CAIPNM010000313.1 GCA_903866395.1 uncultured bacterium
ACCGGTCATACCGCTGAAGGTCGTTCCACCTTCGTTTCTGACGGTGAGCCTCACCGGGTGAGAACCGTCGACGAGCGGCCCGGTTATCGGGTGAGTAACCTCTGGGCGCTGTTTGATTCGCCGGCCGCCATCAACGACCCCGACCGGGTGGCCGAAGTGGTGGGGCTTGCGCCGCCGCCCCGAGGTAGTCTGATCCGCATCATTGATTACCCGCCCGAGCCGGTCGATCCGGTTGAACGCCAGCGCATGTTCGAGGCAATGTTTTCGAAGCTGTTCCCCGATGGCCGACATCTGCCGCCCGATGCGGTTCACCCTGGCATGCACACCACCGAGTCAGTCGATTACGCAATCGTGCTGAAGGGCGAAATTTATGCCGTGATGGAAGAGGGCGAAAAGCTGATGCGGGCGGGCGATGTCCTGATCCAGCGCGGGACCGCGCATGCCTGGAGCAATCGCTCGAATGATTTCGCCCGTATCTGCTTCGTGCTGATTGACGGCAAGCGCTAGGCCTCAGTCAATCCTGATCTTCGCTTCACGGATCACCTGCGCCCAGCGTTCGGCATCATCCTTCATCCATGCTCGCATCGCGGCAGGCGTGTTGCCGACCGGGTTCGCGCCCGCGTCGGCAAAGCGCTTGGCCATGTCGGGCGTCTTCAGGATGTCGGCAATGGTTTGCGAAAGCTTCTCGGTGATGGCGACCGGTGTGTTGGGGGGCGCCACAATGCCAAACCAGGTCACGGCGACCACACCGGGTACCTGCTCGATGAGCGCGGGGATGTCAGCCAAACCCGGCAGCCGCGATTCGCTGGTGACCGCGAGCATGCGGAGTTTGCCCTGGCGTACATGATTCTGGCCAGCGAGGACGTTGCCAAACATCACCTGTACATGACCCGCAAGCAGATCGGTGACGGCCGGCGCGTCGCCCTTATAGGGAACATGGGTGATCTTGAGGCCAGTCTTGAGTTTGAAGAGTTCGGCCGTGAGATGTGCGGTGGATCCGTTGCCCTGTGAGGCGTAGCTGAGCTTGTCGGGGTTGGCCTTCACGTAATCGAGAAACTCGCGCAGCGTCTGCGCTGGCACGGAGGGGTGAACCAGGAGCGCGTTGGACGAGGTGGCCATGACGGTGACGGGCTCAAAGCGCGTCGGGTCATGGTTCAGTTTCGGATAGAGGCTGGGATTGACCGTGAGCGCGGGTGGGGGCGCTGCGAGGAACACGCTGCCGTCGGGCTCGGCCTTGAATACCTGCTCGGCGCCGATATTGCCTGCTGCACCAGGACGGTTTTCCACCACCACCGGCTGCCCCAGCCGTGACACCAGCGCTTCGGCGAGCATGCGCGGCAGTGCATCGGCTGCGCCGCCCGCCGGGTTGGGGACGATGAAGCGGATGGGTCGCGAGGGCCAGCTTTGCGCGGCGGCGGTGACTGGCCAGAGCCCCGTTAGCGCGCAGAGGGTGCCAAGCACAGCGCCTGCCAAGGCTGCGCGACGACCCGGTTTCAAGGCGCGGGGCGAGAGAGGGCGATAGGCGAACCAGCGGGACATGTCGGTCTCCGAAAGTGGGACGGTCAGATCGGAATGATCATCAGCGTTTCAACTGCACGCGAATCGAAGGTCATGAGGCGACGAGTAAAGCGCGGCTCGGCACCGCTGGCATCCACCAGATCCTCGCAGCGTCCGCCCGCAAAAAAAATCGTGTCGCCGGTGGTGACCAGCGTACGGAACACGGCGAAAGCGGAGCGCACCTGAAGGAGCCCGGCCTCGGTTTGTCCGGTGACCTGAATTGCCGAGACCACATGTCGGTAGTGCTGAGGCTGATAGATGTTCGCCACGCGCATGGACCGGATGCGATCGCGCAGCTGCGCTGCGTTGTGCGTATCGATGATGGCAAGAGGGAGACCGCGGTCGGCATTAAAGCGCGAGCAGACGGTGTAGCGGCCGTCTTCGCGCATCAGCTCGGCAATGCGCTCAACCCGGTCATCATCAATGGCGTGCGCCCACTCGGCGATCAGCCAGGACACGGTGGTGATATGGGTATGGTGCAGGGCGAGATCCATGATCAGAGTCCCATGTCCTGGCGGTACACGTTCCAGAAGTTGCGGATCGCGCGTTCGGATAGTTTGCTTGAGCCACCGCTCTCCAGCGTCTTGCCTCCCATCTCGATGAATGACGCACCGTCTTCGCCGTCGGCAAACGCCCGCTGCATCATCTCGCAGACCGCTGCATCTTCCACCGAGACCAGGCCCGCGGAGCCCGCGAGGTTGGTCTGATTGAGTCGGGTGCGCGTGGTGGCCTCGTCTTCGTCGGCAAAGCCAAGGTAGGTCCAGACCAGATCGCACTGCCGAACGCCGCGCGGGATCAGTTGCCGGGTGGCGAGGCTGTTGGCAATCTGATGGAGCACGAAAGAAGGATAGGTGTTGAGGATCTGAACGCTGATGCCATCGCCGAATTCATCGCGCCAGCGAAGGATGGAGGGGTCCTCGAGCTTCATCTGATCATTGTGCGAGCGAAGCTGGTTCGCGGTGCTGTCGTAGTCGGTTGATTTTTTCTCGGTACCCGCCTTGGTGTAGAAATAAACATGACGACCCGAGCGATCGATCGTCATGGCGGATTCCTGCGATTGCCGCGAGAGGCCAAAGGTGCCGTAAAACGTGTGGAGAATGTTCGCGTGGTACGAGTCGCGCGGATTCTCGTGATAGGTCTTCCAGTTCGCGTGAATACGTTGCGTGTCGTAGCCCAGCACCTTGAGCGGGCGGTTGAGCACGCGGCGAATGCCCGGGGCCACCTCTCCCAACCAGTCAGCGAGTGGTTCAATGTCATCGCTGAAGCTTGCAAAAACCAGCCCGCAGAGTGTGTCGACCTTAAGCTTTCGGAGACCGTGCTGTGTCTTGTCGAAATCGGCAGGTAGACCGCCTTCTCCGCGCAGCCCCTGGCTGAAGGCAGCATGGCTAAGGTCGCCCGAAAGCGTGTAGCTCCAGGCGTGATAAACACAGTAAAGCTTGGCAGCGGTTCCGAAGGGCTCGCGGCAGATCAGATTGCCGCGATGCGCGCAGCGATTCACCACCGTATGCAAACTGCCATTCTCCGCACGCGCAAGCACCACTGGCGTGTCGCCGATGAAGGTGGTTTTATAGTTTCCCGGCTCGGGCACCTCCACTTCAAGGCCAACGTAGTGCCAGGCGCGCCCGCGAAAGATGCGCTGCTGTTCAAGCGCGTACACGCTGGGGTCGGTATAGACCCAATAAGGCGCGCGCCGATAACCTTCCGCAGGCCAGTGGCGAGCGGGGGCGGCGGGTACGTGGAGGGCTGATGGGCTGGCCTGCAAGGACGGCGGGACGGAGGTCTGCATGGGTCTGGCCGGTTGGCGATGGTTTAAGGTGGGCGATGCGGCCAATCATTGCATACCCAAGGGGCGTAAATCCGAGAGCCCGCGACTGCGGCCGGGCGACCGGCTCCATCGGTCGATGGCTAACTCGGTTTTCGCCGGACTTGACCGGGCCGCGCGGTCAGCTTTCGTCCGGCTCAACTGGGCCACGAGGCCGCACAGGTGGGTCGCGGAGCTTGCGCCGTTTGTCCTCTTCAGCGCGTGGCCGGTAAAGTGGTGTGCGCACCGCGCGGGCGACCGGATTACGAGGACGACGAGCAGTGCCTGGGCGCTTCATGATCATGATGAGATGCAGACCGAAGCCAATTATCCCCCGGCCGCGAGCCTGATTGAAGCCACCATTTGGACCCTCCTTGCCCGCCGTCGACCGTACGCAACGATCCGCCCGTCTGATGTCGCCCGGGGGGCGCGAGTGGTGACTGATCAGGCGGCTTCAATGACCGACGTCGCATCGGGCCTGAGCACGCGTCGCAAGGCCTGATCGTCGATCACGATCCGTCGGTCGCCCAGGCGCCGCGTGAGTCGGATCCGGTCGAAAAATTCCAGCACGTCAATGCCGAGGTTACGCCCGATGCCTGTGGCTCGACTGAAATCGCCTGCCCGCAGCGGGCCTGATTTGGCGATTTCAATGGCCATGGCGGCCAGCGCTTCGATCTGGGCAACCGCGAGGTAGCGTTGCGGTGTGATCGCAATTGCGAACCCCTGCAAGGCGAGGCGATCAAGCGCCCGGCGTACCTCCCCGAGTGGCATTTCCAGCAGGTCCGACAGTTCGTGCACGGATCGTGAACGCCGCTCGGCGAGTGTGGGCAGGACGCGCTGTCGGAAGGCATCGTCCTCTGCGCTGGGGTTAGGTATATGGCTTGGTCTGAAGATCCGCTCGCCATGCCGCATCAGTTCACCCGCTGCCTGCAGGCCCGACAGTGCGACTCCTGCATAGCGCCGAATATCGCGCCGGTTGAGCGCGCTCAGCAATGTGGCCCAGTCGGTGCCTGGGCTTTGCGGATTCTGTTGATGCCAGGTATCCACTGCAGCGATTATCGTGGAGCGAACCTGGGTCAGCCTCGTCTCGTCGAGCAGTACGTCCTCTCCGGAATGCCGTACCAGGACAGCGCCCGCGCCCGGCCAGCAGGCGCTTGCTGATTCGGTCGACAGCGCCCAGGCCGCGGCAAACCGCGCCGGTGCCATGCCGCCAGGCAATTCAGCGAGCGCCGAGGCAAGCCATGACTGAGGACTGTCCCGGTGCAGACCCTGAAGCAAGGCCGCATGCGCAGTGCCGCGCAGTCCGTCGGCAGCGACAACAGGCCAGACGACCTCTGCCATCCCC
>CAIPNM010000314.1 GCA_903866395.1 uncultured bacterium
AAGTGGCAAGTCAATCAATGGAACGGGTTCGGTCACCATCACGGGTCTTGGGGCGGGCGGTACGGCGGTTGACCTGACCGGGGTGATCGCGACTGGCGCGCTGCTGGCCGAGGCGGTGCCGGGAGCGGTGCTCACGACCGCGACCTCGCTCAATCCGCGCTTCGTGATCCAGTCGGCTGGCTCAGCGGGTTCAGCGCAGTCGCTCACGATTGCCTCGGCCCTTGCCAACGGCCGCCTGATCCGGGCGACGGGTGAAGTAGTCGTCACTGGAATCAACGGCACGGCGGTCGATCTCACTCGGGTGCAGGCCGTTGGCGACGCGGTGATCGGCCGTCGACTGATCATCGCTAACGACACGACGCTCGCGGCCGCGACCGACCTCGGCAGCTTTGGGGTCGAAATCGCTTCGGGTCGCACGCTCACCCTGGGTGCCGGACAAGCCAGCGGGCGGAGCCTCACCGGTGCGGGCAATGTCCAGATCACCGGGGTGGACGACCGGACGCTTGACTTCAGTCAGGTTGCGGTGAGCGGGGCCCGCAGCGGGGCCCTCGCATCGGGCGTGTCGCTGGTTCGTCTAGACGCGGGAACCGTGCTGAGCGCCGTGAATCTGTCGGTCGGCGCAGGTCAGACCCTGGTGCTGGGCGCTGCGCAGGCGACTCGCATTGCCACAGATGGCGGGAGCGTGGTCGGTGCGGGCACCACCAAGATCTCGGATCTGGGTGCGGTAGCGGCCAATCTGTCGGCCATACAGACCACACGCGTGGAGGCCTCGCTGACCGCGAGCGTGTCAACGCTTGCGGCCGGTACGGTCCTCGGCTCGGCCGTCGTGTCGATTCCTGCAGGGCGCAGCCTGGCGCTGTCTGCTGCGCAGTTGAACGGCGCGCGTCTCGAAGGGGCGGGCACTCTGGTGCTGACTGGGCCGATCTCGTCGAGCACCTCGCTCGCTGGCGCGGCGACCCAGACGGTTGACCTGACCAGTGCCTCCCTCGCGGCAACGACTGGCGCGGGTACCGAAATCACGCTCTCCAGCTCGTCGCGATTTATCGTCACGCCCCAGCAGTTGCAGACCACCAAGTTGCGTGGAAACGCGGCCAACAACACGCTGCTTGTCGATGTGTCGGCGCTCAGCTTTACCCCAGACATCTCGGGTGCGCCAACGGCGACCATGCTGCTTGACATCACTGACTCGGTCGGTGGCAACGATACGGTGTCGTTCCGGTTTGGTCCGGGCAGTACGGCGCGGGTTGTCCGGCTCGACCCCGCCTCGGTGATCAAGCTCGGCCAGATCGGTAACGGCGAGAACAACACGCTCGAGTCGAGCAATGGCGTACTCGACATCAGCCGGGTGCCGCTCGCCAATCTCGGTGGATTCTCCCGCGTGGTGGTGAACTCGGCCCTCACGGTGTCGGTCGAGCAGATGAAGCAACTCCTCGATACCGGTGGCCTGTCTGAATTCCTTGGCGACGGTGTGTTGACCGTTGAAGGCACGATCGATCGCGAGATTGATCTGCGCAAGATCGCCTCGTTCCAGCCGGGCGGTGCGATCAAGCCTGAAATCCGGTTCGCGAACGCCACGCTGGGCTCGGTCAAGGACACCAGTACGGCGGGCGCGGGGATTATTCTCCCGCCGTCCGGCAGTGCGGTACAGATCCGGCTCGGGTCTCAGCTTGCGCCCGGCTTCGATGTTCCTGGTGCACCCATCGCCGCAAACGCCAGCGTGGTCGTGTTCAACGGCAGGCAGCTCGAGGCGCTCGCGACCCACCCGGATGTGGCCAATATCGCGTCGATCACGCTTTCTGGAGATATCGCCATTACCGGGTCAGTCAACCTGGGTGCGAGTGGCCCGTTCCGGCCCAGCCTTGTGCTGGTCAACAGCGCCACGTCTATCAACGTCGGTGCCGGTGCGACGCTCACCCTCAGTGCCGCGCAGGCCAATGGGGCTATGGTCGGTGGTGCAGGCCAGGTGAAGGTCACCGGCCTGTCGCAATATCTCGCTGCCCAGGGGGTGCCAAGCTTTGACGGATTGTCGGCCGCAACTGCCGTAGTGATCGATACCACCATGACGCTGCCCGGGGCAGTCGAACTCGGCCAAGCTGGGCTCGAAGTGGCGGCGGGTGCGACGCTGACCGTGAGCGCCACGCAAGCCAGCGGGCGCAGTATCAGCGCCGGCGCCGGCGCACAATCGTCACTCGTCATCACCGGGCTGGGTGGCGGGACGGTTGATTTCACGCGAGTGGCGTCCGGGCTTGCCAGCCAGGCTCAGGTGTCGTCCAACCTTACAGTCTCTTCCGGTAGCCTTCTCGGCCCAGTAGCGCTTGCGCTCTCTGGGGGGGCACAGGTTGTGATGTCCGCCAGCCAGGCAAGTGGCCGCGCTGTGACGGGTTCGGGTTCGGTGAGCCTCACCAGCCTCGACGCTGCGCCGTTCAACCTGTCGGCAATCGCAGTGCCAACTGCGGCTGTCATCGGCCGAAGTATCGAAGTCCACCCGGCGTCGGTCCTTGGGGATCGACTCACGTTGCAGGTTGCCGATGATGTGTACCTCACGCTCACTGCAGCGCAGGTAACGACCGGAAAAGACAGCAGTGTCGCGGGGCGTTCGATCACAGGTACGGGCTCAGTGGTCGTGACGGGATTGGGCAGCGCACGCGTGATGCTTAACAACATCTCCGTCGCGGGTACGGTCACGGCGATGGCATCGGCCAGCGCGACGCTGGATAGCGAATCCAACCTTGGAGCGTCGTCGATCCGGGTGGGGGCTGGCGCAACGCTCACCATGGCTCCCTCTCAGACACTGGTAGGCAGTGGCACGACGGCGATTGCTCGCGACATGGCGGGCGAGGGGGCGCTGCAATTGGCGGGTGCGGCCGGAACCGCGGCATCGCCGACGGTGGTCAGTGGGGCGAACCTGTCAGGAAGCGAGCTCACTCTGGTGGTTCATACGCATCAGAATCTCTCTGGCGTATCGCTGGGTGCCTCACCAGTCTTGGTCAATTCGGGGGCGTCAGTCACCCTCAGCGCATCCCAGGCTGGTGGCCGCAAGGTCAGTGGCGATGGCCAGGTGCTCATCACCGCGCTCGGTGCGTCGCCCCAGGCCGATCTCTCCGGCGTCACGGCGTCAAGTGCCACGGCGCTCATTTCCTCAAGCACGATCTTCAAGGGGGCCTTGGGTAAGACCCAGCTGGTGATCAGCCCGGCTGTTGCGCTGACCATTAACGGCGCCATCGTGAGTGGTGCCACCGTTACCGGTGGTGGCCGCTTGATTATCGTCACCGGTGAGATCGCTGGTCCGACGGGCAATATCCTGTCGCCGACCGAAGCACTCACCCGGTTCGATCTCAGCAAAGTCGCCAAGACGGTCACGATCGAGGCCCGGCTCAACTCGGGCACCGAGCTCGAGACCGATTCGGTCGACATCAAGGCCCTGGGACAACTCGCCGGTTCCAACGATGTCGTGCAGCTCCGTCCCACGGTTGATACCAAAGGGATCAGGCTTGCGGGCGCATCCAATGCGAGTTCGGCCACGTCGCTCTTCGTCAACACCACCGATCTGCAGTCCCTCGAAGTCAAGGAACTGGTGGTCGGTTCCTACACCGGTAAGCACACGATCGACGTAGGCGATCCGGGCAATGCCCAACCGATCATCTTCAACGTTCCCCTAACCCTGCAGGCGCCGGTGGCGGGTGGGCACATTTACCTGAACCAGCAGATCAAGGGCGAAGTGCTGAAGATCTATGGCTCGGGGGCGACGACCTCGCTCAACAACGATGTGTCAATGTCCGACGATGTGTTCATCGACGACCGGGTGATCGTGACCGGAGGCCGCACGATCGTGGCGAGGACGGCGGTGCCGGGTGGCGCGGGTACCGAAGGTATCCGTATCACCGGTGACGTGGTCGATGGCAACGCCAATGGCACCGACAGCCTCACGCTGACCGCCGGGGGCTATGACATCACATTCAACAAGTCGGTGTCGCTCAACGCGATGACGCTGTCGAATTTCGATGACCTGAAGTTCGAGGGTGATGTCACGATCGATGGCGGCACGCTTGACATCACGGCGGGGGCGGGGGATATGGTTCGCTTCGGTGGCCGCGTCACGCTACTGAACGGCGCGAGGCTGCTGGTCAACGGGGCTGCGAGCGGTACCGCCGATATGGTGATCTTTGACGGCGGCCTCGCGATTGGCGGCACGGCTGCAGCGGCAGGGGTGAGTGCAACGCTGTCTAACATCGATCAGGTGGTGCTGAACAACGCTGCCGCTACGGTTGGGCCTGCGGGTCACTTCACGATCAACAACGCAGCCGAGGTGAAGCTCACCGCGCGTGCCGGAGCAGGCGCCAAGACGCTGATTGAGGCGATGCGCAGCGACGGCGCGGGCCTAACCTTCGGTCTGCCCCAATACCCGGCTAAGACCGGTCTCACCTCGCCGGTGGCCAACACCGCCATGGCGCTGGGCAGTATCGACCTGGTGATTAATGCAGCCGGCACGCTGCAGTTCAACAAAGGCCTCGCGCTCCTGGGCGGCTCCACGCTCGACATCAACGGAGCCACGGTAGAGGGCGCGACCAACCGGGTGATCTTCGACGGCGGACTGCGCAGCGACGTTACCGGTGCGCGCACGACACAGTTGAGCATTGACAATGTGTCGAGCATCGACTTTGGCGCGCTCAGCCTGCCTGCCAACCCGGCAACCGCGGCCACCGCCTCGAACCTCCGCCTGTCGGCAGTGTTGGAGGGGGGCGCGGCTGGCAAGTTGTCGCAGGTGGAGATGAGCTTTGCTGGGAATGATGCCCAGCAACTGCTGATCCGGCCGGCCTCAGGTCAGGGTGTGGTGTTGGGTGCGATCAACGCCAATGCGTCGGTGTCGGCCGCGGACACGCGCTTTGACATCACCGCCGCAGCGGTGAGGTTCGACCAGTCCATGTCAGTGCATAGCCTGGCTGTGAGGGGCGATGCCGGAGGTTCGCTTGCGATCACCTCGGGCGCGACGGCCGGGCAGACGGTTACGGTCACCACGAGCGCGACCAGTGGACGCGCGCTCGAGTTGGCCGCCGACAGCACGGTGGATATCGCCGCGGCGGTGAAGCTACGGGGTTCGGGCGGGGAGTTCGCGTTGAGCCCGGCCACGCCCACGCGGGCCATGGTGATCGGCGATCTGGCGAGCGATCCGGGGGCGCTGCGGATGCTGGCTCGAGGCGGGTTCGATAGCGCG
>CAIPNM010000315.1 GCA_903866395.1 uncultured bacterium
CAACGAGGACTACAAGACCTTCTACGGCTTGACGCTCACCCAGCCGCTCGCGCGCGACGCGGGCCGGGAAGTCACTTATGCCCGCGTGCGGGTGGCCGAGCTCGATACCAAGGCAGCCCAGTTCGCAAGCGGCGATACCGAGGCGAGCGTGGTGGCCGAAGCGGTATTTTCGTATTGGGATCTGCTGCTTGCGCAGGAGCGTGCGGCCTCGGCCATCGAAAAGGTTCGAATGGGCGAGCGACTGCTCCAGGAGGCGCGAGCGCTGAATCAGCAGGGGCGTCTGCCGCAGTCCGAAATCTGGGAGGTTGAGAACAATCTCGGCCGCTTCCAGGCAGGGCTGAGCGAGGCGCGACAGGGAGTCCAGGAGCGGGTTAACAAGCTGAGAACGCTCCTGATGGTGGCGGCCAATGAGGCGCCAGGCAGTTTGCGGGCCGCCGATCAACTGCCCGCTGTGAACGCACGAGTGGTGGCGTTTGAGGAGGCGATGCGGCGTGCGATCGAGCGCCGTGACGACTACCAGATGCGAAAGGTGATGCTCGAGCGCGAAGGCATCCAGCTCGCCTATGCCAACAATCAGGGCCTGCCCAAGCTCGATCTGGTGGCGAGCTATGGGCTGAACGGACTCGAACTCGCGGCGGCGCGCTCGCTCTCGTACACGCGCATGAACGATTTCCCGTCCTGGACGCTGGGGTTGCAGCTATCCATGCCGCTGGGTGAGAACCGACAGGCTCGGGCCGATGTGCAGGCGGCCAAGCTTCGGAAGGAGGACGCGCTGCTGCAGCTGAAGGCGCTGGAGGTGGCGATCGCCAACGATATTGACACTGGCATCGGCATGCTCTCTAGCGCAACCGAGCGCTGGACGCTCTGGAAAGACGTTGCAGCGCGCGAGCAGCGCCAGCTCGAGCTCGAGCGCACCCGGCTCACAGCCGGACGCAGCGACATGCGCGAGATCCTGCTGCGTGAAGAGCGGGCCATCAACGCGCGGTTGGCGGTGGTGGAGCAGCAGGCGGCCTGGGGTAAGGCCGATGTGCTGCTCGAGGCCGCGCAAGGTCAACTGCTTGATCGCTGGCGCTAATTCCTTTCATCTGCTGGCGCCAACCTGAATTTCTCTGGAGTTGTTGATGGACACGTCACTCGTCAAACGGTTCAAGCGCTGGTCCCCCAGAGGGCGCCGGCTGGCCTACGCCCGGCAGCGCGCGCAGGTTGAACGCCTTGAAGACCGGTTGCTGCTGTCGGCCGAGCCAATGCTGCAGCAGACGCGACCTGACACAACTCATGACCTGTCGGCCGACAATGTGCAGCTCACCACGGTTGAGCGAAAAACAGTCGAGATCGACCTCAGCCGGTTGGAGGCGGCTGCCACCCGGATCGACCTGACCCAGGGTACCTCGCAGAACATTCGCTTGGCTGGCGCAGGTGATCTGATGTCGCTCTCCGGCGAGACGGCCAATCTGATCGTTGACCTCTCGGAAGGTAACAGCAAGGTCACGCTCAGCACCGAGCCCGACGGACGCCTGCGGGTCAGCTCCGATTCACTTTATGACCTGGTGTTTGCCAAGCCCACCGGTATGTTCGCGATTCGCGGTCAGGGTGGCACCGATCAGGTTGTCATCAAAACGGCCGACCTCGGCACCTCCATGCTGGTGGTCGAGGCAGAGACCATTGAGGTGAGCGAAGGGGCGGTGCTGCAGGCCTACTCTGGCGTGCATCTGATTGCTGAATCGTTAGTATCGGCTGAGCCCACCAGTTCGCTCAGCAAGTCAAGCACCACCTCGATCAGCATCAATGGTTCGGTGAAAACCGCCGGTGACCTCTTGGCGTATGCCCATTCGGTCATCGATCTCAATGCAAAGCCGGCGCTCACGCTGGCGAGCCTTGATCTTTCAGCGGATGCGCGCGCGAGTGCCGTGCTGGGTCCGAAGGCATCGGTCAATGCAGCCGGTGTATTTGTAGTGGCCGATACCGATGTGCGTATCGAGGTTGATCGAATCGGTGTCGAGCGGTCAGCAATCACGCTGAGCGCTACGCAGAAGTCCGAGGCCGGTGCGCGCGGAAACGCGACCGTCAAGGTGGTCAATTCCAATCAGCCCGTGGCGGTGGATGTGGTCTTCGAGGCCACCGACTCCACGCAGATCCGAAGCGTGATCGGGGCCCGCGACACGGTGCTCGCGGACTCGGCGTCCGGCAAAGAGGTATGGAACCGGATCATCGTTAACCGAGATGCGCTGGCCTACCTGGGAGACGGAACGGGTAAGGTGGTGGTGGGCTCGGTAGAGGGGGCCCCAGCGCCGACCGTACACGTGGGAGCGGTAGGCCGTGACCGGCCGACTGGTGGAATTCTCAGTGATTTCGCGGCCTCGAAGCAGGTGGGCAGTAGCACCATCCAGATCCAGTCAACCATTGAAGCTGCGCTTCATGGCGCTGAACTCAACGTCGAGGGGCTGCGGGCGTTTGCGCTGGATGCCACGACGGTGGCGGCACAGGCCCGTCAGGCCCGCAATCTGGGGGACACGAGCACTGGCGTGAGGCTCGATTCCACCTCGGTTAGCGCAAGCGGCGAGGTTAACCTCATCGCTCAGGACCGATCAATCTGGACCGCCATCGGTGGCGGCTACACCGGCGATGTACTTGAGGCCTGGTCAGGCGTCACCAACCTGCCCGCCAGTCTGGCTGGCAACGATGTCGAGGCGTCGGTTTCAGTCAAAGTAGCCCGCTCGGCCTTGGCCAGTGGGACGGTACGCAGCTACGCGCTTGCATCGCAGCGGCTGGCGGCGGAAGTCAAGAGCGGCAGCATCGGACCGCTCGTGCCGGGAGTGTCGGGACTCCTGCTCGGATTTGATCTCAACATCGGTTCGATTCGGGCCTGGAATACGCTCAATGGTGGCGTAGGCGTCTTGTTCGATAGCGGTTCCATCGCCAGTACTGGGTCGATCGATCTTGCTGCACGAGATGGGGCGCGCCTTAATGCGGATGTGCCAACCGGATTCAGTACGGCGCCCGACGGCGACCAGGGGCCAGCGATCGCGATCAACCTTGTCGGACGCTATGTCGGAGACCTGGGCGTGATCGACATGACCCGGTTAGCAGGGGGCGAGCCCACCGACACTGGCAAGCCGCGCGATGTTGCCGTCACCATCAATGGTGGGGCGCTGCGAGCGGTGGGCTCGCTGGGTGTGGATGCGCGTTCATCTTTGGTCATGAGCGCGATTGCCGATGCCCTGAGTGAAACAACGGTTCGCGTCGCGGCTGCCGCGGTCGTGGCCATCAACCGTTATCGGGGCAGCACGCGTGCCGACGTGGAATCACGCAGCGATATTGCAAGCCTCAAGGCAGGCGGAACGGTGTCGGTGGTGGCGCGCGAGCTGATGACGGTCGATGCGCTCGCCAGCACAGGTGGTACTGGCAGCAGCATGGAAGTCGGCGGCATTTTGGTATTGAACGATCTCAATCGGGATCTGTCTGCGCGTTTGGATGGCTTGGGCGTTGATGCGGGCGCACTGGTGTTTGAAGCGATTGATTCAGCCACGATCAGGGCGCATGCCGAGGGGAAAGTCGATGCAAGTGCCTCCGATGCTTTCAGCGACTGGACCGGTCTGGCCGCCAATGGTTCAGTGGTCGCGAACTGGCTCGTGGGCGGGGCGCGAGTAGCGGCCAACGATGTGAACCTGCGGGTTGACGATGATGCATCCATACGCGCGGATTCGATCGCCACGCTGTCGGCCACTAACAAAGTGCTCACCAGCGGATCGGCCATTGCGGGCGCCGCGCTCGCCTACAACCTGATTGGGCGGGAAGGCGCTGGCAGCCTGAAGGCTGGTGGTGTCAGAGCTTTCCTGGACGGCAATGCGGGAACGCTCGCCACTTACACAGTCGGTGCAAGCTTCGATAAGGGCTTTGTCGATGCGGGCGGGGACTTTCTCGTGTCTGGCAACCTCGCGCTGAAGGCTACAGCGACGCTGTCTCAGCAGAGCGATGCATTTCTAGGTTCGGCGAGTGCTGCGCTCGTGCAGAACCTGAGTGAGGCCTCGACCCAGGTGCGCTTTGCGCCCACCGCCGGTTCCGAACACTATATCGGCGGGCATGCCCGCATCTCCTCAGCAGACGAGTCCGAGCTGATTGCTACCGGCACCATGAGTAGCGGTAGCGTTCTCGCGTCTGCCGGGCTTGCAGCAGTTCGCAATCAGGCGAACCACGTGGTGGACACCCGCGTCACCGGTGCGAGGCTCACCGCCGGTGGGGATCTCGACATCTGGGCAGACTCCAAACCCACCATTCACGCGATGCTGAGCGGGGCCGTTGATGCCGGCGGTATCGCGGCCGGCGGCACTGGAATTGGTGGGCTTTCGCTCAATGCGCTGATGGCCACCAATGTGATCAATGGCGGTGTGTCGGCGATTGTGTCCGGCGGACGCCTGGCCGCAGCGGGCGATCTCGACCTTCACGCGGCCAACGATGCCGATATCCGGGCGATCAATCAGGCAACGACGGAGGGTCGGGCGGCGGCCAGTCTTGCTCTCGCCTTTAATGCGATCGGCTGGCAGGACCAGAAGATGTCCGAACTGGCGATTGACGCCGTGCTCGGCAAGGGGATGGGTAGCGAGACCCCGCTCTATAGTCGCGCCACAGTGCAGGACGCCGATTTGGCGATTGCGGGGGATGCGTCGATCAACGCGTCGACCCTGGGGGGAGTCGATGCTCGTCTTGGCTCGTCCACACTCGGTGGCTCCTTTGGCGGTGCCGGCTTCGCTCTCTCGATGAATCGAGTGAGCACAGGCTCGCAAGCCTGGATCGGAACGGGTACAGCGCCCGGCGCGGTTGCTGGCCGCAGCAAGGTGCTCGATGTTGCGGTGGGCGGCGATCTCGAATTGGGGTCGTCGGATGAAACCGAGATCAATGCGTCGGTCAGTCTTTCGAGTTCAGGTGGAAAGGCCGCTGTCGGTGGCACCGCTGTGCGAAACGACGCACGCAGCCGAACGATTGCATCGATTGATGACGCCAAGGTGGCGACCGGTGGGCTGCTTGCGGTCACCGCCGATGAATCGGCAACGATCACCTCGGCCGCTGACGGCACAGCCAAAACCGACCAGTCGGGAACCCCGATGGCGTCGAGCGGATTTGCGCTGAACGGTCTCATCGTCAGCAACCTGATGCTCGCCGAGTCGGCTGCCACGGTGAGTGACAGCGACCTGGTGGTCGCTGGTGACCTGGTGGTGGATGCGGTCAACTCGTCGACGGTTGCCGCTGATAACACGGCTGCGCTTCGCTCGAGCGGCACGGCTGCGGGTGTGCTGCTCGCGTTCAACACGGTAGGCTGGAATGCGGTCGATCTGATCTCGCAGACCGTCGACACCATCGTCGGGCAGGTTGGTTCCGAGCAGCCCATCACTGTGATTGCGCGGGTTTCTGACAGTACGCTCAAGATTGGGGGCGATGCCGAGATCAATGCGGACGTCACCGCTGATATTTCGTCCATGATCAGTAACAAGGTGTCTTCGCGGGCGGGCGCGGCTTCTGCGAGTCTGGTGCTGTCGGCCAATCAGGTCAGTTCCACCGCGAGTGCGATGCTGGCCGATGCGGGCAAGCAGGTCGGGGCGCGCGGCGGGGCGGAGGTAGAGGGTCACCTGACGATCGATTCGAGCGACTCGCCAACGGTGTTCGCCGACACGGTGATGATTGCTGCATCTGGGGAAGGTTCGCAGGAGGATCCCGACGAACTCAATGCCGATTTTGTATCGTCGGACGGTTCCCAGACGATCGACTTCGGCAGCAAGGTTCGGGTTGTCGACGGTTACCGCAACGGGGGCGATGGCGGGCGCGTCTACCGCTTCATGGGCAACGGGCCCATCGAACTCGACCTCTCCAAAGAAGACTATGGGGATCCGGGCTTCTGGTTCGAGGTCGTGCCCAGAAATTCGCTACCTGGGGTGCTGAAGGTCCTGACAGATCTGAGCCAGAACAAGACGCAGCTCCTGAAGCTGCCTGAGTCGTCTGCTGGGGCTGGCGCCTGGATGCCCGCTCTGACACCGACTGCTGCCGGCAGTAACGGCGCGATCGAAACCCAGTCGATCACCATCACACCGTCTGCCGCGGGTGCCGTCGGTCGCTTCAGCCTGGCACTGGACGAAATCGAGACCGCGCCGATCGCCCTGTTGCCGATCGGGTCCCCGGTTGCCGAGGTCCAACGTCTCACCCTCATCAACCCGCTGGGCGCGGTGGGCAGCCGCGTTCGCTTGTCGCTCGCTGGCATGGCCGATGTCGAATTCCAGGTGATGGGTACGGCCGCCCAAACCGCGACCGAGATTCAGAGCGCACTTGCGGACTGGTTTGGCGCTGACGGTGTGGCGGCGAGCGCGTTGCCTGATCGGGCTGCCGGCTGGGCGTTTGATATTGTGCTCGCAGGCGGGCAGGTGGGCCGGGCGATTGACAGCATCACCGCCCGGGTCGCAGCCCAACTCGGCGCGGAGCGCCTGGGCGTAAACGTTGCAACCATTCGGGACGGGCAGGCTGCCCCCACCCGCGCCGATCAGGCGGTTCTGATTCAGTCTGCGCTTCGTGCCGCACTCGCTGAGCCTGCGCTTACGGTCACCCCGGGAACTGACTCCGCGCTCACCTTCCAGGTGATGTTTGGCAGGAAGGGCGATCGGCCGCAGCTTCGTGCGCTGGATGTCAGCCCCAATTTCACGGTCAAGGCCGCCACCCGAACAGCGGGCCTGTTTGAATCCGGTTCTCAGTTCACGGTTGGCTTTGACAAAGCGACCAGCACTTCTGGCGACACCAGCAACACGATCAGCCGATTTGATCTCGCTTTTGACTTCGCGGGCAGCCGCTATACCGCCGAAGGCATCAACCGAGACGCCACTGAAGAGCAGATGATCCAGGCGGTTCAGCAGGCGACCGACAGTGCAGGCCGACGCTTCGACGGTGTTGGTGGGTCGGTGGATGTAGACCTGGTGACGATGAAAGATGGGAAGCAGGCTTGGCTCATCAAGTTTGGCGGCTCGCTTGCCCAAACCGCCTCGAACCTCGCGCTACGAGCGAGCGATCCGAGTCTGAAGGGCTCGATTGCCGACCTGACGGGCGATTTCTCGGCGAGCGGCGGTTTTTCGCTGGGTGGATTGGTAGTCCGGAACGATGTCCGCGGCGATGCACAGTCGCTCCTACTACGAACGGATCTGGTGGCCGGCTCGCTTCATATCGAAGCGACCGATAAAGCGGTCATCGACGCGATTGTTGACAGCGTTGTCGAAGCCACCGGAGGGCTTGGCGGCGGCGGACTGGCCGCCAACGGTGTGATCGCTACCAACATGGTGCTTGCCGCGTCGGTAGCCGATATCCGCTCCAGCCAGGTTGTCACCAATCGGGGCGATGCTAAGGTCAAGGCATCGGAGGCCGCTTCGATCCGGGCGGTGAACAGCAGCCTCACCAGTTCTCAAGGGCCCTCGATCGGTTTGACGATGGCTTTCAACACAGTGGGCTGGCAGGCGCAGAACCTGTTCAGGCTCGCGGCTGATGCGATTGCCAATACCCAACTCGGCACCGCGCAGCCAGTTCGCTCGTACGCAAACATCACCGAATCCACTGTCAAAGCTGCTGGGTCGCTCATCCTCGATGCAGAAACCGATGCGTTCATCGAGGCCGAGTTAAAAAATGAAGTGGGCTCGGCTGCAGGCCTTCTCTCCAGCTTGATGAAGAGCGGAATGCCGAAAGTGTCCGTAGGCCTTGCACTGGCCAGCAACATGGTGAACGCCGAAGCGAAGGCCGGCACAACGGGCACGGGCGTCATTCTCGAGGCGGGTGGCACGATCACCATCGATTCGCGTAACCAGTCGGGTATCGAATCGACGGCTTCGCTCCAACCCCTCGCCAACGCCACAGTGGGCGGCGGCCTGATCGACATGGCGCTGGGCAGTAAATACGATACCGATTTCACCGATCGCTCAGGGCGACGCGAGGTTGGCGTTGGCGATTTGGTTCTGGTTGGGCCAGCTGATTACAAATCAACCGAGCGCCCCGCTTTGTTATCCGCCGGTGAGCGCGTCGAGTTGCTACAGTCGATCGGCGGCGGGCTGGCGGGCAGTACCTATGAATATCTTGGCGCTACGCCGCTCAAAGCCGTTGACTTCACCCGACAGGATTTTTCTGACAAGACGAACTGGCGGGCGCTCTCGGGCGAGGCGGGCAAGACCTACATGCGCACCAGCGCCGCTGGCTGGTTTGATCTCGGTTCGCAGGACTACACGGGCGACGGCTGGACTCGCTTTAGCGCCAAGGATGTGAGCAGTTTTGGTCTGGCAGTGGCCGGAGACGCATTCGACGCATTGGTTGGTAAGGGAGGCGGGCGCTCGATTGGCTTTGGCGGTCTGGTGGTACGAAACGACTCGCGGTCAGCCGTCGACGCATCGCTGGACCAGGTGGCCGCCAAAGGCGTTGGCGGGATCGAAATCAAGGCGAACGATAACTCCCGCGTCAATGCGGAGGACGAAAGCTCAGTCGAGGCGGGCGGTGTCGGGCTCAATCTGGTCGTTGCCACCAATACCGTGCTGGGGGGCGCGCGCGCGTGGGCTAACGGCGGGAGCCTTGAAACCGGCGCTGGCGGCGATGTGGTCATCGCTGCGGTCAATGACTCCAACATCGACGCGCTGATTGAAAGCTCGGTCGCGGCAGCCGTGTCGATCGGTGTGACGATGGCGGTGAACACGATTGGCTTCCAGCCTGTCAATGTGCTGAAAAATGTGGCCGATCTGATCGCAGGCTCGTCGTACGCGGGGCAGCAGCCGCTTGTCACGCAGGCTTGGGCAGATGGCACCCTGATCAAGAGTGGCCGCAATGTAACGGTTACTTCGGCCAATACGAGTCAGATCGAAGCCATGATCGAGAACTCGGCGCAGGCGGTCAGCCCCGAATTCAGCAAGGACGACGCCACCGCGGTGACCGTTGCGCCGGTTGGTGCGATGAACCGGGTGGCCGCAGATACCCGCGCGTATCTCTCAAACATCAAGGACCTCAGCGCTGCTGGCGATCTCAAGATCTTAGCGGACGCGCAGTCACTGATCGCCTCAAAGGTGGAGGCGAGCGCTATTTCGATCGCTGCGGGCGGCGGCGGATCGGTTTCCGTATCGGTAGGTGTAGCGTTCAGTCGGAATGAGGTGTTGAACGAGGTTCGCGCCTATCTGGCTGGTGCTGCTGACGGCTCTGGTAAGGCGCGGGTTGGCGGCAATGTGCACATTGCAATCGATCGCAGCGCAGTCATCAACGCGACCGGCGGTGCGTCGGCGGTGTCGGTTTCGGCCAGCGTCAAGGGAGGCCCCGCGGTCGGAGGTGGTGGCACGCTGGTGTTCAACCGCATCAACGGAGTTGCTGACGCCTATCTCTCGACAATAGATCTGGTGACAAGCGGTGTGGGGGGCGTGGCAGGCGATGTGCGGATTGAGGCAAGAGACGATGCCCAGATCGGTGCGATAGTCAAGACCACCGCTATCTCAGCCTCGTTAAGTGGCAAGGAACCCGCCACGGGTGTCGCCCTTGGCCTTTCGATGGCTCGCAACATCATCGGCGCGCGTCCAATCGAGGTTCCCTTCGACTTCAAGGCCTCGCTCTACAACGCCGAAAACAAGCTCACCACGCTCGAAAAGGGCAAGAAGGTGATGAACGACACAGGCCTCCTGCGTGACGAGGTCTACGAGTTCGTGGGTGACACTTATGAAGATAGCGACGGCATTGACTTCCCCGCGCAGAACTGGTCAGACGAAAGCCGCTGGAAGCTGATCAGTTACTCACCTTCCACCTCCAGGGCGCGCGCGCGAATCGCCGATGCGGCCGTTGACGCCGCTGGCAGCCTGGTGCTCGATGCCCATGGAGACGGGGTGATCACGGCAAAGGTGACCGCCCTGGCCGCCGCGGTGGGTGCAAGCAGCAAGAGTGCCATATCGGTCAGCGCGGCGGGCGTGTACGCCGAAAACCGGATTTATACGAGTCTCGAAGCAACCATTGATGACAGCGTAGCCTCGTCGCGCATGATCTCCGCCGATACGATCAAGGTGCATGCCGACAGCGGTGCCTCGATCAACGCGATCGCAGGCGCGGCGGCGCTGTCAGCGTCCTTGTCGGGAAAGGCCGGAGTCTCGGTGGCGGTCGGCCTGTCGCTTGCATTCAATAGCATCGATACCGATGTGCTCGCGCACGTGAGCGGTGCACGGCTTGTTACCCGCACGGGGGCGCTCGACGTAAGCGCGAGCGCGAGTGGCGTCAAGCTCGGTGAGTTTGCGATGAGCAGTGCGCTAGCGCGAGGCGTTACGCCGGCAGGCATCGACGCCCTGGCTGACTCTGACAGGAAGACCTCGTTCTCCAGCACGTCCGGTCAGCAATGGGACTATCTGCCGGTAGACGGTGAGGTGCTGCTGGACGATGGCGAAAAGGTGCGTGCCGATAACGGTCGAATCTACGAGTTCGACCGCGGCGTCGGATCGCACCCGCCAGTCTCGCTCAATTTAGCGACGATCAACTTCGCAACCGATGGCGACTGGCGCGAGGTCAATACGACAGCGCAGACGCTACGCGCCGGCTACACCGTGAGTGTTGATCTCCTCCACACCGCAGGTGGCTTACCGGGTAAGGTTTATCGGTTTCTGGGTCAAAAGGAGATGTACTCCACCCACGAGATGATTCGTGAGGTGAAGCCGGGTGATGTAGTGCGTGTTGCGAGCAACTATGACAATAGTGACCTGGTTGGCAAACTCTACAAGTTCAAAGGCACTGCGCCCGCCGTTATCAATCTGACCGATGTCAAGTTCAACGCGACCGCTGGTTGGGAGGAGCTCGAGGACGAAACTCGCGTTGATCTCTGGAAGGAAGACTACTCGAACACAAGCCGCTGGGAACTGGCCACTGACTTTGCTGATCCGGCAGTCAACAGAGCATTAACGCAACTACTGCGCGAGTCCGGGGTACGGATGCCCGACGTGGCGTCGGTGCTCTCCTCTTCTCTCTATGTCAGCACTGACGGGACGCAGTGGGACTATGCCACCACCGACGGCACCAAGACCCTGAACCAGGGCGACAAGGTCGGCGTAGCGACTGGATCACGGGCGGGTAAGGTCTATGAGTACATTGCCAAGCCCGACTTGAATACCGATCTTTCGAAACTCGATTTCGCCGATAACTCTCAATGGCGCCTGGTAGAGGCCGCCAAAAAAACCCTTCACCGAGGCGACACCGTCAAGCTTGCAAGCGATCATCGCTACGGCGGTGAGGGCGGGTTGGTCTATCGGTACATCGGTAAGAATCGCGCGCAGGTCGATCTGCCGCAGACCGATTACTCAGATAAGACGAGCTGGGAAAAAACGGTCCCTGGGGTCTGGGTTTCCGTCGTGATGACGGGTAAGCGCTGGATGGTGACGGATGCCAACGGCAGCGCCTATGCACTCGATCTGATCGGCGACAAGATCGAAGTGAGGCGTATAGGACTGAATGCGATATCGGCAGCCGCATCGGTGGCGCTCGGAATTGGACAGACCGGCATTGCGATTGCCGGCGCTGGCGCAGTATCGGTTAACTCTCTCGCCGGCGGTGTTGACGCAATCGTGAACAACAGCACCGTTCAGTCTAAGAGCGATGTTTCGATCAACGCGCAGAGCGATTCCGGCATCGCGTCGCGCGTCGTTTCGCTTTCAGTGGCGATCGCGGGCGGTAGCCAGACTGCCGTGGGCGCTGCGATTGGCGCGTCGATTGCCCGCAACCTGATCGGCTACGAGGGCTTTGGCAAATCAGGCGACGCGTCGATCGCCAATGTGCGCGCGCTGGTCATCGATAGCGACATTACCGCTGAGCGCGACCTCAATATCAGTGCGTCGACGACGCAGCTCATCAATGCGAAGGTGTTTGCCGGAACCGCTGCGATTGCTGGGGGGCAGACGGGCGTTGCGGTCAGCGGATCGGGCGTCTGGGCGGAGAACCAGATCGGTGTTCGTGTGCAGTCGGGCGTCGCCACCGCATCGACTGTCGCTGGTGCGCGACCCAGTCGCATCATTGTTGAAGATGTAGACATTCGCACGTCGGACATCTCTTCAATCGACGCCCTGGCCGGCGCGGCCACCATTGCTGCGGCGTTTGGGAACACCGCCGTGGCGGTCACCATTGGGGTGTCGCTTGCAAAAAATGTGATCGACGGCGTCACCCAGGCAGGAATCTCGGGTGCGGAGATTGACGCGCGCGGTACGGTCACCGTTCTGGGACAGTCGTCGTCATCGATCCGCGTCAAAGCGGGAGCGGCGTCGATTGCGATCGCGGGTGGCGCGACCGGCGTGTCGGTGAGCGGTGCCGGTGCGAGCGCGCTCAACGTTATTCTTGGCGATGCGTTTGCAAAGGTCGACGACAGCCTGATTCGGTCAGGCGGTGACGTGAGCGTGAGAGCGATGGCCGACAACGCGATCAACGCCGCGATTTTGTCTGCATCGATCGGTGTCGGCGTTGGCAAGGTCGGTGTGGGCGCATCGGTGGGAGTGGGACTTGCACGCAACTACATCGGCTTTGATCCGAAGGGTTACGCCGGCACGGTGACCTACACCTCCAGTATCGATAAGCCCAAGCGGATCAAGAAGGGCGATGTAATTCGCCTTGGTCCGGCCTCGGGTGCGCGGGCCAATGAAACCTATGAATATCTGGGCGACCAGGACCTAGAGGCAAAGGACACTGACGACGATGGCATTGATGAGGACTTGATCCTTACCCAGGATTACTCTGATACCAAGAAATGGAAGCAGCTCGTCAACCCCGCAGCGAACCGGATCGTGGCTTCGGTCGATCGATCCTCGATCCTGTCGTTGCCTGCCACCGCCGAGACGCTCGATCTGTCGGTTGCTGCGACCATCGCTCAGACCATTGACGCGACGGTTTATTCGGGCTCCGCTGCGACGGCTGGCGGTAAGGTTGCAGTGGCGCTATCGGGCGCGGGTGCCAGTGCGGTGAATCGTGTCGGTTCACAGACCCAGGCATTTATCGCCAATACCACTGGGGCCGGTATCGACGTTGATGGCGGCATCACGGTCTCCACATCAGACACCTCAAAGATTGATGCTTTGGTGCAGGCGGTGTCGATTTCTGCCTCGTTCGGCGTATACGCGGGCTCGGTAGCGGTCGGTGTCTCGACCGCTACCAACGAAATCTCGAACACCGCATCCGCGCTGATCGACCGCTCGGTCGTCAAGGCGCTTGACGACATTAGGGTGCAAGCCACAGACGACGCCCGAATCATTGCTGGGTCGGTGGCGGTGGCATTCGCACTATCGGTTAGCAAAGGCGTCAGTTTCGCAGGCGGTGGTGCGAACGCGCTGAACACCATTCGAACCAGCACGTTTGCCGGGATCGACCGCAGCACGCCAGAAAAGGTGCTGGGTAGCATCACTGGTCTGTCCGTGGTGAGTACAGGGAAGACGATCACGGTGCTGGCCGACAGCAAGTCGCAGATCACTTCCGAGGTGAGCGCGGCAGCCATGAGCTTCGGACTGATATCAGTCGCTGCGGCGGGGACCGTGACCGAGAACAATCTCGCGCCCACCGTCAGGGCGCTGCTGCGGGCGACTGAAGTGCCGGGTTCGCGGGATACCACTCAGGTTACCGTCGAGGCGCGCGGCCGGCAGGTCGGGATGGCCCGGTCTGACGCGCTCGCGGTGAGTATCGGTGCCTCGGTCGGAACCTCAAGCGCCACCACGGTCGACTCCGGCTCAATTACCGCTGAGATCGGTGACGACGCGAGGATTACCGCCGCGGTGCTGCGCGCGCGCGCGGTGGGCCA
Source organism: uncultured bacterium (assembly GCA_903866395.1). Taxonomy (GTDB): domain Bacteria; phylum Pseudomonadota; class Gammaproteobacteria; order Burkholderiales; family Burkholderiaceae_E; genus SYIM01. The sequence continues at coordinate 13,790 of CAIPNM010000315.1, forward strand.
GGACATGACCTTCCAGCGCGCGATGGCCTCCAGCGGCGGCCTGATCGCGGGGCTGGGCGCCAATACCAGCCTTTCGATTCTTGCTACCACGCTGGTTCGGGTTGGTGATCGCGGCGTCCACGACGTGGGTCTCCTCGACTTGTCATCGACCCGCACGCAGGAGTTCGACGCAACGTCGAAAAATCTTGCAGTCGGGTATTACGCGGGTACCGGCGCTGCGATGTCTACCAAGCTGACTGGCGCCGCAGACATTCAAATCGGCGCGAGCCGTGTCAACGCGGGCTCCATCACCATTAAGGCCAATAACCGGGCCGACAAGAACCTCTACGCAGCCAAAGAGGACACGCTTCGTTCAACCTCCGCTGGGATTGCAGCCATCTCAGCCATCAAGGCCGACACCGATCTTGGGACGGAGACCGATCGGTTTGGTGCCAACGTGGCGATCAAAAGCGGCGCGGAGCTGGTGGTCGAGGCTGCGCCAGGCGCCATCGGGGTGTTCCAGATCGACACCTACGTTAATGCCAACATCACCGATAAGGTGCGTGTAGACGCGGTCGGGCAGATTGCAGTGTCGATTGCCCGGTCCGACCAGCAGGCGATGTTGCGCTCGACGATCAGCATTGACGGCGCCAAGGTGCAGAACCGGAGCGGCACGCTCGATTTCGCTACCCGCAGCGACGCTGACCTGACTTCCGCATCCAATGTGCTGTCGGTTGCGTTGAAGGTGGGCGCCAATGCAACCGCTGACGCGGTGATTGATGCCGACAACTCAATTCGCCTCAACAATGCCGAGTTGCTGGGCAACGATGTGCGGTTGATGGCGGGCCAGGATCGACTCCGCGTGCCCAGTATCCTGCTGGCCACTGCGCAGGTAGACGCCACGCTGGTGGGTTTGGGCGGCGCGAAGCCCCTTGGTACCTCCAAGGTGACCGAACGTAACGTCATTGACGTGAGCGGGTCCAGCGCGGTGAGGGCGATTGGCAACGTTTCCATGCTCGCTGAACCTGGGCTTGCCATCGGCCAGCGCGCGAAAGTGGACGGTTTGATCGTGGCGCCTGCGCCGGTCATTTTCGATCCCTTCAGGGAAACGGCCGATGCCAGCATCAACACCGTCACGGTGGGGGGGCAGGCAAAGGTGGAAGCTGGCATCAATTACCGCACGCTGGTGCAGTTGCTGCCCTACGTGGTCAACGGTGTTGTAAAGCTTACTTCCAGCCGTGTGGGTACCGATCTCAATCGGGATGAAAAGATTGCGCTGGGGCTCGACGAGGCTCAGCAATATCACTATGCCGCGCTCGATCTGGAAGACGTGTCTTTATCGGTTGCATCGGGTTCCATCGTTGAGCTGGTGCCGGGCAACTTCAAGGCGGGCACCTCGGGTCAGGCCTATATTTTCTCCCCGGGTGCGGGCATTACCGAAGACAGTTTCGTGCTTGAGGCAGAGGACTACACCGACGCCAAGCGCTGGAAGCCGGTATCGCCCACTCACACGCCGACGATGAACGACACAGCGCTCGCTGTGCGTGCGGGCGAGACCGTACGAACGGCGGATGGCCGCTGGTATTTGCGCACGGGCGATGCGGCCACCATTAATCCGTCTACGGAAACCTATGCCGACCAGCAGAGCTGGAAGGCGATGGCGATCACCAAGAGCGACAAAGGGGCAATTTTTGCCAAGGAATTGAGCGATGACTTTTACATGGTCAAGCCCAAGGACCTGCCCCTGCCCAAGCTCAGCTATGCGAACCTCGCCAACAACCTATTCGAGGATCGGGCCAAGGTACTGGGCTGGATGCAGAGCCATTCGGGCAATTCGGAAGCGATCGCGCACTATCAGGCGCTGCTGACCAAGATCGATGAGCAGCTGCAGAAACTCGGGCTGACTGATAGTTCAGCGCCAGCGGGCACGGTGGTGGCGCGCGACAAGCTCGATCTGCTGTTTCTGCGCATGCCCACCATTCAGGCGGCGCCGGGGCTGGTACACATTCTGGCTGGCAGCGGGTCGGCCAGCGGGCTCGCCGCAGGGGTTGCCGCCGGCCGCATCCTTGCGCACGGCGATGCCGATATCAAGGTAGTGAACAACACGCCGTTTGGCATGGAGATCAGCGACATCAGCATCCGCCAGAACGCGATTACCGAGCGGGGAGCAGATGGAAGACGTGTAGTGCTTAACCCTGGCGCGGTTTGGTTCAACGGCTTTTCTTTGAGTGGCGAGCCATCGGTTGCGTCGAGCATCATCGACATCATGCAGGATGCGTACCCGAAATCCTGGTACACCACGCTCGCGGGATTCAACCTGCCCGATGCTCCGCAGGATATCTACGTGCGCGGCCAGATTGTGAACGCGGCTGGAATGCTCCGGCTTACCAATCAGGAAGGCAGCATCGATGTCACGGGTGATCTGCGCGCGGCTTCAGTGGATCTGGCCGCCAAGGGTGACTTCAATCTGTCGACCACCGATTGGTATCACACCAACCGCGATCCGCGGCAGTACACCACCTTCAACACAACGTTCGGTGCGCAGGCCTATAACGCCGCGGGCGCGTTGCGTGACCTGAATTACGACTATGGCGACACCGAGCTCGCCGGTTTGAAGACAGCGATTTCCGATCCGAAGCTGGGGTCACGCGTGTTTTCGATGGGCGCCATCAACATCAGCGCGCGTTATCTGAACATTAATGGCCTGGTGCAAAGTGGCATCGACAATATCGAGCTCACGATCACGCCGGAGTTCAAACCTACCGCTTCGGTGAACTTCACCGACGAGTTGGGAAATCTTCGTTCAGGCATCAGCCTTGGAGAGGCAGGCCTCGGGTCGGTGGACGGTGCGTTTGACAGCACCGCCGGCAAGATCATCGTCGAGCCGATCAAGCCCGAGGCGGGGCGCATCAATATCACCGGCACCATCATCAGTACGGGTAACGGCGTGCTTCGGGCGGCGAGCGGCTATGCGTCGGTGAAGATCGATAACCGTACGCAGTACGCCCTCGAAGTCGGCAAGATCGACGTGTCCGAAAACCGTATCGGCCGCATCACAGTGACCGATATCACCACGCTCAAGCAGTTTGAGTACGTCTATGAAAATGGGCAGGTGAGCATCATCCGCCGGCAGGGCGCCCTCGTGCCTGCGGCCAACGGTCGACCGAGCTCCATCCAGTACGCGAAGCAGGGTGACACCATCGTCCAGTCGGCTACCACGCCGATCAGCTATCAGCCTGAGGCGGGCCGTGTCTACGTCTGGACCGAAGGCCAGGCCAAAACCAGTACCAAACTCGATATTTACGAGCAGAAGAGCTTTAACCTCCTGGGCTTTGACTGGGACGCGTTGTCGCCTGACGAGAAGGCGAGCTTCTCCACCACCCGGTTCTCAGATGGCATCCCGCTGCTTGAGTCTGAACTGGTGCTTGATCGCAGCCAGGTTGTGGGCATGGAGGCCGACGATTTTCTTTACGTACAGTTTCAAACCAAGCGGAACACCGCAATCGATGTGGTCAAGGACAAGACGGAAGTCCGCGACGTGTCGACCAACAATTTGTACCTCTGGATCGGCGACAGCGGGAAGGTTCAGTTCCCAGTCACTGATTTCAGTGACGCCACGAAATGGAAGTTTCTGAACAAGATCACGGGTGGCAAGCGCGTTCTGAACACTGATAGCTTCAACGCGAATCCGTTTGATCCATCGAAGTGGACCTACGACTACGTGGCCACCCCAGGAAGCCCTTGGGGACTGCCTGGTGGTGAGGTGTGGCTCGCAAAGAAAATCAACGACCGCTTCGATAGCGATTTCAACAACAAGGAAGTTACCGTCGATGGCCCCACCACTACCGGGGGCGGATGGCTGCGCGAGAAAACCATTACCACCAAGACCACGACAGTGGTCGGTCTCAAAGATTTTTATACCTATGCGCTGAAGGCGGATCACCCCATCGCCGTGCAGACGGCGATCGGTGCGGCCAAGCCCAGCATCGATATCAAGACAGTGGGCAAGCTGGTGCTGACCGGCGACGTGTCGTTTGGAACGAACACGCCTTTATCGGAAGCCCCTGACAACGCTCCTGAGCCCTTCAAGCCGATTGCGCTCGCGGCGGACGCGCTCACGGTAGCGGGTGATGTCGAGTTCTCCGGCGCGGTGCCTGACATTAAAGCCAATGGGGACATCACGATCACGGTGAAAGATCCCCGGGGTCGGCTGAACGTCCAGTCAACTGGCAACATCACCGTCAATCAGGTGGCAGGCAGTACCAACAATGTACTGAAGGTGGGCCAGGTGGTGTCGGGTACCTGGAATGCAGAGCAGGCGCTGCAGTCGGCAGGTAACGTCACGATTCGCACCGTCAATGGTTTGAATGCCACGCTCTTTTCGTCGCGGCTGTTCGGCAACACCATACAGATCGACGGTGGCGCGGGCTCAATCTTCGCGCGCGTAGACAGCGATGCGACGGGCGAGGGTGGCTTCGCCGCGCGCGCGGCGGGCACGATCGATATCACCGAGACCGACGGCGATCTGAAGCTGATCAAACCCACCGCTTGGAAAGACGACCCGGTGTCAGTGCATTCGCTGGCGGGAGATGTCAGGCTCGAGACCAGCTATGGTCGGATTCTGGATGGGGCGCGTGAAGGCGGTACCGCCACCGCGGCGGCGCTCACCAAACACCTCGCTGCAGCGGGCTTCTCGGACACGCAGTTGAAGCAAGCGGGGCTGCCCACGGGCGCTGCGCTCGCCACGATGACGAAGTACCCGATTTCGAGCGATGTGGTTCGCGCCATCTACCCGCATGACCCGGAGACGGCCTCGCCGTCGCTTGGCGAGCAGCTCAACATCCAGGGTGTCAACATCACGCTCAAGTCCCACTCGGCCAAGGGTGGCGTGGGCACGTCAACCGAGCGCATCACGGTCGCAAGCCCGGGTCGTTTCTCGCAGCTGTCCGAGGTTTCGCTCCAGGCTTTATCGCAGGCCTCGGCTCGCGATGTTGCGAATGTCGAGTATCAGCGCTACCAGTGGATGGGTGCGGATCAAACCGTTGATCTGTCAGTCGATGGAATTTTCTTCGGCGATACCTGGCGCGAGGTTGAGCCTGGCGAATTCGCGCCGGAGGCAATGGCACTGCTCGGCTCGACCGACGGCATTACCGCGGTCAAGGCGGGCCAATGGGTGGAGAACCGCCGCGAGGTGCGCAGCGTCACGCTGCAGGTGTTTGACGACATCAATATCGCGGCCACTGGTGTCATCGCCATCAAGAGCTCGGGCGATGTGATCGTGCATGCGCAGGGCGATTTGCGCATCCGTGATCAGGTGGATATGTTCACCCGCGGCATTGAGGCTGGCGCACGGATGAGGCTTGCCGCGACCGGGTCGATTTTGACCAACCACGCGGCTGACGATCCGATTCTGCGCAGTGCGGGCGACATGATCCTGATCGCTCAGGGTCTGGCCGGCAGCACGGGCGGCGTTATCAAGAGTAATGCTGGTCCGCTCAAGATCGAGATTGGACAAAACGGGCTTGTACAACCCGGGAACAACGCCTGGCTGCCTGGCACGCTGAAGGCCAATGCCCTCGGTGACATCAGCATCATCGAACTCACCGACGACATCATGCTGGCGGGCGTGAACGCGTCGGCGGGCGATGTCACGCTGCAGTCTTGGGCGGGCAGCATCTACGGCTCGATGCGCTCGTTTGATCAAGGCATGGTTCACGTAGCGGGCGACCACCTGAAGCTCACCGCCGGCAACACGGTCCAGACCGAGCAGGCGCCGGGGCTACGCAATATCGGGACCTTAACCAAAGCATTGTCGATTGACGGGAACACGCTGGAAGCGCGCACCCATGCCGGACTTCGCACCGTGATTTCGGTGGATGATTCCGATAGCGTGTCGATTACCGGCGATGGGCTTCGTGCCGATCGGGGCGGCCAGTTTCTGGTGAGCGCCGCGCAGGATCTGTCGGTTGAGACGGGCTTGCGTACCGGCAGTGACGCAGGCGGAACGGTTCTGCTCGAGGCAGTCGCGGGCGCGCTCGCCGTCAATAACCTGATCGAAATGGGCGAGGGTGTACTGTCGCTGCTGGCAGGCGGCAATGTTGCATTCTCGGCTGCGGCTCAGGTGAGCAATCCTAAGGGTCGTATCGATATTGAGTCGCGTGGCGGGAGCGTGCTGCAGGCAGCGGGAGCCACCCTCAGCACGCTGGACGACCAGGGGGCCGGTGGAAATGTGCTCGTCCGTGCGCAAAACGACATCGTCATCGCAAGCGTTGATGCCGGAACGGCAACGGTGGCGCTACGCACGGCTGCGGGCCGCGTGCTGGAAGCAGGTGATGATTCCGCCGCTGAAGTGAAGGCGGCCGCGCTCATCCTCGATTCAGCGCTTGGTATCGGCGAAGCTGGCCGGCGCTTGGCGGCCCTTGAAATTGCGGTGGGCAGGCTTGCTGCGGCGAGCGGTGGTGACATTGCGCTGGTTTCAACCCAGGCGCTGTCGATCGACTCCATTACCGGCACGTTCCCGCGTGTCGAATCCATCGCAACCAACCCTGACGGTTCGAGCTCCGCGGGCGGCGGGATAGAAGATTCCACCGTGACGCTCGCGGGCGTGACGGCGGGTGCAGTCGGCAAGCCGGCAACGGTCAGCATACGTACTTCTGCAGGGGCGCTGTCGGTCGCGCAGCCGGTCGCCGTGCTGGGTGGAAATCTCTACCTTGGTGGCGCAGGCGGACTGTCGGTTGCCGGCGGGGTGAGCGTCAGTACCGATGGCGGTGACATTGGTCTGTATGCGCGCGGGACGGGCAGTCTTGCCGCTGGCAGTTTGGTTCGAAGCGCTGGCGGTGATGTGTCGGTGGATCTTGGCGCGGCCGGTGCGTTCAACATGGCAGCAAGCGCTCAGATTGCCACCGCGGGCGGGTCGGTGCAGGTCGGTGCAAACGGCGCGGTGCTGGCGCGTATTGACGCTACGGCCTCTCAGGGGCCGAGTGGCAATCTGGTGATCGACGCCGGCGCAGGTGCGATCACCAGCGCTCTTCCCGCTGACACCACTGACTGGAACCTGGCAGGCGCTGATCTGGTCCTGCTCGGGGCGGCCGGAATTGGTGGCGCAAGCGACGCCACGCGGATCCGCACTTCGGTTTCGCGAATCGCCGCACAGACGGGTGATGGCAGCGGCGCAGGCAGCATCCGAATTCTCGAAAAAGATGCAATCGCGATTGCGCCGCTTGACGCTCTGTCGCTGGCCGTGGTGCGCGAGACTGGTATTGCGGTCGCTGATGGCATTTCTGCGCGCTCGGGACTGCGCACCGGGTCGTCCGGCGCGGTGTCGCTTACGACGCTTGCCGGATCCATATCGGTCAGCGGCGACGCGCTGCTCGACCAGGGTGTCGCGGTGCGTTCCGGTTCTGGCGGCATTCTGCTGAAGGCGGGCGGTGCTGACAGCGATGTCACGATCACCGGAACCACGTTGGCCACCTTTGATGTGGTCACGGGCACTGCCTGGACCACTTCAGGCACCATCCGTCTTGACGCGGGCCGTCACCTGACTCTGGATGCAGACAGCGCGCTGCTCAGCGGAGATTCATCGATCACGCTGACAGCGGGGGGCAACGTCACCCTCAGCCGTGCGCATGCGATGGTGTTCGTTGGCAACTTGGCCGACCGGAGCATGCCGGGTGCCAGTGCAACCCCTGGGGCGCTCAGTGTGGAGGCGGGTGGCGCGATCGGGCTGGCAGCTGGGCTTGCCTCGGGGCAGCCGCTGTTGGCCGCTGGCGCGCTCAGCTTGAAGGCGGGCCAGACTATTGCGGCCATGACCATCGCCGCCAATTCAATCGAGGCGCTTGCCGGCACCGGTAGCCTCGACCTGACAGATGTGGATTCGATCGGCGCTGCGAACGCGGGGCTTACGCTCAGCAGTGTGCAGGCCAGCGCCGGTGGCGTGTCGATTCGAAGCGCGGGTGCGGTGCAGGTCACCAGGGTGCGGTCTGCAGCCGATGCGGTGGTCGCGCTCGAGAGCGGGGCCGGTCTTACGTTGAACGGAAGCGATGCGGTGGCAGCGCTCACCGGGTCGATCGGCGAACTGACGCTGGTAGCGGCGGGCGCACTCGGCAGTACCCGACTCTTCACCGGGTCGCGTCGCACTGAGATCCGGGCGGCTGACTCGCTAGCATTTGATCTCGGCACGTCAGCGCCGGGCACTTCTAACCTCATACTACGAAGCGGCGGCTCGGTCACGCTGGCCGGCGATCTACCGGCGGCGCTTGCGCTCGAGTTGCGCGCCAACGACGCGCTGTCGGTGACGCGTCGCGGGGCGAGCGCGGCCGCGGCGCTCGATCTGGGGACTGCGAGCTGGACGTTGGGCGCCGCATCGGCAGGTCAGACGCTCACCCAGCTTGCCATTGAAACGGGCGGTGACCTGAACGTTTCCGCCGCTGCGGCATTGCCCGAGACCGATCAGCTGAGCCTTAGAGCGGCAGGCAATCTCAGCGTGAATCGTGCTGGAATGCTTCGGATTGCTGGTGGCGAACTGTTGGCAGGTCATGGCATGACAGCGGGCGGAAAAACCGTTGCGCTCGAAGCCGCAGGCGGGCTCGAGCTCGGCGCCGCGATCATCACCGCTGCTCAGGGTACGGTCACGCTTAAAACCGGCTCTGCGGGTGCTATCCGCGTAGCGGGTACGGGCCTGGTCACGGCAACAACGATCAGCGCCGAGGGCGGCGTGGATCTGCGCCTGCGCACCGATGCCAGCACGGTTAGCAGCACGCTGTCTGCTGCGGCGAATGCGCTTGGCGCCGGCGCGGGCTCGATCCGGATCGACGATATCGGGTCGGTCACGGTCGTACGCGCGGGCGCTGCGGGCGCGACACCCACTGAAGCGCCAGGTGATGTGCGTCTGGCTGCTGAGGGTGACCTCAGACTTGAGTCGGCGCTTGCGGGCGGCGCGCTGCTGGCTTCGGCCGGGGGCGTCATGACCGTGATCGATGCGGCCTCCGGTACCGATTTGTCGCTGGATGCGGCGGGCGCTTCGATCACCATCGGTCGGGTGGCAGCGGGACGCGATCTGTACCTATCGCTGTCGGCACCTCTTGGATCAAGCTTTCAGCCTGTGATTCGCGAGCTATCGGGTGCGGGGGCGGACGCTGATGCCGACCTGATCGCCGGAACACGCGGAACCGGGGGCAAGCTCCACTTCTATCGCACCACATCGGTCGGTGCTGAAGGTTCGAACGGCGGCCAGCTTTACGCGCCGTTTGCCGGCCAGCAGGGAAGCCCCGCGCTGTCTGCTCCACCCAGCCTGCAGGCGGGCAATGCGCTCGCCAGCGCAGGTGCCTTTGCACCGACGATCTGGACGCTCAACTTCAACGAGCCTGGATCGATCGTGGGCGAATACGATCTGGGCATCAATCTGACCATAGAAGGCAGCCCAGTCTCGCTGTTGTCGAGAGTTGACTTCACCGGACTCAATGCAGCGGGTGTTGCGGCTCGTGCGGCACAGGCCTTGCGCGCAGCGAATCTGGCGGGACTGAGTTCGGTCAGCGCCGACAGCAATACTGTCACCCTCATCAGCGTGGCCAATGCGACGCAGGCGTTTTCAGTCACCGGCGTTCAGGTGACTCCCCCTGGTCCGGGCTGGATCAACGCGGCGGCGGCCGACCAGCTTGAGGTCCGGCTCTTCGCCGGGGCCGACACGCTTAACGGCTCAGTGATTGCCCTGGGAGCAGGCGGCAACGTAGCTGCCGCGGTATCAGGCCTTGCCGCAAGCGTCATCTCGGGTCCTCAGGTGTTCGCACCCACGCTGCGCGTGCCGCAATCCCTCGAGGTTTTTGCGGCTCTGAGCAATAACCTGGTGTTCCCGCCCAACACGCTGACCGCGGGCACTGGCGTCATCACGCTCACGTTCAGTGTCGCGGCAGGAACGCTCAGCGCAACCGGTGTCTCGGGCGTTATCGTAGGAGGTTCGGCGAGCGCGCTGACGCTCACGGGGACCGCCAACGCGCTCAACGAGTTCTTGTCCACGGCTGGGCGGCTACAGCATGTTGCAGCCGCGAGCGATCAGACTCTCAGCATTGAAGCCGTTTCCGCTGAAGGCCGCGCGAGCACCAGCCTTCTGCTGGTTTCACCAGGCGCATTAGGCCTGGGCTCCTCGCCGCTGCTGCGCGCGCCGGCCTCTGCGCCGGTGTTGGTTGGCACCGCTTCTAACCTGCTCTTTACTGCCAACACGGTCCAGGCACCTGACGATTTGTCCGGTGCCGCGGGTAGCCTCACGCTCGAGGCGGAATCCGGTCAGTTCAGCGCGGCAAGCGCCACCACGTCGGCGGGACAGGTCAGCGCGGTGCTCGAACTATCGGGTCGGCGCCTGGTGCTGACGGGCTCAGCGTCTGCGCTTAACACCTATCTCAACACCCTGGGTAGCGTTGGGTTTACAGCAAACGCTACCAGCACCTCGGTGAGCTTGCTGCTGTCGTTTGCCGAGGGCAAACGCACCGCATCGGGCCGAATGCTGCTGCAACAGCATGTCGTGAGCGAACCTGCTGCAGCGACAGCGCTACAGATCAGCGTACCGCAGCGCTATCGAGTCACAGCGAACACGCAAGTTGATGTAACGATGGCATCGCCGCTCGTGACCTCAAGCGCTGCCGGCGTCCGGGTGCAGATCGCGGTGGTGGCGGGACAACTGTCGCTCGCTGCCGGCGCCAGCACCTCGACGCTGGCGCGCTTTGCGTTGGCCTCAGACGGCCGCAGTGTTGAGATCGACGGCAGCCCCACGGCAATCAACCAATGGTTAAGCGGCACGAGCAGGCTGCGCTTGACCGCGACCAGTGCCGACACCGAGCTGACCATACGGGTTGACGAGCTGGCTGCGGTGTCGGGCGCAAGCGCTGCTCCAACCGGCGTATTCGTGCGCGCAGTGTTGCCGCTTGAATTCACCCGGCAGACGGCAGCAGCCGCGTCCGTTATGGCCGAGTCGCTGTCAACGCCGCAGTCGCTTGTCGTAGCTGCCGGAGCGACTGCGCCGCTCGACTTCGCTCTGTTTGGCGGGCTCGGTCTTGAGCGCTGGAGCGGCAATTTCGCCACCATGGGTGGCACCGCGACGAACCGTACGTTTTCCAACCCCAGTGCGGTGCTTGCGCAGCTCGATAGCCTGCCCACCAGCCTGGGATCGCCCTCCTTCAGTGGTCGGGTCGGGCACCTGAGTCTTGCCCCCTTTAGCGCCGGCGACGACGGCTCGGTCACCCACTTCCAGCGCCTGCGCGGCACGCTTACCGCGCCTACTTCTGGCACCTACAAACTGCGGCTGCTCAGTAACGGTGCCGCGGCGGTGTATCTGCAGACGCCGCAGGCCTCGGCGGCTTCGTTGGCAGTGAGCCAGACCTTCACCGGCGTGAGCGCCCAGCCGGTGGTGTCGTCGGCGATCACGCTGACTGCCGGCGAAAGCGTGCAGATCGATATTCGCCAGCTGGATGCGGCGGCGAGCAACGGCCTGGGTCGTGGTCTGCAGCTGGGCTGGGAGAGGCCTGACGGCGTGATTGAGGCGGTCATTCCGACGCGCTATCTATCTGCCCAACAGACTGCGTCCACGCCGGTCACGGTGTCGTTTACAGCACCCTCGGGCTACACGATCACCGCGGCCCCCTCC
>CAIPNM010000316.1 GCA_903866395.1 uncultured bacterium
CGCGCGAACGTGAGCCATGGGCCCGCGAGCCCGGGTGGGTTGGCGTCGAACACAACCACCCGCTGCACGCGCTCGCGCAGGAGTCCGAATGCGAGACTTTGTCCGTATTGCCCGCCGCCTACGATCGCGCAGTCAAGCACATCCTCTTCTCCGGCGAGGGTCCGAACCCAGGGTCGGGCCGGATAGTTAAGGCACTCCAGATCGAAGCGGACGCGTTCGCGCAGGGCTTCAAGGCTGGACGGGCGAACGTTCGAGAGGTCAGACATGGAGATACTCCGGTAATACGGCGCAGGGAGGAGGGGAGGTTGCAACCCGTGTGCCATTTTGGAATTGGCCGATCCGCGCCAGCGCGGTGCGGCGCGGTCGGTGCCCGCACCATGACAGGCCGTTGGGCACCACGCGGCAGTTGGGAGGGCAAATTCGTCAAGCACCTCCAGAAAATTCCAGATGCCCACGCGGTTGCCCCAGTCCCGCTAGCCGATGCCCGCCCGGCCAGTCATACACCGGCCGACTGATAATCGGTGAGTAAGAGAACCTGTCGTGCAGACGAAGCGACATACCTGGCGCTCCGAGGCTTACTCGGCGAACCGGAAGGTCAGGCCGAACCGCCGATCAAGCAGACAGTTGTGATGATCAATCTGATTGGTGTCGGCCAACTCGAGATTGAAAAAATCCTGCACCGGCTCATCGAAGTAGGGACCGGCGTGCCAGGTGGAGCGATAGAGCGCGATCGCCACATTGCCCGGGATCCGGAACGCGCGGATGGCTGCCGGATCGGGTTCGCCATCGGCAGCGTCAGGCTGGTCGGGCGGAGCCACGGCGAGCAGCCAGGGCTTGCCCCCCACCGAGGCGAGACACTGCGTGACCTGCAGGTGTCGGGTGATCCGGTTGAAAGTCTTGGGACGGCCGTGTAACCGCATCACATAGAAACGCGGCGTGCCCTGTGTGAGTTGCAGTTGCGCCTCGTCGGGGCCAAACAGTTTGCCGTCTTCGGTCGCTTCGATCAGTGTTCCAAATGGAAGAAACGCTTCGGCGCTGATCGGTTCGACAATCAGATCGACCACGCGGGCAACCGGCGCGGCACTTGCTTCGGGGGCGACTAAACTCATGAGGCACTCATCCGTTCTTGGAAAACCACGCACCAGTGCTGTGCATTGAAATAATCCCTGCAAATTTCGAACCACCCCTCCATCGAGACGCCGCGATGATTCCCTACAGCTCCCCCTCGCCCGCGACCCGCGTGCCGCTGATCGATCTCACTGCGTCGCGGTCGTCCGATGCGACCGGTCGTGATCAGGCTGCGCGCGAGATCCATATCGCGTGCCGAACCATTGGATTTTTCTATGTCACCGGCCATGGTTTCCCGCGCGATCTGCTCGAACGCACCTTCGCCGCGGCGCAGGCCTTCTTCGAGCTCCCGCTGGAAACCAAGACCGCGATCGATATGCGACGGTCAGCCAGCCGTGCCGGCTATGAGCCGATCGCGGCCCAGGTGCTGGACAGCCAGGATGCGAGTGCGCCAGCCGCCCCGCCCGATCTGAAGGAATCGTTTTACTGCGGGCTTGAGTTGCCCGACGACCATCCCTGGTCGCAACGGCAGCTGCGAGGCTATGGCCATAACCAGTGGCCCGCTGAACTTCCCGAACTTCGCGAGGTGATGGTTGCCTACTACGCGGAGATGGCCCATTTGGGCGACCATCTTCTGCAGCTCGTCGCGCGTTCGCTTGAACTCGATGACCCTTGGTTCAAGCCCTACTTCGACCCGCCATCGGCCACGCTCCGTTTGATCAAATATCCCCCCCAACCTTCGAGCGCGGCGGTTAATCAGATCGGTGCGGGCGCCCACACCGACTGGGGCGGGATCACGCTGCTCGCGCAGGACGATTCTGGCGGGCTCGAGGTCCGGAATCTGGCGGGCGACTGGATCGAGGCGCCGCCCATCGAAGGCGCGCTGGTGGTCAATCTGGGTGATCTGATGGCACGCTGGACCAACGGTGTGTATGCATCCAACATGCACCGTGTGAAGAACAACCGAAGTGGCCGCTATCGTTATTCAATTCCGTTCTTCCTGTCGCCGAGGCCCGACGCGGTGATTGATGCCATCCCGAGCTGTGTGGCGCCGGGCGCAAGCGCTCTGCATCCCCCATGTACCGCCGCGCAACACATGAACGAGATGTTTCTCCGGTCGTACGGCTATAGCGCTGCGGCCGCTACCAGCCAATCACCTTCGGTAACCACAGGGCAATCTCCGGGAAAATGAAGACCAGAAAGAGCGCTACGGCCTGTAACGCAATGAAGGGCACGACCCCTCGATAGATATCCCGAATCGTGACCTCGGGTGGCGCCACGCCCTTCAGATAGAACAATGACCAGCCAAACGGCGGCGTGAGAAACGACGACTGCAGGTTCACTGTGATGAGCATGGCGAGCCACACCGGGTCCACGCCCTGCTTGATCAGCACGGGCATGAAGAGCGGCACCGCGATATAGCTGATTTCGATCCATTCAATGAAGAAGCCAAGCACGAAGATCAAGAGCATCATGAACCAGATGTCGCTGTTCACCCCACCGGGGATCAGGTCGAACATCTTGGTGATCAGCTCTTCACCCTGAAGTCCGCGGAAGGCGAGCGCAAAGACCTGTGCCGCCATCAGGATCAACATCATGATGGCCGTGATCTTTGAGGTCTCCAGGGCCACGTCCTTCAGCACCTTGAACGACAGGCGCCGCGCGCCGAGGGTGATCAAGACCGAGCCCACTGCGCCCATTGAAGCCGCTTCGGTGGGCGCGGCCACGCCGCCCACGATGGCACCGAGCACACACAGCACCAGCAGGACCGGCGGCACCACCACCTTCCAGAAGCGGGTCATCAACTCGCGCCGGCTCACCTTGAGTCGTTCTTCCAGAGGAATGGCTGGCATCAATTCCGGGTTCATCCAGCCACGTACAAGGAGATAGATGATGTAGAGCCCCGCGAGGAGCAGCCCCGGCATCACGGCGGCTGCGAACAGCGTGCCTACCGACAATTGCATGATGTCGGAGAGGAGAATCAGGATCAGGCTGGGCGGGATGATTTGGCCGAGTGTGCCTGATGCGCAGATGGCACCGCACGCGATCCCCTTATCGTAGCCGCGTCGAATGAGGGTGGGTAGCGTAAGCAGCCCCAGCGTGATGACGGTCGCGCCCACGATGCCGGTCGTTGCGCCCATCAGCACACCGAACAGAATGATGCCCACACCCATGCCGCCGCGTACGCCGCCCGCAACCAGGCCCATCACGTCGAGCAGATCGTCGGCCAGCCGCGATTTCTCCAGCATCACGCCCATGAATACGAACAGAGGAATCGCCATCCACTGGTAGCCAGCAACGATTCCGTAGAAGCGGGCTGGGAGCAGATTGAAGAGCCCGTCTCCAAAGCCGATCCAGCCGAATACGAATCCGACCACGGCGAGGGTGGTGGCCACCGGGATGCCCACCATGAGAAGCCCGAAGAACGCGGCCAGCATCAGGAGGGCGATGGTTTGTGGTTCAAGCATCGCGCAGCTCCATGAGTCGTCTCGCAAAGGATGCGATGCAATGCAGGGCGACCAACAGGTAACCGAGCGGAATGAAGGCCTTGATCAGCCAGCGGTAGGGGAGCCCGCCGGGGTCCTGTGAAATCTCGTTGATGGAATAAGCCTGCATCACGTAGGGGATGCTCAGCTTGACGAACAGCGCTGCGATCGCGAACAGCAGCGCGATCGAGATCAGGTCGACCAGCCGCTGCATCCGGGCGCTGTAGCCAGCGTAGAACACATCGACGCGCACATTGTCGCCGCGCTGAAGCGCATGGCTAAGCCCCAGCAGGATCAGCACGGCGAGCAGATGCCACTCCAGCTCCTGCGCCCAGACTGACCCGAAACTGAGCGAGTAGCGCAGGATCACGTTGATCGCCACCAGCGTGATCATCACCAAGGTGATCCAGAGCGTGAGCCGGCCGACCGCATCGATCAGCCGCTCTATCAATGCAGGCCAGCGCTCCGTGCTGGACCGAGGGGTGCCACGCATGGGGGTATCAACCGCGGACCGTTACGTGATAAGCCTCTTCGCTGATTTCGCTCCAGCGGTCGTATTTCGACTTGAATGCGAAATAGGAGTCGTGCACTTTCCGTGTGAGGGCATCTTTCGAGATGGCCTCGGCAAGGACTTTTTCGGTTTCCGCGCGAAGCGCTTTCACCACTCCGTCCGGCAGGGGCTTGGCGATGACCTTGTGGTTTTTCACCAGATCGTCCATGGCGTCGGAGTTGGCCTTCTGACACCAGGCTTCGCTGATGACATTGCACGCCGCAGCCGCGTTCTCGACGATGGCCTGCAAATCACGCGGAAGCTTTTGCCAGGCGGCTCGGTTGATCAGCAGTTCCGACACCGTGGCGGATTCATGCCAGCCCGTGGTGTAGTAGAACTTTGCCGCCTTGTGAAGGCCCAGCCTTCGGTCCTGGAACGGACCGACAAACTCGGCAGCGTCGATCACCCCACGTTCGAGTGCAGGAAAAATCTCGCCGCCGGGCAGCACTTTCACATCAACGCCCAGGTTCGAATACACCTTGCCTGCGAGACCTGGGATGCGCATCTTCAGGCCTTTCAGGTCGGACACCGAATTGATTTCCTTCTTGAACCAGCCCGACATCTGTACGCCGGTGTTGCCGCAGGGGAAGGCGATCATGCCGAACGGCGCGTAGACCTCGTTCCACAGATCGAGCCCGCCACCGTCGTACAACCAGCCGTTCATACCCTGAAAATTCATGCCGAACGGCACCGCGGTGAAGTACTGTGCAGCGAAAGTCTTGCCGGTCCAGAAATAACTGTTGGCATGGTTCATTTCCACCGTGCCCGCCCGGACTGCATCAAACCCTTCGAATGCAGGCACGAGTTCGCCCGCCCCGAAGACCTGGATACGAAGACGACCATTGGACATGGCTTCGATTCGTCGCGCGAGATCGGTGGCACTGCCAGGACCATCCATGTAAAAGGGGGAGCCCTTTACATAGGCACTCGTCATTTTCCAGGTGATGGTGGACTGGGCCTTAACGATGGCCGGGGCGGCGAGCGTGGTGGCGGCGGCGCCCGCCAGGGCACCCTTGGTCACGAAGGAGCGGCGATTGGCTTGCATGGCGAATGGTCCGTTGGTGGAGGATGGACATTCGTCAGCAAGCGCTATGCCAGTAGCGAAATGAGGGCGACAGCAGGCCTATGCAGCGGTTCCTGCACCAAAGCGAGAGGTCGTGATCCGACCTTGGTGCGCGGGTGTTGCGGCGCGGTGCATGCGCTTACTCGAAACCGCAGCGCGACCGAAGCCCGGCACTCGACTCGGCGGCGAGTAACGCAATGACCCGCTCTGCGAGCGCCGGCTGCGCTGCGCGCGTGCTTACTGCCGCCGTATACACCGTGCCCAGCTCAAACTGCTTGGGAAGGGGGGCGACCAGGGTCACGCCGGCGGTGAACAGAATCTCCGAG
>CAIPNM010000317.1 GCA_903866395.1 uncultured bacterium
AACACCCGATCCATTGGGCCGTACGATCGGGATCTGGCCGCGTGTCTGCGTCGTGCCAAGCACGGCGAGCTGTGCTTCGCTGCCGGTGACTGAGGCGGTGATTGTGATCGGGCCGCCTGCGCGGTCGAGCAGGATGGTGCCAGCAGCGGGCGCGGTGGAGGCGGTTGCTGCGACGAGCTTACCGGCAGCGCTGTTGATGGCCGCAGCAATTTTTGCCGCGATGTTGGCACGGGCCTGATCGAGCGTTGCAAGACCACCCGTTCCATCTCCGGCCGCCGTCAGGTCATTCGCCTCTACGGTGTAGGTCACGGCACCTGTGGCCACGCCGTTGACGGTAAACGCGGTACCCAAAGTAGGCGCTGCACCGGCCACCGCAAGCGAGTAAGAACCGATGCGCACGGCAATCGAAGCGGCACCCGAGCTCGCGTTGTAGCGGACATTGCCAGACGTGGCGAAGAAGGCGTTGAGGGCGGAAGGCGAGCCGATGAAACGGGTTGCGTTACCCCCGCCGGATAGTGCCGAACCCGCTGCGACGGTGATACTGCCTGTCGACCCGAAAGCACCCGGAGTGGTCTCCAAGCCTGCGATCTGAAGCGCGCTCCGAGCAACCTCAAGCTCCACGTATACCGACTGGTTGGTCACCGTATCCGCGGTATCGATCAGCTGACTGGTGTTGGTCGAACCGGGCCTCGGGAACATTACATTCACCCAGCCGCTCTGGTACGGATCCGCCGCCTGCAAACGCAGCCGAATGTTCTGGTCGGTCGTCGTGGGCTGTACCGGCTCGTCGAACGCAAACGTCGCGATCGTTTCGTTGACCCCGTCGTCGCCTTTTCTGAGCTCGAGGGTGACGGGAATCGATGCGCCACTCACCTGGCCCGGTCCGTTATAGACGATACGATCCGAGTTCTGGAGATAATTCTGCAGGTCGGTCGCTGTGCCTTCGAGTGTCAGCGTACGACCGGAGTTCGAGACGGTAGCGTCGACCCCGTCCACGTCCGGTGCCGACCAGCCCGGGCTCGTGCCGAGCACGAGCGCCGCGGGAAGCGCGAGCGTGGCTGTCAGTGTGCCGGTGCCCGACAGCGTGAGGCCGCTGAAGGCAATACGGTTGTCGTAGCCGTTGGTCACCAGCAGTTTTTGCGAAAGCGTTCCGATCTGCGGCATGGCTGCGCTCACCAGAGCCTCCATCCGCCACACGGTTTCGAGACTGCGGAGCGTGTTGCCCGCGCCTGCCGAGACCGTGACCTTTAGATCACCTGCGATGCTGTTGTAGGTGATCTTGCCGGCGGTAGTGAAGAAGGTGTTGAGGGCGGATGCAGACCCGCTTAAGGTGGCAACTTCTTTGCTGTTAACAGTGTCGACGCTGACGGTCACGCCGTCGGCGTTGCCGGCGCTGTCGTCGTTGAAGAGGGTGAGGTCGCCATCTTGCGTGGGGACCGCGAGCACAACGGTAAGTGTCCGCGCTTCAGCAGTACTGAATGGCGATGCCGTCGCACGCAGGTTTGTGCTGCCTTGCGACGACAGCTGGAGACGCTCCGGCAGGCTTATCGAGGGCGCTGATGTGCTCGTACCCGTAGTGACTGGCACCGTGTCAATTGATACTGCACCCGACGCAATCGCAGCAGGCTGATCAACCGGCGCAACCTCCACTGTGAGCGATCCGGTAGCCGCCGGCGCCGCACTCACGCTATAGCTACCGCCCAACGAGCCGTAGCCAGATGAAGTAACGCCATTGCTGGTGCCGCCAATAAAGCTCGATTGCGCCCCTTTCAAGGTCACCTTAACGACCCCGGTCTGCCCAACCGCCAGAACTCCTGCATGAACCGCGGCCGCAGCGAGGGACGAATCGTCTGTGTAAATGCCGGTGCCCCACAGCGCGCCTGAACTCGCACCCGTCACCGTGAAATACAGCTCAGTGTCGACCGCCTGCGCGCGGAACGCGGTCAGCGAACCAGTCGATAAGGTGTAAGCAGCAGCCCGATAGCGAATGTTGCCAAGTGACACCCAGCTGTCGATATCGTTGGCCGATCCCCGCAGCACAATCGATGAATTCGATGCGGATTCAACGATCACATTGCCCGAAGATGCCCCGGCACTGAGCGTGCCGCTCGCAGCGGTCACTGCGAATCGCAGATCCCCACTGCCTGCGTACGTCAGGCGGTCGGTGCCGAAATACACTGGGCTATTCGCACCCGCCACAAGCGACGCTGTCGCTGGTAACGTGAGTGTCGGGGCAGCCGTGACGGTGGGCTCCGGGAGCGTCGCAACCGTCTGAGTGATGACGTCGCCGATCTGCGTGGTCACGCGCAGACGCTCCGTCTCCGACAGGCTCGGCGAGCGCTGATAGCTGACCGTACCGAGTGCGCTCAAGGCGGCGTTGATCTGCGCAATGGTTCCGGTGAGCGTCAGCTCGCTCGCGCTCACGGTCGTAACCAATGCGCCCTGTGCTGACACGCCACTCAAGATGCCACCGTCTAACGCCTGGATCGTGACCGTTGCAGCGGTCGAACTGCTGGGGCCACTGACGAGCGCAGCCGAGAGCACGACCGGCGAGGCAGACGATCCCGTGTTAACCACCGATAAGCTTGCGGGTAACCCCGGCTGCTGCTGCACACTAGCAGTGGCGAGGCTGTAAGCCTCGACTGACGAAGCAGCAACGCTGACGCTCTGATTGCCCGAGTCGAGTAACGACACCGTGATCGGTGCGGTGGTGCCGGCCGAGATCGAATAAGTGGCGTGCCCATTGGCGAAGTACGCGTTGAGCGCGCTTACCGTGCCGCTGTAAACCGGGCTGGCGGGATCGGTCAAGTCGGCA
>CAIPNM010000318.1 GCA_903866395.1 uncultured bacterium
CATTGGCGTATCGCACGCTGCCACGGAGCGGCCATCGATCAGCACCCGGCAGGCGCCACATTGGTTTAACCCACAACCGAACCGGGTGCCGGGAAGGTTGAGGCGGTCGCGAAGGACGTAGAGAAGGGGTTCGTCATCGGCCGCGGCGACCGTGACGGACTGGGCGTTCAGGGTGAAGGTGTGGGTGGATTCGGCAGGGCTTGGCACTTTGCGCCACCATCGGGCATTGATGGCGGGATTGTCACACAGTGGGCTACGCGCCTCAGGAATCGCCCAGGAAGGGAGGATAGGTGTCGATCGGTGGACGGGCTGCGGAGTTGACGGGATGAGAGGTCGCGATGACAGGCGTAGGCGCTTTGCGCAATGGTTCAGCCTCATCGGGCTGGCAGTGCTCGCGCTCCTTCTGGTGCAGCCGAGGCTCGAGATCAGGGACCAGCGCCTGCTGTTGACACTCAATGCTGAACCGTTCGACGTGGTGGGTAGCGTCGCCGAGATGTGGGGGCGACTTGTGAGCGAGTGTGGGAGTGTGCGCAGGGTAGAAAGCACAAGTTCCGTTGGTCGTACTGCACAGGCGCTGCTTGAACACTACAGCCCGCCAGACTCACAGTCGGCGCGGGTGGTGCGAATCGATCTGCTGTCAGAGTGGCTGCTGGTCGAGGCGACCTTTGACGACATGCCACCGGTGCTGGTGCTGATGCGCGGCGCGCGTGGCCCGGTTGAGCGTCTGGCCATCGAAGCGATCTGGAGCGGCACAACGTATCCGTGGCGAATCGTTCCTTTTGCGGCGGAGTTTTTGAAAGCGCGTGCACCCGAAGTGCCAGTAGCGTTGCTGCGGTGTGCGCAGCCGGGGTTTCGGTGAGGGGGGCGAGTGATGCGACGGAGCGATTTGCTCAGCCGTTCAGTTCAGGGCTTGCGGGGCGCGTAAAATTAGTGGCATTAGATAGCGGTTGCCATCAAGCCGTTGTGCTTGATACGGAGTGATCCATGACGACGACTTTAACCACGTATCCTGGCGCGGCACAAACGCCGCCGACCTCCACCACCCAGGCCTCCGGAACCATGACCTCCGGCGCAACGCTGCCTGCCAACGTCGCGGCCAATGCTGCAGGCGGGGTGGGGGACGACACGCTGCGCGGCGCCGCAGGCCATGACACGATTGACGGCGGTGCGGGCTTCAACATCGTCGAATACGCAGGGTCCGAGTACGACTACATCATCACCCGGAACGATAACGGGTCAGTGACGGTTGCAGCGAGCGTTGGCACGCCTTACTCCGCCGATGGCACGGACCAATTACTGAATATTCAGCTGATTCGGTTTCTCGACGGGGCCAGTGAACGGGTCGTTGATGATGTGTCGAACCTGCAGGCGGCAAGCAATGTGCAGCTTGCGTTCGGACAGGAGTTCAGCGGCCAAGTTTTTCGCGGTGATGCCGACTGGTTCGCTTTGTCGGGGGCGCCCAATCAGCCGTTTCATGTGGTACTCGCGGGTGGGCCCAATGTGAGGCTTGCGGCGAATGTTTCGCTCACCGGGATCCAGACCTCTATGGCGACCCAAGAGCCCTCGCCGTCGACTCTGACCACACTTACAGCTTACTCAACCTACCCTTATGCCTACGCATGGGGGGCGCTGACCGCCGGTGGAACTGCTTCTATCGCGATCGGAGACAACCTGTCGATCGGATCAGCAGCCGGCATGATGGCGAGCGAAATTCCGCTGAATGAAGTGCGTTCTTATCGCTTGGCGGCACTGCGCGATCTGATTGGCACTGCCGGCGCTGACACGCTGAACGGGGGCGTGAGCGCAGAGTA
The DNA here is from genome assembly GCA_903866395.1 of uncultured bacterium. Taxonomy (GTDB): domain Bacteria; phylum Pseudomonadota; class Gammaproteobacteria; order Burkholderiales; family Burkholderiaceae_E; genus SYIM01. Next base: position 1,812 of record CAIPNM010000318.1, read on the forward strand.
TCTCGATGGTGGCGCTGGCAACGACCTGCTCGAGGGCAGCGCGCGGGCGGATTGGCTTTCTGGCGGAACGGGTACGGATACGCTGGTGGGCGG
>CAIPNM010000319.1 GCA_903866395.1 uncultured bacterium
AGTAGTCGTGGTAGTGAGACAGGTCGGAGCTGATCAGAACCAGCGTCTCGTCACCGCCCCAGAGGCGCGACAGAAGCGCTGCCACCTCTTCTGCCGAGGCGCCGCCCACCAGGATCGGGACGATGGTGAACGCTCCCAATACCTGCTGCAGGAAGGGGAGCTGCGTCTCCAGGCAATGCTCCTGTGCGTGAGGCGCATCGTCAACGATCACGCCTGGGTGCTCGCGCACGATCGCCATGAATTCCGGATCGAGAAGCACCTCGCCCAGCGGCGTGGCAAACGCCCGCACCGACGGCACACAGAATCGGCGTACCGGCATCCTGTGAGGGGGGCCAAGCATGACCACGCGCCGGATCTGTCCCGCCCTAGCGAGCAGAGGTTTGAGCGTGGTGGCGGCGATCGGGCCCGAATAGATGTAGCCCGCATGGGGCGATACAAGGGCCTTGGGCGCAACCTGATGGAGCGGCGCCCGCTCGATGAAGTCGCCGATCATCGCGCGAAGCGCCGACGGCTCGGCCGGATAGAAGGCACCCGCGAGCGCCGCCGGGCGAACGGTGGATGCAGCGAGGCTCATGCGTCGATTCCCGCGCGTTTGACGAGTTCAGCGTCGCGAATCGAGAGGTCCTGGCCATTGAGGTCGATGGGGCGCTGGTTGGCAAGCCAGGCAATCAGACGGGCTGCGCGCTCAGGTTTCCCGAGCTGCTCGCGGGGCACGCGGCTCACCTCGTTGACCTGAGCTGCCCGGATCGCGCTTTGCATGTCGGTATCGACCATGCCTGGCTGCAGCCCGAAGGCCGCCACGCCTTCGGGGCCCCACTCGAGCGCGAGGCAACGGGTGAGCATGACCAGACCTGCCTTGCTCGAGCAGTAAGCTGACCAGCCGGTGCGCGGGGCATGGGCCGCGCCGGTTGAGACGTTGATCACTGTGCCCGCCGGGCTTGCACGAAGTGCGGACAGGGCTGCGTCGACCATGAGGTAGGGGCCGGTAAGGTTGATGCGAATGGCGCGGTCCCACTCGCTCACGTCCACAGCACCGACGGGGCCCATGGGGTCGACCACGCCTGCGTTGTTGATCAGGATGTCGAGTCGTCCGTAGCGATTGAGCGTGGCGGCCACTGCAGCGCGCGCCTCGTCGGCGTTTTCCACATGACAGGCGACCACGAGCGGGTCGATGCCGACGGCCTGTACGGCCGAGGCGGTGGCGCGGGCGCTGTCTGGGTGCCGCACGGCCAGCACGGGGACGATCCCCTGGCGGGCGAGTTCAACGGCGACAGCGGCGCCGATGCCGCGCGAGGCACCGGTGACAAGTGCGACGCGCGCGGTGGATGGCGTTGAGGACATGAAATGCAATCTCCGGAAAGCAAGCGGGGCCGAACAACATCGCAAGCTTAGTCGAAGCCCGCGAAAGCGGCATCTGTGCCGGCGCGGGACACGTTTCATGAGGCAACATCCGCAACGCGGATCGCTGTAGCATCCGGCCTCTACCGGCAAGTCCGGTAGCGTTTAGTCGCTTTTCCTTCGGAGTCCACCCCATGAGCATTTCCGAATCCGCCCGGCAGGCGCTCTCCGCAGTCACCACCGCCACCCTCACAACTGTGTTGCTCAAAAAGGGCTTGCGCAATGTCTGGATGCGCGGCGCGCGGCCGCTCAAGCCTGGTCAGCCCAAGCTGGTGGGGCGGGCCTTCACGCTTAGGTTCGTGCCGGCCCGCGAAGATCTGGCCACGCCTGAATCCTGGGGCGCGCCCATCTCGACCCGGGCTGCGATCGAGGCTATGCCTGAAGGCTGCATCGCGGTGGTGGATGCCATGGGGGTGACCGACGCGGGAATCTTCGGCGACATCCTCTGTGAACGCATGGCGCGGCGCGGCGTGGCCGCGCTTGTCACCGATGGCGTGGTGCGCGATGTGGAAGGTGTGCTTGGCACCGGGCTTCCGGTCTGGTGTGACGGGGTGGCAGCGCCGCCTTCGGTCGCGGGGCTCACTTTCGTGGGTTGGCAGCAGCCGATTGGCTGTGGCGGTGTGGCGGTGTTTCCCGACGATGTCGTGGTGCTGGATGACGATGGTGCGGTGCTCATTCCAGCGGCCCTCGTCGAGGAGGTTGCCAAAATGGCGACTGACCAGGAGCTGCTTGAGACCTGGATCATGGGAGAGGTGAAGACGGGCGCCTCGCTCCCAGGGCTCTATCCGCCCAATGCTGAACAGAAATTGCGGTTTGAGGCCTGGAAGAAAGCGCGGAGCTGACGATGCGTGCCATGGTGGTTCGTGCGGCCGGTGAGGCCGAGGCACTTCAACTCGAGGACGTGCCGCTTCCGGCGCTCCGCGACAACGATGTCCGGATTCGCGTCGAGGCGTGTGGCGTGTGTTTTCATGATGTGGTCACTCGTAACGGCGTGCTTCGCCGGGGCATCCGCATGCCGCTCATTCCGGGGCATGAAGTGTCGGGCATTGTGGAGTCGGTGGGGCCGCGTGTACGTGCATTCAAGCCCGGCGATCGGGTGTGTACGGCACAGCGCCGATACATCTGCGGGTTTTGCCGCTTTTGCCGCAGCGGTCGTGAAACGTCGTGTGATGAGCGCGAATTTCTGGGCGATGCCGACCTGAACGGCGGCTACGCCGAGTATGTCAGCGTCGGCGACGACAACGTGGCGAACGTGCCTGCGGGCGTCGACCTCGCGCAGGCAGCGATCGTTTCATGCGCCATTGGCACCGAGCTGAACGCGATTCGCGACGTGGCGCAGGTTCGGCCTGGCGAGCGGGTGCTGATCAGCGGCGCGGGGGGCGGGCTGGGTGTGCACGGGCTTCAGATCGCACGAGGGGCGGGCGCGCAGGTGTTTGCGGTCACCACCTCACCCGACAAGGCCGAGCGACTGCGGCAGTGGGGCGCGCATGAAGTGGTGGTCTGCGGACGCGGCGAGGATTTCTCCGCGCAGATCAAGGAACTCACGAACGGCGAAGGCGTTGATGTTGTGATCGACAACGTGGGCAGCGTGCTGTTTGAGCCCACGCGCCGCAGCCTGGCCATGGGCGGGCGGTGGATTTTCGTGGGTCAACTGACGGGCGACTTTGTGCGACTGAACCCGGCGCAACTGTTTCTGCGCGACATCACGATTCGTAGCGTGATCAGCACGTCTCGCAACCAGCTGCAGGATGCGTTGTCGCTGGTGCAGCAGGGGATGGTGAAGCCGGTGATCACCAGCGAACTTCCGCTCGAGCGCGCGGCCGATGCGCACCGTGTGCTCGAGGCGGGGCAGGCATTCGGGCGGATGCTGCTGCGGCCAGGGCTGCGTGAGCCCGCCTGAGGGCTTGCGAGCGGGGGTCTACCGTTTGCCGCTCGAGAGATAGATCACCGAGCCCACTACCATGAGTGCGCCCACAATCTGGTGGGGAGCCGCCGTCTGGCCGAGGGCGACCCAGGCGATGAACATGGCAGAGATCGGTTCGATGTTCATGATGGGCGAGTTGTTCACTGCGCCGATACGCGGCAACACCACGAAGAGCGCTGTGATGGCGGTGCCGTACAGCACGGTGAGCAGGCCAAGCCCGAGCCAGCCCTCGTTGTCGACCGGCAGTTGCAGTCCCTCGCCAGCGAGGGCAGCGGTGCCTGCGATGATCGCCACCACGGTCATCGTGAGCATGCTGCGCAATCGCCCGTCAACCGATCCGAGCCAGGCCTGGGTGAGCAGCATGGCCGACCCGAAGGTAAGGGCTGCCCCCAACGCGAACGCCACTCCTGCCAGCATGGTGTCGCCCGTGACCGGCCCGCGCGCGATCCAGCCTACGGCGTCGAGCGCGAGGACCAGACCGCTCAGGATCACGGGCATCATGAAGAGCGTGCGCCGCGACGGACGCTCCCCGCCTGAGAGCCAGGAGAGGAACGCGATCACGATCGGGAATGTGTTGAAGGTGAGAAGCGCGAGTGCGACGGGAAGCCTCGCGACCGCCGCATAAAGGCAGTAGCTCTGGGCGGCGATGAGGATGCCCACTGCCGCTGCTTTGAGAAGGGTGGTGCGTGGCAGCCGGAGCGAGACGCCCGAGACCATGAGTAGCGCAAGGACTGCAATCGCGGTGACTGCCGACCGGACGGTGACTGCGGTGAGCACCGTGACACCGTGGTCGAAGGCGAGTCGGGCGGCTACGTGGTTACTGCTGAAGAGGAAGGAAAGGACAACGAGAACCGCGGCCCCGATCCAGCGCGGGATCGGTCGCTGCGCAGTAGCAGAAGGGGGCGAGTTCATGCCGCGGATCTTACTCCGGCGTAGAACGATCGCTTGCGGTACGCTTGCGGCCTCGCATTGATCGAGCCGTCTTTTCGGCACACGGAGCACCCCATGCATTTCGACACTGCAACCAACCAGCACGGCATGCGCCACGATCCGTTCAAAGCGGTGGTGGTCCCGCGCCCGATCGGCTGGATCGGGAGCGTCTCGCCCGAGGGCGTGAATAATCTCGCCCCCTACAGCTTCTTTAACGCCATCGCCGACAAGCCGCCCATGGTGATGTTTTCGTCCCAGGGCTACAAGGATAGTCAGCGCAATATCGAGGCCACAGGCGAGTTCACCTGCTCGCTCGCCACCCGCGCGCTCACGCAGCAGATGAATATGAGCTCGGCGCCGGTCTCGGCCGAGGTGGACGAGTTTCTGCTCGCGGGCCTCACCGCCGTGCCGGGGCACTATGTGCGAGCGCCGCGCGTGGGCGAGAGCCCGGTAGCGCTCGAGTGCAAGCTCTGGAAGATGTTTCGCCTCCCGGGGCCGGGCGGCGAGGGAGAGTCGACCTACACGCTTATTATTGGTCGCGTCGTGGGGATGTACATTGATGATGCGGTGATTCGCAACGGCCGGGTGGATATCGCTGCGCTTCAGCCGCTCGCGCGCCTGGGCTATATGGATTATTCGTTTCTCAGTACCGAGAATATGTTTGAGTTAAATCGGCCGAGTGCGAGTGC
>CAIPNM010000320.1 GCA_903866395.1 uncultured bacterium
CAGGCCGTCGCGTTGGTGCTCGACCAGCGCAGGGTCGTCGATTTGCCGGCCGCGACCTTGGAGGCTGCGGCGCTAAAGGTCAGTGTTGGGGAGGCGGGTTGGGCGAGCGATTGAAGCGGAAGGAGGAAAAACACCCCAACCCAAAGTTGGCGCGCCCGACCACCCAACCCAGTGCTACCCGTACCCATGACGCCCCGCCATATAATTTGGGGGCAGTCTAGATCAAAAATACCTCATAAGCCCATCAATTTCGAAGGGCGCTCTCCGCTGCCCGGCAGAACCCCTCAAGTTCTTTGGCCCGCGGGTTAGCACAGATCTCACCGAGACTGATCGTGCGTGCCTCGGTCTTGCGCGCGCTCTCGCGACCCATGGCATCGAGCTTGATCTTGAACGAGGTGGCTTCGATAGGCTCATCACGCAGTGGCGGTTCATCGGCACTCACACCGAACGCATAACCCGACACCACCGCACTCGCACCTGAGCACGAGACGCCCGTGACCAGCACGGCCTCAGCTCCGCCCTTGACCACGATCTCGCTCTGCCAGCCGTTCTGCAGGGTGCGGTCGCGACCGCTGGCAATGAGCTGGTAGCCGTCCTGCAGCGTGAACACCTCGTTCCCACACAGGCGCACCCACGCCGTTGTGGGCAGATCGACCGCTCGTCGATCCGCTCGGCGCCAGGCGACGAATCTCGTGGACACCATACGCTCACTACCCAACACCCGTCCGCCCGAGTCGGTGTAGTCGAGTTGCCACGTCTGACCCTGAACGGCGTCGGTCGTTGAGCTGAGTTTGTAGCTGCTACCGGTCGCGGCATCCGCGGCGGACGAGGCCACTGAACTCGTGCGCGCTGCGGTCGGCCCACTCGTCGTGCCCGCTGCATGCGGCGTCGTGCCCGAGATCGTGATGGGCAAGAATGAGGTCGTCACGACCGGGCTCGTTACGGTGCGTCCGAGAATCGCCGGCTCACTGATACTACGCTCATGGCCCTGCAAAAGAGCTGCGGAAACGATGTCAGGTTTCGAGATAATCGAGAGATTGTCAATTGCACCTGCAAATTTTTCCGTTACAACACTCGACGTAATTACAATTTTTACAAGACCAGTGCCGTTCCCAATGTAGGTGAACGAATACTTAGAGAAGTTGTTTGACCCGCCCCACACGCCAGGAGCAACCGATAGTTGGCCAAGAATCACTCCGAACCCATCAATCGCGCGAACTACTAACCGATCAGCTGCACTAGTCGCCTGCGCAGGATCGGAGCCTACTGTTGGAGATACATCGAATGCAACTTCAAATCTCTCTCCGGTAGCGTTGGCAGGAATCCCTGTCGTAAGGGTCGCAGAGTGAGTAGAGAAGCCAAATATCATTAAAGCTTTGTTGACGGCGTCTCGAACTAACACATGATGTGCATTCTGTCCCGTTCCAATCCAAATTGATGATGTAGCCTGATATCTCATGGCGAGTTGAGTTTGCGCTTGACTGGTGGAAAGCCCCCCTGTCAGCTCATTGAACGAGTACAACACCCCTGCCTTACCCGTCAAAGGCATTGTAGTTGGACTGTCCGTTACATCGCTTACAACTGACAGCGAAGCCGATTTCGGGCCGAAACTAGTTGATACGTGCGGCGCAAACGCAATTGATGCAGTGCAAGATTGGTTTGCTAACAAAACAGAGCAGTTATGGCTCAAATTGAAACTTCCGCTATCCGATCCAGTTATTGCGAGCGAAGACACCGTGAGAGTTGAACCTCCAGAATTAAGGATCGTCACATTTTGCGAAGGGCTTAACGACCCAGCCAACACCGAGCCAAAATCGATGGCTGACGGATTTAGCGTTAACTTTCGGTCGTGCCCGGATAGGGCAACAGTCACTGGTGACGAGGAGCCATTCGAAGAGATTGAGATTTGACCAGATCTATCGCC
>CAIPNM010000321.1 GCA_903866395.1 uncultured bacterium
CCGCAAACCTGTCCCACTCGCCGGGCTTCAGCAGGCGCTGGTGCGCGATCTTCCACTCGCCGTGCAGGAAGTCGAAATCGCCCGGCTTGCCTGGCGCTACTGCATCCAGATAGCCCGGCGCGGGTTGCGCGAAAGCGTCGCTGCTGAACCCTTCTCCGACAAGTGCCGCCGCGCCCAGCGCCGCGCCCGCATTCAGGACATCGCGTCTGTCAGGATTCATCATGAGCGCCTCTTCCCCGTTGCCGCGAAATGCGGCGACAGGCGAAGCATGCGCGTCTATACCTGCCATCGGGTGGCATGATTTTCGGGGCATGCTGAAGAAATGCGCGCGAGCCGGCTTCTTTCCATCCTCATCATGCTTCAGATGCGCGGCAGGCTGTCGGCCGAGTCCCTTGCGCAGGAATTCGAAGTCTCCATTCGCACCATCTATCGCGATATTGACCAGCTGAGCGCCGCTGGCGTGCCTGTCTATGCCGAGCGCGGGCGGGCAGGGGGCTTCGAACTACACGAAGGCTATCGAACCAGGCTCACTGGCCTCACGCACAGCGAAGCGGAAGTGCTGCTGCTCGCGGGTGCAGGCGGGGCGGCCGCCGATCTTGGCCTTGGCGCGGAGGCGGCTGCGGCGCAGCTGAAGCTGCTCGCCAGCCTGCCGCCTGAAAGCGGTGCCAGCGCTCAGCGCGTCGCCTCCCGGTTTCACCTCGACGCCGCGCCCCGGTATGCGCGGATCGAGCCGCCGGGCCTGCTGCCCGCGCTCGCCGCAGCAGTCTGGCAGGACCAGCGCGTGCGCATTGGCTATGAAAGCTGGAAGGTTGCGGTCACGCGCGAGATCGATCCGCTCGGGTTGGTGCTGAAGGCGGGCGTCTGGTATCTCGTCGCTTCTGCGCCAAAGGTCGTCGGAAAGAAGGCCGCGCCGCGTACCTATCGTGTCTCCAATATCCGCATTCTCGATGTGCTGCCTACGGGCTTCAAGCGTCCCGCGCGTTTCGATCTGGCGCAACACTGGGAGGCATCCGCCCGTGAGTTCGAGGCGCGCCTGCTGAATGGGCGCGCGATCATTCGCATCTCGCCCGAAGGCCGCAGGCTGCTGCGCGACAACTATCCGGCTGCAGAGCTTGCGGTTGCGGCAAAACACGCAAAGGCGCAGCCCCAAGGATGGGTGAAGGCGGAGATACCCGTGGAGGACGTATCGCAATCAGCGCGCCAGCTGCTACGCCTTGGCGCGGAGGTGGAGGTGCTGGGACCACCCGCACTTCGCAAGGCCGTGGCGGATGAGGCGCGGAAAGTGGCGGCGATGTACCGGTAGACCCGCGAGCCCGCCAAGCGAGCCGCTACTCCCCGTCCGACACATCCACGCCAGCGAAGATCGGCTTCTCCGGCGGATGCGGACGTCCCTCGCGCTCCAACTGGCGCGCGCCCGCAAGAATGCCCGGCAGCGCGTGATTGCCTTCGTGACAGGCGTATTCGTAAACCGGCTGCTCCGAGCCGCGCAGCGACATCTCGCCCGTCCAAGCTTCCTTGTAGAGCACAGGGTCCTCGACGCGGAACTCGTAGAAGATCTCGCCATCGGCCCAGCGCGTGTAGCGCTCTGTCACCTTGCCCTGCGGCGAGATGAAGGACCGCTGCTTGGGGTGCGAGTTGACCGTCTCCACCACCAGCGTGTTGCCCTCATACCAGCCGATCGAATCCCCGCCCCACTTCGGAATCTCGCGCGGCCCGTGCTTGATCTCGCCGCGCACGCCGATCGGGATCACGCGAACGTCGTGGATCATCTCGGTCAGGATCATCAC
>CAIPNM010000322.1 GCA_903866395.1 uncultured bacterium
CCAGGTCACGCGTTTCAAACGCGGCGGCGATCAGTACGATGTCATCGTGCAACTTGAGGCGGGCAACCGAAACAATCCTCAGGATATTTCGAACATGTTCATGCGCGGCCGCAACGATGCCATGGTGCCGCTCTCCAGCCTTGTCACCATTACCGAAACCGTGACAGCGCGCGAACTCAACCATTTCGGGCAGCGGCGCGCGGTCACCATCACTGCGAGCCTGTCGCCAGGCACGTCGCTGGGCGAAGCGCTCGATGTTTTCGAGCAGGCGGCACGCCGGCATCTGAAGCCCGGCTATGCGGTTGACTACAACGGACAGACGCGCGAATTCAAACAGTCGTCGTCCACCCTGTTCGTCACCTTCCTGTTGGCGCTTGCCTTTATCTTTCTGGTGCTGGCGGCGCAGTTCGAAAGCTTCATTGATCCGCTCATCATCATTCTCACGGTTCCGCTTTCCATGGCCGGTGCGCTGTGGTTGCTGAAGGAAGGCGGGGGCACCATCAATGTGTACAGCCAGATCGGCCTCATCACGCTGGTGGGGCTCATCACCAAGCACGGCATTCTGATTGTTGAGTTTGCCAATCAGTTGCGCGATGCGGGCGGCGAACTGATTGAATCCACGATTGAGGCCGCCGCGCGTCGGCTGCGTCCGATCCTCATGACCACGGGTGCGATGGTACTGGGCGCTGTGCCGCTCGCCTATGCCTCGGGGGCGGGTTCCGAGAGCCGCATGCAGATCGGTCTGGTGATCGTGGGCGGTATGACATTTGGAACAGTCCTGACACTGTTTGTGGTGCCCGTGGTGTATTCGCTCCTTGCGCGCCGCCGCACCGCGATTGCCGAGCCGAATCCGGTCGAAGGCGCGCATGCGGCGCCTGTCGCTGGCGCACCCGCAGTGGCCGCCACGGTGGCCGCGTCCAGTCGCGGTCCAGCCTCGGCCCACTGAGTGCAGGGGAGGCTCGAAGCTTGACTGTCCGTCGGGTCATCCTCGACACCGAGACCACCGGCCTCAGCGCCGAAGATGGTCATCGCGTCATCGAAATCGGGTGTGTCGAACTCATTGATCGTCGGCCGAGCGGACGCACGCTGCACCTTTATCTCAACCCTGAGCGCGATATCGATGCGGGTGCGCTGGCAGTCCACGGTCTGAGCCGGGAGCGGCTGCGCGACGAGCCGGTGTTTGCTCAAATCGCGGAGCGTTTGGTCGACTTTGTGGCAGGTGCCGAGGTGCTGATCCACAACGCGCCCTTTGATATCGGTTTTCTCGACGCCGAACTGAGCCGTCTGGGCATGCGTACGTTCAGGGAATGGACCGCCTCGGTGGTGGATACCCTCGCGTTGGCCAGGCAGATGCATCCGGGGCGGCGTAATTCACTTGATGCCTTGTGCGAGCGCTATGGCATTGCGAATTCCCATCGGACGCTGCACGGTGCGCTGTTGGATGCTCAGTTGCTGGCCGATGTTTATCTGGCGATGACGCGTGGGCAGGACAGCCTGGAAATTGCACCGGTGTCGCCCTCGGCGGAGCGCGGCGTTCAGGACTCGGCCGCGGACGATTGGCCTCCCGCCTTGCTTCGGGTGGTCGTGGCGACCGACGAAGAGCTCGTCGAGCACGACGAAATTCTGGCCGCCATTGCTCGGGAGTCAAAGAAACCTGCGTTATGGACTGGGTTGGCGCAAGGTGATGCCACCACGCAGGTAGCCTGATTCGACTAGAATCCGCGAATGAAAGAACACCGCAGCGCGCGTGGTCGCGACCGCAAAGCGCATCTGTCTCCCGACGCAGAGCGTCTGGTTGCCGCCGCGCTGGGGCTCGCTAACGCGGGCAGCCGGATTGAAGACCGTTTCTGGGAAGCTCAGCTGACGGTCCGGATCGAGCGTCTGCTTGATGGCGGGCATTCCCAGCCGCTCCACGAAGCGCTCGATCGTCTGCATCAGGCCGATAGCGAGGCCTATGGCGCACTGATCGAAACCATCGAGGAATGCGCCGAGTCGGTGTCGTTCGAGCATCAGGGGCAGCGCTGGGAGGCGCTGTTGGTTGCCGCGCCCCTCATCGCTTGGACGCGTTTCCGGATCCCATCCGGGCCCATTTCCACCGAACTGGTTCAGACGCTTTCCTCTCACTGGCAGGCGCACACGCTCGCGCGCGAGGCGCGGCTGCGCTTGGTGCCCATGCTCTACAGCGTCGATCAGCTGCCGCGTGAGCATGTTGAGCTGCGCCGGCTTACGCGCCGGCTGGCGGCGTCCCTGGTCAATGGCGCTACGCCCCGTCTCGATCTCAAATCGTTACCCGAGACCGCCGAAATGCTCGCTGACACGCGGTTTGTTCTGGGGGTGGTCGCCGCCCCCGCGGGGCAGCCGCTGTTTCGTTGGCAAGAGATCGATGCGGGCGACCACTCGAGCCGGGTTCAGTGTCTTGAGCAATGGGTGTCACAGGCTCGCCCCAACCTCGAGCCCATGCTTCCCGGCTGCGGGTTCGAATGCCTGCTGCCCGACGCTTATCACCTCAACATGCGTGAATCCGATCGTCGGGTTCGGCCGTACTCCATTCAAGCCGCGGTGCATTACCTCACCCACGCGCTCGATCTGGAACCCGCGGCGCTTAAGGCTTCCATCGCAGCATACGGAAAAGACCGGGTCGACGAATACCGCATTGGTCTCTCCACAGGCAGTGATGACGAGGTCGCCTACGGCATCGTGTGGCCGCTGCTGGGGCCTGAGGCGGAAACCGACGAGCCGTCGCCGCTTGAGCATATTCGCGAGTTGCTGCGCAGCCTGGGCGTGGGAGATATCCGCAACTGGCCCGAGTTGCAGGAGCCCGACTTCTGCGAAGACTGCGGTGTGCCGCTTTACCCCAATTGCAAGGGTGAGGCGGTTCATGCCGAAATGCCGGCTGATATCGAACCCGAAGCCAGTCAGTTTCACTGATCCGTCGGCGTTCCTCTCCGCTTAGCGCGTGGGTGACTTAAGCGCAGCGCGCGCCTGTGCGAGGCGCTGCTCAAGATAAGCGCCAAAAAAATCGGGTGAACCGTAGCCAACCAGGCGTTCGGCCACTTCTCCGTCAGGACCTAAAAACAGCACCGTCGGCGCCAATCGCACCCGATGTAGCCGGCCGAGTTCACGTGGGCTATCGGCCTTTAGCGACGGGGCTGGCCCTGCATCGGTCGCACGCGCAGCAGCAAACGGGCGCGCGTCGGTCAGATCGATTTCAATGGCGAACACGCCCAGTGGCTCCTGCGCGGCCATGAGTGCGGCGAAGTGTTCGCGACGCAGCGCATCGCACCAGGGGCACCCCCGAAGCGAGAACATCACCACCAGCGGCCGGCCTGCGGCGAACGAGGCCTGCGCAAGAGTCGGTAAGGCGTCACGCTCGGG
>CAIPNM010000323.1 GCA_903866395.1 uncultured bacterium
AGCCCCAGACGCAACTGTCGGAGGGTTCTTGAGCCAATCCGCCAGCCCGCCACCAGCACCAGCGCCACCACGGCGGGCTTGATGCCCGCCAGCAGCCCGCTCACGGCGGGGAGATGCCCATAGGCCATGTAGCCCCAGGCAATCAGGGTGATCAGGATGAAGGACGGCAGCACGAAGAGCAGTCCGGCGAGGATGCCGCCTGCGCTCCGGTGCATGAGCCAACCGAGGTAGGTGGCAAGCTGCTGAGCCTCGGGGCCGGGCAGCAACATGCAGTAGTTGAGCGCATGCATGAAGCGCTTTTCGGAGATCCAGCGCCGGCGCTCGACCAGATGCTCATGCATGAGCGCGATCTGCCCGGCTGGTCCGCCAAAGCTGATAAAGCCGAGCTTGAGCCAGAACATGAGCGCATCGCCAAACGGGACCGGCGACGCCGGGGCATGCGCCGGTGGTGGATCGGGGACGGGGGCTCCCGGGTCGGCGGCAGGCAGAGGGGAATCAGGAGGCGCGGCCATCGAGTGCAGTCACGGATGCATTGCAAAGCGCAGAGCATAGTGCCTGCCCGCGTAGTCCGCTTGGACTGGCCTCCTGGCTGATTGCCGGCTTGCGATCCGAGCCCCGACTATCGGTGCATGACGCATCGATTGCTTCGCGGCGTGCCTGCGCCCTCTTTTAAGCTTCCGCCATCCGCTTCGCGCGAGCGCGGCCAGCAGCCGCCCCGGCGCGTGCGTGCATGGGTCGTTACGCTCGTCACCTGGCTTTTCGTGGCAGCGGCCGGGCCGGGATGGGCGGCCTGCAGCCCGGCGGGAGGCTGGCCGGGCGCACCCCGGGTGGCCTCGCCGGTCGGGTCGGTGCTCGATGGCCTGGGAATGCTGGGGCCCCTCAGCCGCGCCGAAACCGCGCTAACCGGCGCCCTTACCGGTCCCCGCGGCAACGCGGTGCCCGACTGCGCGGGCAGCCCGTCCTCATCTGCCCAGGTCGAGCCAGCCAGTCTGCCGTCGGCCGCCCCCGACCGCAGCGCGGGCAACCCCTTCGATGTGGTGACCGGCAGCAAGCACGAACACCGCATCGATCTTGTGCTGCCTGCCGTCGACACAATCACCGCCATTGATGCGAGCGGTCGCGCAAGTGGCGCGCTCGAGCACGTCTCGGCGGGCGAGTCGCTGCTCCTCCAGTTCAGCCGGTTCTACTCGAGCGCCAACCAGTTCTCGCTTACGCTCGGGCCCGGCTGGAGCCACAGCTTCGATACGCGGCTCGCACGCCGTCGTCTCAACCAGGCGCCCGGGGCGGGTCTGCCGGCGGCGGAATTGCAGGTTCTGCAGGCTGATGGCCGACGGATCACGATGCGGCCGGTTACGCGACTCTCCGAGGCCCGGGTTCGCTACCAGGGCGCCGATCTGTCCGACGGGGTGATCGAAGAGGACGCCCAGGCGCCCGACCTCCCCTGGGTGTGGCGCTGGCCTTCCGGTCGTCGGCTGGTGTTCGATACACGCGGTCGGCTTTCCCTGGTCCAGGCTCCCGATCTGGACCGGTTGCAGCTGGGCTATGACGAACACGGGCGTCTGGCGCGGGTGGAGGATCGCCACGGGCGAGCCATCAGGCTCGTCTACCAGGCGGGGCGACTGACCGAGCTGGGATTGCCCGACGGCCAGTGGATCCGCTACGCCTACGACGGCGAGCGGCGGCTGACCGGGGTGCGCTATCCGGATGGTCGGCTGGTTCAACACCATTACGAGGATGCGGGCGCGGGCAAGCTCACCGGCACCACCGAGCCTGACGGACGGCGCAGCCGCTTTCGCTACCAGGCGGACGGCCGGGTCGTGGCGAGCGCGGGCGATGTGAACGAGCCCGCCACAGAAGTGCTCGCGCGCTACCGGTTGGACGATGCGGGCGGCCACGCAGGCGAAACCGAGCTCGTCTTTCGTGGCACGCGTACCCGCTATCGTTGGCGGATCGGGTCATCCGGCGAGCAGACGCTCGTCGCGGCCGACGGTCCGGGCTGTCCGCTCTGTCCGAGCGTCGCCCAGGCCATCCAGCGTGATGCGCAGGGCCGGCTGGTCGGTATTGGCATCTGGCGCCTCGCCTACGACACCGCCGGCCGGGTGGCGAGTCTGGTGAGGGGCACCGATGCCGAGGCGCCGGCGTGGCGGTTCAGCTATCCGGATGCGGACCCGCTTGCGCGGCCGACCGCCATTGATGCGCCCGGTGTGCTGGCGGACCGGCGGCGACACATCGAACTCGCCTACAACGATCGCGGGCAGATCATCCGGCTGGTTGAGCGCGGGTGGGCGCCCTATTCCGATGGCGTGCGCCCCGTGGCGCGCGCCGTGCGCGTGATTCATGCCGAGGGCGGCGATCTCGCGGGCAAGCGGGTTGCGCTCGAACAGCTGGGGCCCGCGCCGGTCGCGGGATCCATGCCGTCGCCAGTCGGAGGCGCTTCGCACGCCGATTCCTGGTCGACGGTGATCGCGCGCACCGAGTTCCGCTTCGATCGGCTCCGCCGGCTGGAGGCAGTGGTGCACCCGGAGTCGATGACCCGTCGGGTTGAGCGCGATTCGCTCGGACGACCGGTTCGCGAAACGCTCGCCGATGGTCTGGTCATCGCCCGGCGCTTCGATGCAGGGTGGCAACTCGC
>CAIPNM010000324.1 GCA_903866395.1 uncultured bacterium
ACCCACCGCCGCAATATCGCCGTTTCGTAGGGCGTCAAGCGCAGTTTTTTTGGAGCCACCCACGCAGGCATCGAGCAACACCACGTCAGCATCTTTCCCGGGCCGCAAAAAGCCGCAATTAAGTCGATACACCACTGCGTTATTTCCGGTGGCTGCGGCAATGGCGGTCTCGACCGGCATATCGGTGAGGCTGGCAAGATGTGTGATGGTGTACATCATGCCAAGCGGCATGATTCCCGATCCGGTGGGCGTATCGGTTGCGATGAGATAGCGATCGATCTGACCCGCCTCCTTCGCGAGCTTCCATAGCAGTAGTGTCGTTCGCAGGTTGCCAGCGGTACAGACCTGAAGCGCGATCTTTGACTCATTCACGATACGCGGGAAGTCTTCATCGGGCATGGCAACCGGGCCACCATTCACATGAAACGACACATCGGGCTGAATGCTGATCAGGTGATCGGCCCAGATGCCTGATGAACCAGGAATTGAGGATCCGCCGGTGTGAACCATGGTGACCATGCCATGTTTTCTGGCCCAGGCGATCATCGGTCCGTATTCATAGGGCGACTTGACCGCGCCAAATCCGGCCTTCGCCAGCCACACCCCCTTTCGCGCGATCTCCTCGAAATCAGACTCGACCAACCCCGGCTCCATGATCACCGAGCCAGCGTGCACCCGCATGCCGCCCGGCCGAAATGACTCGAAGCATTTATGCGCCGCGACCGCAAGCGCCTTGACGCCTTCGGGATCTTTTGGGCGCCCCGGCACGTGCACCTCTGATGCACTGATCGCCGTGGTGGTGCCCCCGTGGGTGTAGCTCTCCAGAAAGCCCACCGTCTTTTGGCGCGGGGTGTAGTCACCAAATGTATTGTGAATCTGAGAGTCGATAAACCCGGGAATCGCCGTGGCACCGTCCGCATCCACGATCACGTCGCAATCGCGAAGATCGGTAGGTGCTGTGCCGACGCTCACGATCTTCCCGTGCTCCATCACCAGACAGTCACCGCGCGCGTAAGGGTCGCGCCAGTCTCCGGTCACGATAGTGCCGAGGTTCACAATCGCTGATTTCATTGCGCACTCCGTTTACGAGGATTCGTTAGGGCGACTGGGACCGCCACCGGCTTTGAGCGCACGCGCGACTTACCTGACACCTTGGAGCGCGGCCGCGGCGGTGCTTTCTCAATCTCAACCGGCAACAGTGAAACCGGGTCAAACCGGACGCCGTAGTCGCGCAATGCCGCCTCTACCGAGACATAGCCCTGCCGAACATCGCGCGCAAGCGCTTCCACCGATCGCTCCTCGGGCGGGCCAAAGCCGCCCCCGCCACCTGAACTCATGATGTAGGTGTCGCCCTTGGACAGACGCGTATCGAGCTTGCCACCGGGATACACGGTCAGTTCACCACCGTTGCGACGAACGGCAATCCGATTGCCTAGCGCGCTCTTGCCGCCGCGAAGCCCCCAAGGCGGGTTCACCACACGATCGGAGCGCGTCATGTAGTTGATGGCCGACAGCGCCTCAACCTCCACCTCGGTGCCCAGCCCGCCTCGAAACTGCCCTGCCCCGCCCGAGTCTTCCCGCAACTGATAGCGGCGCACCAGTAATGGAAACTTGTTCTCAACCTGCTCTGACGGGCCGTTGTGGGTATCTCCGTCGTTCATGCAGATCGTGCCGTTGACACCGTCTTCATCGGACTTGGCCCCCCAGCCTCCGCCGATCAGGCCACCCAGGTAGATCCATAACCGGCCGTCACGGGGATGAATACCGTTGATATTTGCGGTCAACAGGTCGGCGTGGTGGCCTGCGATCACGCGGTCAGGAATTGCAGGCGCGAGCGCCTTGAAGATGGTGTCGACCACGGTCATGGGATACGTCATCCAGACCCGATAGGGAGCGGGATGCTTCGCGCTGACGACCGTACCGGGCGGCACGATGACATCGAGCGCACGAAACCCGCCATCATTGATCGGGTAGTCGCCGGGCAATGCAATGCACTTGAACGCCACTTGCGCACACGCCACGCCCGCGTTCGAGTTGTAGAACCCCTTCACCTGAGGGCTGACCCCTGAAAGATCGACCGTCATCCGATCGCCTTTCACGATCACCTTCACACGAATAGGAACTGGCCGGCCGATGTCAACGCCGTCGTCATCCATCTGAGACTCAGCTTCATAGACCCCGTCGGGAATGGAGGCAATCTGAAGGCGCGCTTCCTTCTCGCTCTGGCCCATGATGTCATCAAGGCTTGCCAGGACCTCATCGATGCCATGCCTCGCGATGAGCGCCTCCATGTGCTTCACCCCTACGCGGCACGCAGACAATTGCGCCTCAAGATCGCCCATCGCCCGGTCGGGGCGACGAACATTCATCTTGATGAACTCGCGCACATCCACGTTGACCTTTCCCCGAGAGTGATACTTCACATGAGGAATCTGCAGCCCTTCCGAGTAGATATCGAAGGTCATGCCGTTGAGGATTCCGCCAATGTCCTGCCAATGGGCCATGCAGGTTGAGAAGGCGACAATCTCTCCCTTGTGAAAGATGGGGATCGAAAACGTAAGATGGTTGAGATGCGCCCCTGTGGTGTACGCGTCGTTGGTGAGCAAGATGTCGTCTGGATGGATGCCCGGATAGCCCCAGTGCCTGATCTTCGACTTGACGGTGTCGGCCATCCCGCGAATGAACATCGGAAGCCCAAGACCGATTGAAAGCGTATCGCCTCGCCGATCAAACAGCCCAACGGTAAAGTCGAGTGCTTCATAAATGATCATGTTGTAGGAGGTGCGCATCAGCACCGACTTCATTTCCTCGGTAGCCGCGAGCAGGCTGTTTCGCACCAGCTCAACGGTCACCGGATCGGCCTTGCGACGGGTTGTCTTTTTCATGCTGATGCCAGTCCAATCGAAATGATCAGGTTGCCGAACGCATCCACCTTGAGTGTGTCGAAGGGTTGCACCACCGTGGTTGAAGCGTGCTCTTCGACCAGGGCCGGGCCCTGAATGCGATTACCCGCCTTGAGGGCTTCACGTCGCCAGGTGGCGCATTTCATCCAGCCATGACCCGGAAAGAACACCCGCCGAGTCCCCGACGACGCTGCGCCGACGGGGCGCGCGCTCCCGCGCTCGATCTGCGCGAGCTTAGGCTTAGTCATCACGCCAGTGACCGTGCTGCGAATGCTCACAATTTCAGCGGGCTCCTCGGGCGACCCTCGGCCGTAACGCTCCT
This sequence comes from uncultured bacterium, assembly GCA_903866395.1. Classification (GTDB taxonomy): domain Bacteria; phylum Pseudomonadota; class Gammaproteobacteria; order Burkholderiales; family Burkholderiaceae_E; genus SYIM01. The sequence continues at coordinate 3,226 of CAIPNM010000324.1, forward strand.
TATGCAGTTCGTCAAAATGCTTCTTGATCCCGGCTTTGCCCTGCTTGGAAAACACTGCAATCGGAATTTCAACCGTCACCGCATGCTCCTGCCCAACGTAGCGCATGTCGAGCGAGCGTGACAGCACCATTCGGCGCGTATCCAACTGGGCGTCGTTCACCGCGGCCGTACCGCGTGCCTCGAGGTCTGCGAACCACCCCTGAAGTTCTGCGAGGTCGACCTCATCAAGCCGAACGAAGCGCGACTGCACCAGGTCACGACGAAAGTCGGACAACAACATGCCAAACGCAGAAAAGTGCCCGGGCGCTGTTGGAATGACCACCTCGGGAATGCGAAGTTCACGCGCAACCATTGAGGCATGCAGCGGACCGGCGCCCCCGTAGGCAAACAGCGTTGGGAACTCGCCAGGATCGAGTCCGCGATCAGTGGTCACGCCTTTGACCGCATGCGACATCGCAGCCGATGCAATGCGCAAAATACCCGCCGCAGCCTCAACTACCGATAGCCCCAAGGGCTCCGCAATGCGCGACCGGATCGCCGCTTCCGCTGCAGCCCGATCGAGCCGCATTTCGCCACCGAGGAAGCGATCCTCCGCGAGCCGCCCCAGCACGAGGTTTGCGTCGGTGACGGTGGGTTCGGTGCCGCCCAGCGCATAACATGCGGGACCGGGCGCAGCCCCAGCGCTCTGCGGCCCCACCCGCAACCCGCCGCTTGGAGCGATCCGAGCGATGCTGCCGCCGCCGGTACCCACCTCATGAATATCGATCATGGGTGTGAGAAGGGGCAGACCCACAAAGTAGTGCCCGATCATGGCGCTACCCGTGGTGAGCGCCATGCCGTCACGGACAACCCCAGCCTTGGCTGTGGTGCCCCCCATATCAAACGCGATGGCGTTCTTAAGCCCCATGATGGCGCACATCGCCTGAGTGCCAATGACCCCCGCAGCAGGCCCTGACTCCATCATGCGCACACATTCCTGCTTTGCTTCGCTCAACGAATACAGGCCGCCGGTGGACTGCACCACCATGAACTTGCCGGCAAAGCCGTCACGGCGCGTCTGCGAGTCGATCTCCTCGAGATACCGATGCACGCGCGGCCCCACATAAGCGTTGGCCACCACTGTGGAGGTGCGCTCAAATTCACGGTACTCGAGAGACAACTCCGACGATATCGTGATGAAGTGCCCGGGAAAGCGCTTCTGCAGGATTTTGCGCGCGGCCACCTCGTGGGCGGGATTGCGATAGGCATGCAGGAACAGAATCGCGATCGCCTCGACGTTTTCGCGCTCGATGCGATCGGCCACGTCATTCAAGCTGTCGAGATCCAGCGGCTCAAGCACCGAACCGTCATACATCAACCGCTCGCGAACCTCAAAGCGCAGCGCGCGTTCAACCAGCGGTTCATGTTTTCGATGGCGCAGGTTGAAGGCATCGGGTCGGTTTACCCGGCCGATTTCATAGATATCGCGGAACCCCTGCGTGGTCACGAGCGCGACTCGGGCGCCGGTTCGCTCAAGCATGGTGTTGATTGCGATGGTGGACCCATGCAGAAAGAGCTCGGCTTCGACCATACGCGAGCCGGCCTTGGCAACCCCGGTATTGATGCCATCGACGAGACGGGAGGGTGTGGTGAGAGTCTTGCCAAGTAAGAGACGGCCAGAGCGTTCGTCGAACGCCGCCACATCGGTAAACGTACCGCCGATGTCGGCGGCAATACGAAAGCGTGAAGACGATTTTTTCATTCGGTGGAGAATCCTGTATCGCAATTAACGCCCGCTGTGCTGCGCCTCGAAAGAATCGATACTGCGGGCAAGGTCCGCGAGCACGGGTCGGGCGCGATCATCAGCGTTTCGGGCCAGATCGGTGAGTAGCGTCTGAATGCTATCCGCGCGCAGCGCCACCGGGTGCCGGCCTCGAAGAAAATCGAGAATATCCTGCTCAAAGTCCTGAACGCGGAGCTGACTGTCGGCCACACCACAGGAACAGCCGGCGCTGAGCGCGACGTGCCCGTTCGCGAGCCGGTTCCAGCTGCCCAATAGCTGAAGCGCAAGCGCCGAGGGATCGGGGCTTGCAGCGAGCGAGCGGCTTGCCCGCGGCGTAGCGCGTCTGCCGGACCTGGCCGACGAAGGAGGGACTGCCATCACTCCACTTTGGCGCCGGTTTCCTTCACCACGCGTTGCCACTTGTCTAACTCGCGCTTGACCATCTGTGCAAAGGCTTCACCGCGGAGCGTGCTGGCCTCAAATCCGATCGCCCGCAGCTTGTCGCGCAAATCTGATGCGGCCACCGCGCGATCGAGTTCGTCTCGGACCCGGGCCACGACGGACGCTGGGGTGGCCGCAGGTAGCCAGACCCCCACCCAAGACTCATCCTCGAAGCCTGTGAAGCCTGCTTCGGCGATTGTCGGCACATCAGGAATGGCCGGATTGCGCGAGCCGCTTGTAACCGCCAGGCCAACCAGTCGGCCAGCCTTGATGTGCGGGACCGCGGGCGGGAGCGCAGTGGAGGCCACGTCGACCTCTCCCGAAATCGCGGCGGTGATCACCGGAGGAATGCCTTTATAGGGTACGTGCAGGACATCGACCTTCGCCAGCGACTTAAACAGGTACTCCGCCGACAACTGAGGCGTGGTCCCATAACCCGGTGAACCATACTGAACCTTGCCCGAGCGCGCACGGTCAACCACGTCCTTCAGCGTGCGAAGCCCGCTGCCAGGGTTGGTGACCAGGACATTGGGCGCGGAAGCGAGCAGGCCCACAGGGATGAAATCCCGCTCGGAATCGTAGCCATGCTGAGAGTACATCCACGGGGTGACGGCAAACGCCGTGGAGGAGACCAGAATCGTGTAGCCGTCAGCCGGCGCTTTCACCACGGTCTGAATTGAAATAAGTGCGCCGGCACCCGCGCGGTTTTCAACCACCACCGGCTGCCCCCAGCTTTCCTGGATTTTCTGGGCAAACAATCTGCCGATCACATCCTGGGGACTTCCGGTCGAGGCCACCACGAACTTGACCGGGCGGGAGGGATAGGTCTGCGAGATCGCTGGCGAGGTTATCGACCACGCGAAAGCGCCAACCACCAACAACATGAACGAGGGGAGTCTCATCAGCGTATCTCCAACAACATGGTTGCTCTGAAAACGCAAGGTTGAATTGAATGCAAGCGAATCTCCGTGACAGCTAGATCGGTTGCGCAAGCGCCGCAAGCGAGCGGTCGACCACCGCGGTCTGGTCGACAGGCGACGCCCCTGCCACCTCAAGACGCCCGATCTCCAACGAGTTCTCAACCACCATTTTGCAACGCTCAAAGCGGCGGCGCATGAACCCACCCAACGCATCGGACAGGCTCGCTGCGCGCGACACCTCCTGCGCAAGCACAATTCCATCTTCCAGCCCCATTCCGGCCCCGGAGGCAAGTTGCGGCGTGGTGGCGTGCGCCGCATCGCCAATCAGGATGGCATTACCCCGCCACCAGTCATGGCGCAGGAGATGGCTCTCGAGCGGGCGATAAACGATCTGTGAAGCGGGGCCAAGGGCAGCCCGGATATCTGCCAGAACACCGCCGAACCCTGCAAGGAGCGAGCGCAAAACCTCGTGTTGCGTACCCTCAGGACGCCATGGATTATTAGGAACATGCTCAAGCAGAAACAGATACATCTCACTTTGGGAGACCGGGGTCAGGCCCACCTTGACCGGTCCGCCCAGAAAAAAATGTCGGGTGTCGATCTCTGCCGGCCGGGGAATCACCAGCCGCCAGCAGGCCTGACCGGTGAAGAAGGGGGGCGGCGCATGGGGAAACAGAAGCTTCCGAACGCCCGATGACAGCCCGTCAGCGCCCACCAGCAGGTCAGTTTGCTCCACCCTTCCGTTTGACAACCGCACCTCACATCCACGATCGAGCTGCTGGAGCGATTCCAGCGTCAGACCCAGTCGCACTGGGACGTCCAGCGCACGCAGGCGCTCCGCCATGACCGCATGCAAGGTGGCGCGCAGGATGCCCCCAGCACCGGGCACCTCGGCGTCAGGGAGCGGTGGGCTCGTAACCATCCTGATCGGGCGACCCTCTACATCGCACACGCGAATGCCGGCATGGGTATGGCCTCTGGCGATCACCTGCTCCAAAAGCCCCGCAATATGCAGGGCACGGAGCGTGGACGCACTGATGGTGAGACCCGCTCCGGACATCTTCCAGTCGGTCGCCATATCAATCAGCTGCACCGCCACGCCCGCTTCGCGCAGCATGATCGCAGCGCTCATGCCGGCAATGCCGCCACCCACCACCAGCGCAGACCGCGCAGCGCCTGGCGTTCTCAAAGGGCTACGCCCAGGACAAGCGGGGCCCGGAGCGGGGTCATCAGGGCGTGCAGAAGCGGGGGTGACATAAGGGGATGAAGAGTGCAAAGGCCGGGCAAGAATGGCACTGACCGCGCCCCGCGGCAAGCCCCTCGTCTCAGTCCATACCGGAAACCATGGGCTCCAATTGCCGTGGGAGACGATTTGCCTGAAAGTGGCCGGGTAGAAGCGCCATCAAGGGCGATCTCAACCATTAGATATCTGGACATCACTCATGACCACCTTAGGCGCTATCGATATTGTCGTCAACGTCAGAACCCCCCAGGAAATGGCGGCCGGCCTCAATCCCACCGATCAGTCTTTTGCTTCAAAGGTTGGGCAGGACGCATCCATCGCACAAGCCCAGGGCGTGAGCATCGACGACTACATCCGGAAGATGGATCGTTGCGGCATCGAGCGGTCCCTACTGATTGCCGTCCGATGCGGCGACCTGCGTCGATCCACCTCCATGCATCTCTCTTACGAGCGTGTCCATGAGATCTGTCAAGCGCATCCTGACCGCTTTTCGGGGCTCGCTGGCATTGACCCGACCCTGGGCCTTGCCCAGCTACGTGAACTTGAACATGCGGTGAAGGATCTGGGCTTCGTTGGCGCACACTATTACCCGCACTGGTTCGACATGCCGCCAGACCATCCCTATGTCATGCCGATCAACGCAAAATGTGCTGAGCTGGGTGTTCCAATCATGATGCACGTCGGCCACAACCTGGTGTATCGCCGTGACCTGCGACTGCCCAGCGTGGCGCACCCCATCGCATTTGACCGCGTAGCCATCCTTTATCCCGAGCTCACGCTGATTGGGATACACCTGGGTGTCCCCTGGGTCGACGAAATGATTTCCATGGCTTGGAAGCATGACAACGTGTTCTTTTGTGGTGATGCCTACGCACCCAGCCATTGGCCTTCGCAGGTGGTGCACTACGCCAACACCTATGGCCAGGACAAATTCATGTTCGGCACAGACTGGCCAGTCATAGAACCCGAACGCGCAGTGCGCGATATTCAGGCACACAACTATCGCCCCGACCCCTACCGAAAAATGATGCGCGACAACGCCATCAAGGCATTTAAGCTTCCTTCCGGCGGGCTGCAGAAGCGCCCGGCCGACTGGTGCACGCTGCTGCCTGACGGGGCTCTCGAGTCGCGACTCAATCCAGCCTGAACCCACCGTCAACGATTCGCTTGACTCCCCCTCGGAGATCTCACCATGAAGCCCATCCTGTCTGCCTTTCTCGCCGCCAGCGTCTGCGCGATCACCGTTCCTCACGCGGCGGCCCAAACATTTCCCGATCGACCGATCAAGGTGATCGTGCCCTACGGGCCAGGCGGCACGGATGTTCAGATGCGGCTTGCAGCACCCTTCATGTCCAAAGAGCTTGGGCAACCGATTGTGGTTGAGAACAAGGCAGGAGGCGGCGCCACCATCGGCACCACACTGGTTCGAAACAGCCCCGCCGATGGGTATACGCTGCTCTTCACCGGGACCTCGGCTCTGTCGGTCGTGCCGCAGATGAGGCAAACCCAATACACCATGGACGACTTTGTGCCGATCGGTACGCTCACTGGTACAGCGCTCATCGTGGTGTCGCGCACCGACGCGCCGTTCAAGACGCTCACTGAAATGATCGCCTACGCGCGAGCCAACCCCGGCAAAATCAACATGGGCTCCTCGGGCGTTGGCACCACCACACACATGATTGGCGAGGCGTTGCAGATCACTGCGGGCGTCACCTTCACGCACGTCCCGCATACCGGCATGGGTCAGGTGATCGCAGCCATGATGAACGGATCGGCCGACATGATGATTGGCGTTCCAAGCGCCTTCGTGGCAAACATCCGTGCAGGCAAGCTACTGGGTCTGGCAACCCTCGGTAACAACCGCTCGGAATTCCTGCCTGGCGCCCCCACCGCCAAAGAGGCGGGCTTCGGGGTGGTTGAGGAAACTAAGTTTGGTCTGCTGGCCCCAAAGGGCACTCCTGCCGAGACACAGAACCGCCTGGTCGCGGCCCTCAAAACCGCGGTTCAGAGCCCGGAGTTCATTGACAAGATGCGCAGTAACTTTGTGACCGCCCTTTACATGACGCCACAGCAATTCGCCCAGGCACTTAAGGACGAAGAAAAGTATTGGGTCGGTCTGCTCAATCGGCCCGAGCTTCGCAGCCTCAAAGAGAAATGATCCATACCCCGGACCACGCCTGGTCTGCGCGCACCTGCGCTCAGAGTCTTGCCCGGGCCGCCAGCCATTGGCCCCACCAACAGGCCCTGTTGATCGAGGGTGAGTCACGCACCTTTGCCGAACTCCAGAATGACGTTCAGCAGATGGCAGCGGGCCTTAGTCGGCTGGGGCTACAACGTGGCGATCACTTTGCCATTTGCATGGGTAACACCCGTGAGTGGTGCACGCTGTTCCTCGCGGCCGGCACCCTCGGCGCGGTCACCATCCCGATCAACACCCGGTTCAAGGCCGACGAGATTGCCTACTGCCTTCGCCAGGCCGATGTGCGAATGCTGGCCATCGCGGATCGATTTCTGTCGATTGACTTCATCGCCATGCTGCGAAGTATCGTGCCGGGCATTGACGGCACCCTGCCCGACCCCGCGTTCCCGTTGCTACGAACGGTTGTTGTGGCAGGTCAAAACATTCCCGCTGGCTGCATGCCCCTTCACACACTCATCCAGTCCGGCGCCCAACCTGCGCCGACGGAAGCGGTGCAGCCCGACGACACGCTACTCATTCAGTACACCTCAGGCACCACGGCCTATCCCAAGGGTGCCATGCTGTCCCACGCCAGCATGCTGCGTGATGCATTTGAAGTGGGCCGCCGACTCGATCTTAGGCCCGGCGACCGCTATTTCAGCGGCCGTCCGCTGTTTCACGCGGCGGGTACCACCATGTCACTTCTCTGCTCCATCGAGGCGGGCGCCTGCTATCTGACCACTCCAAGCTTTGACACCGAGCAGGTGCTCGACATCATGGAGCGCGAACGCTGCACGCACACCAGCGGCAACGATACGATGTTCCTGATGATGATGAGTCATCCAAGCTTCCCTGCGCGATCATTTTCGCTGCGGGCTGGTTGGGCTGCAGCCACGCCATCCGTGATGCGGCAGATCATCGAACGCATGGGGATCACCGGCCTCTGCTCGGCATTCGGTATGTCGGAGTGCGCGCCGAACGCCGCCATGGCACCTGTCGATGACAACATGGAAACGCGCATCCACGGCTTCGCCCGCCCTCTGCCGGGCGTTTCAATCCGGATTTGGTCCGAGGATCTCGGCCGCGACCTGGCCACTGGTGAGGTCGGAGAAATATTGGTGAAGGGCTGGAATGTGATGAAGGGCTACTACAAAATGCCCGAGCACACAGCCAATACCATCGATTCCAACGGATGGTTACACACCGGAGATCTGGGTGTGTGCGACGGCGAGGGCAGGCTCGCATTTGTTGGGCGCTTGAAGGACTCTTTCAGGGTGGGCGGTGAAAATGTGGCGCCGGCCGAGGTGGAAGACGTGCTTCATCGCCACCCGGGGATTCGACAGGCGCAGGTGGTGGGCGTACCAGATTCGCGTATGGTTGAAGTACCGGCTGCGTACGTGATCTTGCAGCCCGGGGTTGTGCTCACTGAGCAAGACGTCATCGCCTGGTGCCGCGAGCGCTGTGCAAATTTCAAGGTGCCAAGATATGTGCGCTTCATCGATAGCTTTGAGCACATTGGTATGACGGCCAGCGCAAAAATTCAGAAGAGAAAATTACGCGACTACGTGATCCGCGACCTCGGACTGGAGTCGGTCGTCCTTACCGGACAAAGCGCCAAGCAATGAGCGGGCAAGCCCTAAGCCGTGCCGAGCTGTCGGAGCTCCGGCAGTCGATCCGGCGCTCTATTGCGGGGCGCATGGCCGCGTTTCCGCGCGAGATGGCTGCGCACGGACGGTTCACTGCCGACATGGTGCAAACCTTCGCCGAACTGGGGCTGCTGGGCATCAGATTGGATGAGCGCTGGGGCGGCGCCGCTATGAGCCTTCGCGCGTACTGCTTGGTTCAAGAGGAACTTGCCAGGCTGTCGCCCATCCTCTCCCTGATGGTTTCCTCCACCAGCGGACTGGCGCCAATGGCCATCCAGCGCCATGGAACCTCCGATCAGCAGCGGCGCTACCTGCCGCAGCTTTGTCGCGGCCACGCGCGCACCTGTTTCGCACTCACCGAGCCTGAGGCAGGCTCCGATGCGGCCTCGATGACAACCACGGCTCATCGTGTGGCGGGCGGATGGCAACTCAACGGGATCAAGCACTTCATCACGCTCGCCGATGACGCTCAGCTGATGATGGTCATGGCGGTAACCGATCGCGCCAAGCGCGCGAGGGGGGGCGTCAGTGCATTTCTGGTCGAGATTCCAACCCCCGGCCTCAACATTTCGCGCGTCGATCGCACCATTGGATCGGCTGCCTGGACCCTCGGTGAAATCACCCTGAATGAGGTGTTTGTCCCTGATAGCCAGGTGCTGGGCGACATCGGCCAGGGCTTTTCCTACGCAATGGCGTCACTCGACGAAGGCCGGCTGAATGTGGCGAGCATCTGCCTGGGAGCCGCCCGTTGGCTATTGGAAGCAAGCGCCGCCTACGCGACGGCGCGCGTGACGTTCGGCTCCCCACTCGCCTCGCGGCAGGCAATCCAGTGGATGCTTGCTGACAGTGCCACCGAGATCGCGGCCGCGGAGGGGCTGATACAAGCCGCGCTCGAGGCGATTGAGGCCGGCGGCTCGGCTGGAGCTTTAGCCAGCATGGCGAAGCTTTATGCATCAGAGATGGCTTTTCGAGTAGCCGACCGCGCCGTTCAGATCCATGGGGCGGCCGGCGTGCTGGATAATTCGCCAATTGCCGCGATGTTCCGTGACCTTCGACTATTCAGGATCGGCGAAGGCGCCTCCGAAATTCAGCGGATGCTGATCGCGCGAAGCGTGCTGGAGCAGGTGCCCAAATAGTTTGCGGGTGGCGATGTACAGATTTGCAATCCGTCAGCGAGCAGTATCGTCGCCCCGCTCCTGCACGCCAGATTCAATCGCCTGAGCAATGAGTGACAGCGACAGGCTGTTGAGCGGGTAAATCAGGAGCGCAACAGCGGGATGCTGAAGTTTCATCCAGTAACCTGCGATCACAGCGACGGCAAACGAGCCGTGAGAAGCAAGATGGACCCAAACCCTCGCATGACGCGACAGGTGCGGGTAGTTGATGGCCAGCCACACCTTAAAGGTGAGGCCATAGACGCCCAGCTGAGCAAACGCCATCGCAGTCGCATGGACCGCAGCGTTCTCCAGTTCACGCGCCACATCAAAGTATTGATAAAGCGCGATGAACACCGCCATCAGACACGCCAGCAACAAAAGAAGCCGGCTGTAGGCCTGACGGGAAAGGCGACGCCCGCCAAACCCGACCACCAGTGCAACGGCGATGAATATCACTACAAACGATACGTCTAGGGCCGATATGGCCGATCCCATCGCGGCGGATGTGCCTTCCGCCGTGCTGGGCGAGGCCCCCGTCGAGGCGGCAGCGGACGAGGCGGACGTCGTTAGGTTGGTCGTGTTCACTCAGTCGCGTCTGATTGAAAGCGGTGGAAAGGCCGGCACATTACCTGATCCGGAGGAGCCCGGCCAACGCCTCCAACAGGAACCCCTTCGGCTATCATCTTCGAACACGAAACAAGCCCAAACGGCGGGAGGAGTCATGGATCAACGGCGGCATTCTCATACCTGGGCGTTGGCCCTTTCTGCGGGGCTATCGGCCCTCGCCTTTGGCGCGCCACTGAGCGCCCATGCGCAGGCGAGCGCAGGCGTCTGGCCCGAGCGGCCGGTCAGGGTGGTCATTCCCTTTCCTCCGGGCGGCACGCTTGATCGCGTCGGCCGAACCCTCGCGCAGCGACTGGGGGAACAGTTTGGCCAGAATTTCGTGGTCGAGAATCGGCCCGGTGGTAATGGCGTCATTGGCGCCGATGTCGTAGCCAAGTCCAGTCCTGACGGCTACACGTTGCTCTTTAACGCGAGCACCTTTGTCACCGCCCCCCTCACAATGAGTTCGGTGCCCTATAAGGTCCAGAGCGATTTCGCCCCCATCAGCTTGGTAGCGCTCGCGCCCCTGTCGATCGCCATCAGCAACAAGCTCGGCGTCACCGATCTGAACGGGTTGATTGCCGCCGCTCGTGGGCGGCCCGGCGCACTCAATTTCGCAACCGGCTCGATTGGTTCGGCCGGTCACCTCTGCACTGCAAAACTCGAGACCGCAGCGAATATTTCGGTGACCGTCATCCCCTACAAAGGCACCACGCCCGCCATGCAGGATCTGGTGGGGGGACAGATCGAGGGGTTCATCGATCCGGTGCTCGGCTCGCTTCAGTTTCACCGCTCAGGTCAGTTGAAGGTGGTGGCTGTTACCTCTGATCAGCGGCTACCCAACATGCCCGACGTGGCGACCGCAAGCGAAACTCTCAAGGGCTTTAGCTGCGCGAGCTGGTATGGCTTATGGGCGCCTGCAAAGACGCCCTCTGCGCTGGTGGATCGGCTGAATGCAGCGGTCAACAAGGAGCTCGGTGGGCCCATGCGCGAACGCCTGCTGGCCGACGGCATCGTGCCAGGCGGCGGGTCGGTGGCCGACTTCGCCCGGTTCCAGGCCGATGACATCGCATCGTCCGCGAAAATCGTTGAGGCTAAGAAGATACGCCTTGACTGAAGCATCTCCACGCGTCGTTGTCACCGGGAGTTCGTCGGGCATTGGTCTTGCCATTGCCCAACGTCTCTTGGCCGATGGCTGGGAGGTGGTTGGGCTCGATCTCCAGCCGGCCCCCTTCCCGCATGCGAACTTGACGACATATGCAATCGACCTGAGCACGCTCGTGCCAGACGATGCTCGTTTGCCCCCGCTTAAGTCCGTCGCCAACCCCACCGCGCTGGTCCATGCCGCAGGCTGGATGAGCACGGCCCCGCTGGGCAAACTTGACCTCCAGGCTGGCGAGCGCATGTGGCGTGTCCACGTACAGGCAATCACGGTTCTCGCTGACTTTATCGTCCCAGAGATGATGTCAGCGGGGTTCGGTCGCGTGGTGCTGATCGGGAGCCGCGTAGCGGCGGGCATGGCAGGACGCAGTCAATATGCCGCCTGTAAGGCTGCGCTAATCGGACTCGCACGAAGCTGGGCGGCCGAAGCCGTTGCACGGGGCGTCACGATCAACGTGATCTCGCCAGCGGCAACGGCAACACCCATGCTGAGTCACCCATCGCGCGCGAGTGCCAAGCCAAAACTGCCTCCCATTGGCCGGTACATCGAACCGAATGAGGTGGCCGCGCTCACAGCGTTTCTTCTGACGGCGCAAGCGTCCGCAATTACTGGGCAGGACATCGCGGTGTGTGGGGGCGCGACGCTACAGCGATGATCTCCGCCAGTTCTGATGCCCCGAGTCTACAAACCTCCGGGTTTACCTATATCCCGAATTCCATGCGGTTTGGTCAGTTCGCTACCGCAGACATTAGCGTTCTGAAGGAACTCGCGGATGGCCGAATTCTGGCCTTGGGCTCCGCAGCGGAGTCGGCGTGGTCAGGCGGCATGAATGCCCGCGCGACTGCTCTAAAACAAGACGGAACATTCGACCTCAACTTCGGCACCCAAGGTTCACTGATGTGGGGCGTCGAAAGCGGCACGGATGTGGTCATCGATGCCGAGCAGGCCCGAGACGGATCAATCTTTGTCCTCTCCAAGATCTATCTCCAACTGCCCAAGCTCGGTACCACGACGGCGATCAGTCGCATCACCGCGGACGGTCGCTTAGACCCGGGCTTCGCCACCGGCGGCGTTCTGGTGTTGGTTCCAGAGGATCTCGGTGTTGATGTCATCGACCCGATGGATATCGCCGTGTCCTCCGACGGCTCGTTAACGGTTGCAGGCACGCTTTCCGACGCGGTGCAATCCGACCCGATGTCGGTCCGGTACACGAATCAGCGTTTGGTGCAAATGCGATTCACGCCCAACGGTTCGCCCGACAGCAGTTTCAATGGTAACGGTCGCCTGGTGGGACAGCCGGCATTGTTGGGTGACCTCATCGATGTGGACATCCTTCCGGACCTAAACCTTGCTGTGACGACGACGTCAGGCTATCTCTATTCCGGGCCATCTGCCCTTCGGCGTTATACGTTTTCTCCGCAGCTCTCCAACGCTTCGGAATGGAGTCAGACCGAGCTGCTCGAAGCAGCAGGGCGGACACCCTACGGCGGCCTAGGAGGCATTCGCGCCTTTCAACTGCTGCCGGACAACAGGCAGGTGATGGTCGTCGACAACAACGGTCGACACTGGTTGCAGCGCTTTCTTGCGAACGGCCTTCCTGATTCGACGTTTAACGACGGGGCTGCGTTGGAGCTTCCGAACGTTGGCGACGCAACCTGGGTGAGCGGACTTCGTATTGCAGCCGATGGGAGCTATCTAGTCGACGGACGAATCGAGCGGAATAGTGAGCCCACTCTCATCAACCAATATAGCCGCTTCATTTTGCACGCTACAGCCTCCGGCAAACTTGACCAGGCTTTTGGTCCAGCTGACGGCCTGGTCGAGATTCGGGCCCGCGACGTCGGCGCGGAAGCCCTGCGAGCAATTCTTCCTCTGTCGAGTGGCGAGATTCTTTGGTCTGGGCAGCTTCCGAAGAGTGCGGTCAATGACTTCTCTTCCCCCCCCTACAACGACGAAGTCCGGTATCGAATCCCGTTGGTGGGACGCCTCACGCAGAGCGGAGCGCCCGACGCGTCGTTTGGCGGAGAGCCACCTGTCGAAACCGTCCAATCCTATGAAAATGCGAACCCTTCGTCGCCCCTCAATCTGTTCCTGAAGCCGTTTGAGCCGGATGGCAACTATTCGGGCAGCACGGTGTCCATCAGTCGTTCAGGCGGCGCCTCACCCGACGACACGTTTGTACCTCTCGGAAATCTTGTGTTTGGTGAGGCTGGCACCCTCTCGCTTGACGGCGTTGCAATGGGAACGGCAAGCTTAAAGTCGGGTGAGTTGACGCTGGCGTTTGGTGAAAACGCCAAGCGCGAAAGCGTTGACGCGGTCCTCGCGCGAATCGGCTATCGATATGACGGCGACTCACCGCCCCCGAACGCGACGGACCTGATCAACCCCGAACTCACCTTAGCCTGGCGCTACACCAACTCAATCGGTTCGGCCACAACACATTTACAGACGATTCGTGTTGCCATGGCAAACGACCCCGCAGTCGGCAGCATCCTGATCACTGGGTCCTTCGTTGAAGGTCAGACCTTAACGTTTAAGTCGGACCTGACAGACCCGGACGGGCCACTCAGCTTCCGTTACTACTTCTGGTATGCCAACGATCAAATCGTTCCAACACCAATCGGTAGCGGAGTGGAGTCACCGCAGTTGACGCTCGGCCCCAACGAGGTCGGAAAGACCATCTCACTCAGAGTCGCAGCGTTTGATCATTTTGGGGCGCGAGCCGAATTCACGACCCAATCGGGGGAAGTGGTCAAGCCCGCAGACCGCACACCACCCAGCATTATCGTGGGCAGCGACAAGACCGCTTTGAAGCTGGGAGACACCGCAAATCTGACGTTTACACTCAGCGAGCCAGCTACTGATTTCACCGCCTCGGATGTGGTGGTACGCGGCGGTTCGCTGATCGCCTTCACTGGGGCCGCCACGCAATACGCCGCCACCTTTAAGCTCGAATCGAATGTTTCAGACCCGGTGCTGCTTTCGGTTCCCAGTGGCAGCTTCGCTGATCCCCAAGGCAATGCGAATGCGGACGGCGACGATGCCGACAATGCTTTTCGTGTCTCCGCCCAGGTCAGCGGAAATATCCTGCATTGGCGTTCAGGGTCTTCGGTATCGGATGCGCGGGTAACCCTGCAACGAACGAATGAAGGATTGCAAGACGGAGTTGACGAACAGGGATTCACCGATGGCACTGGCGCCTGGAAGGTCCAGGGACTCGAATTCGAGCGATTCACAATCACCGCGGCCAAACCCCTATCCAAGCACGACCAGCAGTCCATCACAGCAGCCGACGTGCTCTCAGCGCTCAAGCTTGCCACCGGCCGATACGCAGCGGGGGAAGAAACCTCCCGCTACCAGTTCATCGCAGCAGATCTGACGGGCGACCAGATCGTTGCAGTGGATGATGTTCAGGCCCTGCTTCGCATTGCGCTCGGAGTAGGTGATCGGCACTCAGCGCGCTGGACCTTCCTTGAAGAAGGCGCTCCCCTGGAACAGAGCCAAGACCGCATTGTTGTTCCAGCCATAGTCGAACGGGCTATCCAGGTTGATACACATAGCAACTGGGTCGCTGTTCTGGTGGGCGACGTTGATGGCAATTGGAGCGCGCCCCTGTCGACCGCTGGGTGGTACTGAGTAGCCCAGGGATGATGAAGCTTGGACTAAAGGGCGAGTCAGACGACTCGAGCACCATCCCATTGCTCGATATCTAAATGCTCATTCCCCACTGATCGATTGGCGAACCTAGCAACTGGCTGAGCTCCTGGAAATAGCTATCCGGAATCGTTGCAACTGAATCCGCTCCTCGCCAACTGCCATCGACATCCCCCATGACCAGTCCCACCAAATTGACTGGCGTCGTCGCTCCAGGCTGCACAGCAACGTTAGTGCCCTGCCAGTCCACTGAACGAAACTGAGACGTAAACGCACCCACACCACCCCGGGCGTTCGGATCCCAGTGAGAGTAGTCCTCCCGGACAAAGACCCAATCCGCGCTTCGAGCATCCGCTCGCCCCACGGCCATTTTTAGAATTTCGTATACGTCATTGCTATCGACCTGTCCGGAACGATCGACGTCGGCAGAGATCAATTGATAAGGTGAAACCAGTGCCCGCTGCTTGGGTCCCGCCGAGCCGTCGGGGTCCGCGTTAGGATTGCGGCCCACCGAAAGCATCAGCGCCGACAACGCATCGCCCGAATCAACCAACCCAGGTTCGGCCGTGCGCGACGCACTCAACCTGTACTCGGCTGACTCCAACGTTGAAATTGTCCACTGCCCCTCTCCATCCGACTGCGCCCAAGCCAATCGAGACTGAAATGGCGTGATCAGTTGCGCGCCGAGCCGACCGGCCACCGCGGCAAATTCAAACGCAGAGCCGCCAATTGCAGCGTCAACGGTAATGGTTCCGAGCAGCGCGGGCCCCGCCAGCATTGGGCCAAGACTGGCCGCAGACAGATTCAAGGTCCCCGGGTTGTCGATCGAATAGAGCTTGGACCCCCATGACCCAAGGCTGGGCGCCCATTCGAACCCCACCGTACGACCAACGTCAAACTCAATCCCGAGATCGAAGCGCGATACCGGCGCAGGCGCGTCGGCCCAGAGCTCAATCTGCAGATCGCCATCGGCTGCGGTGCGAACATTACGCAGACTAAAGAGGCTGGTGGATGACGGCGCGACAGAGTCCCCCCCGGTGAGCGTCATCGCAACCTTGTCGATCGGTTGGTGGCTCTTCCAGTGATAAACAAGCCCGGAGGCTGCATTCGGCCCTACGACGTCGTCATTGATGATCGTGTGGGTGTAAGAGGTGTTTGCACCCAGCATTGCGTTGGTCGGCGCTCCGAGCATGAGCACGACCGTCTCGTTGGGTTCAACCCTACCATCCCCGGCAACAGAAAACGTAACGCTGCCTGTCGCCTGTCCAGCGGCGATCGTTATGCTGGACGCCGCGTTGCCGTAATCGGTGCCCTGCGTAGCGGTGCCGGAATAGTGGACTGGAACGATTACATTTTCCGTGGCGACGCTGTTGAGGGTCGCTTGAACCGTGATCGTCACAGCGCCACGATTACCCTCTTGAGTTGCGCCGGTAGCAGTCGCGAACTGGGCAGTCAGGGGAGCACCGCCAGTCACGATCGCTAGCTCCAAGCCATCTGCGCTCAACGCAAGTTTGCCGGGGTCGACCCCGGGAAGGTTGATGGTCAGGTCAGCGCCTGGACTCTGATCCCGACCGACTCGGATCACCGCACCGGCCACCGTCGATCCGGAAGCTGCGAGCGGATCGATACGCATCTGTCCCGCGACGAGCGAACCACTTTGAACCGAAACAAGGCTCACCGGATCTTCAAATTCGATTCGATCTCCCATACCGAAGTCGGTAACCGTATCGAATTCCGCAACATAGGCCAGCGCGTCGAGTCTTGCCCGAAATTCATCAGGCAGTGCAAAGGGAATCAGCGCCTGCATCGCCCCCGCGGTGAGCGGACGTGAATCCCACTTGAAGTCATCATTTCCGCCACCGCCAGTCAGGGTGTCATTGCCCTGCTGACCTCGGAAATAATTCCCCTTCGAGTCGCCCGCCAGCAGGTCTGAATAGGGGCTCCCCAAAACCGAGTGCATGTTTCGAAGGGTATCGTTACCGTCTGCACCACTTGCAGTTCCTCGGGCGAAGTCAACGATGACAGCTCCTGAAGCGCCAGAGTAGTTCACTGCACCACCTCCGCCACCGCCGCCGTCGAGAACATCATTGCCTGCCCCGCCGCTCAGCAGCTCGAGGCCAGCCCCCCCAAGCAAGGTGTCGTTACCTGCCCCCCCTGACACCATGATCACTTCAACACTGGAGAGCTGATCAACACCACTCTGTCCGTCGCTCTGAGACCCCGACCATGCAGCGGTAGTGGGGTCAAACGTCGCCGTCAGAGAAAAGCTCACTCCCTGCTTGCTATCGGAGAAATCGTAGAGAACCAAGTCGTCTCCGCTGCCACCATCGAGCAGGTCGTTGCCACTTCCGCCAATCAGCCCATCGGCGTTGTCGCCGCCCCTGAGCGTGTCGTTCCCGGAACCTCCAACCAGGACATCACGGCCAGCCCCCCCTTCAAGAACATCATTACCCTCGCCGCCATCAATCAGGTCATTGCCGTCTGGGAACGAAAAACTGTCCATCAGGCCTGAGCGACCCAAGTCATCACCGATGTAGCCCCTGTCTCGGTAGACCTGGCTTCCATCGCCATAGAGGGTGTCATTGCCTGACCGGCCAACAAGCGTATCGGCGCCACCAAAACCAAATATTTCATCGCCCTGAAGTGATCCGGAAAGTTCGTCATCGCCGCGCGCTGTCAGCATTTGCGGCTGATCGAGCGAATACTGAAAGAGCGACCCGGCCTTTGATTCAAAGACGTTCAACGTATATCGGCTGGAGGCGATGCTGCTCGCCGAGGCCTTCCATTCGACAATCTGCTCGAGCTTTTGAATGGCCCTCGAAGTTGTTGCGTTTTGCGGATCAAAGTCGCCGACCTGGGTTGCGCTGCCAACGCCTGGGCCATTAACGATAAACACCGCGCGAACCTGGGGAGGTGGTCCATCGCCTTGCGGGAAAACCCCGAAGTTTTCGGGCCTCACCAAATTGCTTGAAAGATAATCGCGCCAAGGGCCTCGCAATTCCAGCTGGTCTTCGCTAATTGCAACAAAGCTGGGGTTATCTCCCAGTTCGGTGGGGATGAAATTTTCCGGATCCGCCCACCCTGATGCCGCACCATAAAAGAACCGCGGATTTGTCAATGTCGATGCAGGATCAATCCTGATGACAACGCCCGAGGATTGGTTGAACTCGGTCAACGTTCCGCCCGCGTAGTAGATCGGAAGCGGTCCACCGCTGTAATTGGTTTGATCAACGAACTGCAGGCCTTCCACGCCGTAAACAAAGTCAACCTCGCCGGTGGTGATTGCCTGCGACCCGTCGGACGTGCGCTGTAATCGGTAGCCGAAGCTCTCTCCCAGCTGGCTGGCAAGTTCAGCCGCGCTGAGCTTCTGGATGCTGTAGTGCCAACTTTGGCCAGGGAACACGGCAATATCGAGGCCATCTCCCCCGCGCAACACATCGGTGCCGGCGCCGCCATCGAGCGTGTCATC
The DNA here is from genome assembly GCA_903866395.1 of uncultured bacterium. Classification (GTDB taxonomy): domain Bacteria; phylum Pseudomonadota; class Gammaproteobacteria; order Burkholderiales; family Burkholderiaceae_E; genus SYIM01. The sequence goes on from CAIPNM010000324.1 coordinate 21,465, forward strand.
GCCGGCGCCAGCACGCAGATTGTCGTTGCCGCTTCCACCGGAAAGGCGATCGTTTCCTAAATCGCCGTGAAGGATGTCATGACCATCTCCGCCTCCCAAAATGTCAGAAAGCATGGTTCCAACGATCCAATCATCCGCGCCGGCCCCTTGGGCGGAGAGCGAGAGGGTCCTTTGCAAACCGGGGCTGCTGACGCCAGGCGCCAAGTCGGCGTTTGTCAGGACAAGGGTCTCGATCCGCCCAGAACCTGCGCTCGTCCCGGTCATCGCCGACCAGATGTTGGCCACCGTCGTGATCTCGTCGCCACTCCCACGGATCCGAAGATCGGTCCCGTCGCGGTACAAGCGAAACGGGAGCTCCTTGCTATACGAATAGATGAACTCAAGGATGTCGGCGTTACCCCCCGCATCTTCAATTCGGTCCGACCCAGCGCCCATACGCAACCGATAGCGATCGTCACCAGCGCCCCCGAGAAGGGTGTCGTTACCCCACCAACCATCCAGCGTGTCGTTGTTGGCGCTACCGGTGAGGGTGTTGTCAGCAATAACGCCAGCAAGACCCGTGATACTCAAAGAGATCGGCACCTCTGTACCAGGCGCAGGCGTCATTAAGTAGATATCGAACACATTATCCGAAGCGACGTTCTCGGTTTGCCCTGCGAGGATCGACAGTTTGGCGCTCCGCAGCGATGGCTCGCTCGAAACCAGCAGAGCGTCGAAAAAGCGGCTTGTGCTGCCGACCGAGGGCAAAGGAGCGCCGACCTTCGGCTTCAGTTCCGCGGTCACCATCTCGTTACTGTAGCGATAGCTCTGAAAACTCCCTGTCACCGCGCCAGGATCATACGAGGGGTTCGGAAAGAGAATCGACGGCCGAATCTCTACCGTGTAGGTTCCCGCGGCCCCATTCACTGAAGTAACTTTCATCACAGAGTCGCGTTGCACCCCCGCGCCATCCGACTCGGCCACATACAGTCCATAGGGGAAACCATCCTCGGACGAGATCCCCAGCTGCGCACCAGATAGCGCCGTGAGTAAGCCACCGTTCGTGACAGATGCCTTGATGAAGCCACCACTGCTCACCGCATCATTTCCTTGCCAGGTCTGCACCACATTCGAGACCTGATTGCCGACCGGGTCGGTGTAGCTCACACGTACCTGTGCACC
>CAIPNM010000325.1 GCA_903866395.1 uncultured bacterium
GGCCTCACCGGCCGCCAGTGTGACGTGTTGCGCCTGATTCTCAGGGGTCTACCCAATAAGCTCATCTGCCGTGAGCTCGACCTTGCCGAAGGCACCGTCAAGATTCATGTCAGCGCGGTACTGCGCGCGCTGGGCGCACGCAACCGAACCCAGGCGGTCATCGCAGCCAATCAGCTTGGGCTGAAGCTCGCAACCGAACCTGTCTGATTCGGCCCCTCGCCCCCGCGCTCTTCACGGGGTCCCGGTCGGCTGTCGAACCAGCTACCGGGACCCTTTTTTTGGGTTAGCGCTTTGGCTTAGGAAAGAGGACGATGCCTCTGCGAGACGCAGCTCGCGCCCGGTCAGCGCTTCGCGTTGGGGAAGAACAGCGCTTCGCCGCCGATCCGGTAGTCAGCGATCGCCTGCTGGCCTTCCGCCGATAGGATCCAGTCTGCGAAGGCCTGCGCCTGCTTGAGCTTCACATGCGGGTGACGGGCAGGATTCACGACGACCACGCCGTATTGGTTAAACAGGCGCTCGTCTCCCTCCACCAGCACCCGTAACTCGCCGCGGTTCCGAAAATTAAGCCAGGTCCCCCGGTCGGTGAGCGCGTAGGCGTTCATCGACGACGCAATGTTAAGCGTGGGTCCCATGCCAGAGCCGGTCTCGCGATACCAGCCGCCGGTTGAGGCTTTGGGGTCGATGCTCGCGTCTTTCCAGAACCGAAGTTCAGCGGCATGGGTACCACTACGGTCGCCGCGGGATAGAAACGGGTGCCGCCCCTGCGCGATCTGGCCCAACGCCCGAACTACATCACGACCCCCTGCTAAGCGGGCGGGATCCGATGCGGGGCCGATCATGATGAAGTCGTTGTACATCACATCGTGTCGGGCGAGCCCCAATCCGTCGGCAACAAATTTTTCCTCGGCCACCTTGTCATGGACGAACAGCAGATCGGCGTCACCGCGGGTGGCCACCGCAATCGCCTGCCCGGTTCCCAGGGCCACGACCCGCACCTGAATGCCGGTCTTCGCGGAAAATCGTGGCAACAAATGCGTAAAGAGCCCGGACTGCTCGGTGGAGGTGGTTGAAGCCATCACGATGTGGGTTGCATCCGCCGACTCGGCCGCCCTTGGCGGCTGCTGAGCAGACGCCAGCATCGAGCCGCCCAGCGTGGCAAGAACCAGCGCGACCGTGATCACACGGCGCACCGCGCAAACCGGATTGAGTAGATTCGTCATCGGTTTTCCCTTGAGTCAGTCAAGTAATTCACCCGCCATAAAGCGCGCACCGATTTCCGTGTCGGGCGAGGTAAAAAAGCGATGCGCGGGGCTGAACTCGATCACCTCACCGCGATGCATGAAGACGATCTGATCAGCCAACCGACGCGCTTGCGCCAGATCGTGCGTACTCATGACAAACCCGGTGCCCGCAGCGGACCAATCGCAGAGCAGCCGCTCAATGGCTGCGGTGGCGCCCGGATCCAGGTGCGCGGTGGGTTCGTCTAGCAGCAGGCACGCGGGCTCTGCCGCCATGACCCGTGCGATGGCAAGGCGTTGTTGTTCACCACCAGACAGGCGCCGCGCCGGCCGAGACTCAAGCGCAGTCAACCCCACCCGCGCCAACACACGCCGGGCACGCGGTTCGCGCTCGGCACGGGCAACGCCCCGCACCGCCAGCGCGTGCGTCACGTTATCAAGTACCGACCGGGCCAACATCACGGGCCGCTGAAGAACAAAACCCAACTCATGGGCGCCGACCGGGCGCTCAACCGACCCCGCTTGACGGATACCGACCGACCCCTGGTCGGAAACCAGCATGCCGTGGATGAGTTGCAGAAGCGTGCTCTTCCCTGCGCCGTTCGGTCCAAGCACCATCGTTCGTCCCGCCAGGGGCAGCACCAGTGTGGCGGGCTTGACGATGGCCCGGCCGCTTGCCGAGAAGCCAAGCGCATTCAAGGCAAGCGAATGCGGCAACTCAGCCAAGCGCTGCATGGGTGCGAACCCGTAGCCACTGCGCACAGGCGTTCACCGCCAGCACGATCGCAATCAGAATGAAACCCAGTGACAGCGCCAAAGCGAGGTCGCCTTTGCTGGTCTCCAGCGCAATCGCGGTCGTCATGGTGCGGGTGACGCCCTCAATGTTGCCTCCCACAATCATGACCGCGCCCACCTCGGCTGCCGCCCGGCCAAAGCCAGCAAGGAGCGCTGTGAGAAGCGACAAGCGCGTTTCGGTGAGCACGGTGAGAACGAGGTTTGTCCGGCTTGCCTTGAGCGAGCGCAGATAAGGGCCAAGCTCACGCAGCGAATCTTCCAGCATCTGCCTCGCGAGTGCTGTCACCAATGGCAGCACCAGAATGGCTTGTGCAATCACCATGGCAGATGGCGTGAACAAGATACCCAGCGGGCCAAGCGGGCCCGCCCGCGAGAGGAGCAGGTAGACCACTAACCCGACCACGACTGCAGGCAAGCCCATCAGGGCGTTTAGTAAGGCGATGAGGAAATTGCGACCGTGGAAATCAAACAGTGCGATGGCCGCCGCGAGGGGTAAAGCGAGCACCGAGGCGACAAGCGTCGCCAGCGCACTCACCTGCAGACTAAGACCGACGATCGCCCAAAGCCCCGGCTGCCTGCCGGCAAGCAGGTCGGTAATCATCGGGAGGGTGGCGGCGAGGTCGTTCATTGAACCCGGGTAGGCATGCCGGTGGACGGCGGGTATTAGCTTGGAGAAATTTAGCAGCGACCGAATTAAATGAGGAGCTCGCGTAAAATTTGCATAAGATTAGCCCCTATTCTGTTGGGGCTGCGCCCGAGGAAACCCACATGCCCAAGCGGCCCGGAAAAACCGTTTCGCCGTCAGCCACTGCACCCGCGCAGTCGGTCGAACGCGCGCTGCTGAACACAGCCGAAGTGGCAGAACTCCTCCGCATGAGCCCTAGAACGATTTACCACCTCGTGTCCCGGGGCGAGATCCCGTTCGGCCGCGCGCGCGGCAAGCTGCTGTTCGAACGCCACCAGATCGATGCCTGGATTGCCGCCTCGACACGCGGTCCGGTTCTCAATGAGTCGGTCAACCTACCCCCCGTCATTGCCGGATCTCATGATCCACTGCTCGATTGGGCGGTGCGCGAGGCGGGCTCTGTGCTCGCGTTAGAGTGTCAAGGCAGCAGCGACGGTCTGGCGCGGCTTGCGAGCCGCCGAGCCTGTGCGGCGCTGATTCACATCCCGAACGCCAGCGGCAACGGTTACAACACCGAGGCCATACAAAGTTCGCTGGCAGGTCTTCCCGTGGTCTCGCTGCACTGGGCCCGCCGAGAGCAGGGGCTCATCGTCGCAGAGGGCAATCCGCTTCGTATCCGTTCGCTGAAAGACCTGATTTCCCGGCGAGCCCGGGTCATCCGTCGCCAGCCGGGGGCAGGCAGTAATCTCCTGTTCGCAAGGCTATTGCGCGCCTCGGGAGCGAGCCTGGACAAGCTTCGTGCCCTGGACACCCCCGCTTTCAGTGAAACCGAAGTGGCTGAAGCCATCGCGGATGGCTACGCCGACGCGGGGTTTGCCATCCGAGCGGTCGCCGACAGGCACCGCTTACCTTTCATACCGCTCGCCACCGAAGATGTGGAGTTGGTGGCCTGGCGACGGAGCGTATTCGACCCGCCACTCAATCGGCTGCTCGAGCTTGGGCGTGGTCGTCGATTCGCCGCGCATGCCAGCCGGCTGGGCGGCTACGATCTGACCCGACACGGCAACGTCTGCCATAACGGCTGACCACCGCGGCGGGTCGCCTGGAAAAGCGCCTCAAGACGATCGGTCGGGACGCGACCGCCCCGAGCCAGCCGCGACCGTTCAGCCTGACGCCTGTAGCTGCGGCGGATACTTCCGATCGCACATTTCGCGGAAAGCAGGCGGGACCGGAACGGCACGAATCCGCTCCGGATCGTCGGGATGCGGCCCTGCGAATACCCTCACATGAAAGGCCTCGGCAATCAGGATGTCGCCCTTCACGATTTGATGGTGCTGAGTAAAACGTCGCTCGCGCCACTCGGATATGCAGGTATGCACTTCGATCTGGTCGCCATACCGAGCCGGCGCCCGAAAATCGCACCGGGTGGAAACAATGGGCGTGCCCAAGATGCCGTGGGTGAGCAGAGTCTCGCGCCAAGGCGGGATGCCGCTATCGCGGAAGAAATGCAGCGAGGCCGCATCGAACCAGCTGAAAAAATTCGGGTGAAAAACGATTCCGCTCGGATCGCAGTCGCCGAACTCGACCGTGATTTTCAGAACATGCTTCAAAGCGCGACTCCCGGAGAGAGGCCGAAGAATACCTTGAGCGCACCGCCCTGGCCGTCCATCATGACCGATCCGAAACCAGACCCAAGGCCTGGCGATGCCCGGCCGGGCGCAATAAAATGGCCGTTGTCTGATCGTTCATCGGAGCTCCCATGCTCAATTGCAAGCCGCTTCACTCCCTGTTCGCTGCCGAAGTGGTGGGGGTCGACCTCCGCCAGGCGCGCGACCCGGCAATGCTCGCTGCGATCCGCGCCGCCATGGATCAGTACGCAGTTCTGGTCTTTCGCGACCAACCGTTTACCGATGACGAACAGGTCGATTTCGCCACCCGCTTCGACGGAAAACTGCACACCCAGACCTCCCTGTCTGCCCTGGGTGCAAACCGCTTTGGCAATGAAGCGCTCACCGATATTTCCAGTGTGAAAGCAAATGGCGAACTGGCTGACCTGGCCGATCGCCGCCGCCTCAGTATTCTCAGCAATCGCCTGTGGCACACCGACGCCTCATTCGTCGATCCCGCCGGACGCTATTCGATGCTCTCAGCCAAGGTCGTACCCGAGGTGCGGGCCGACACCGAGTTCGCTGACATGCGAAGCGCCTGGGACGCGCTCGATCCCGACGAACAAAACCGGCTCGCAGGCCTGCGCGTGTTCCACTCGATCGTGCATTCCCGACACACCATTGGGTTTGATTTTTCTCCTGAAGAAGCAGCCCGGCTTCCGGGTGCCGTCCATCCCCTGGTCCGCACGCTGCCAGGCTCTGGGCGACGCGCACTCTATCTGGCGTCCCATGCGTCGCACATCGTCGATTGGCCGGTTCCCGAGGGGCGCATCCTCCTCCTCGACCTGACTGAACACGCCACGCAGCCGAGTTTCGTTTATCAGCACATCTGGCAGCCGCGCGATCTGGTGATCTGGGACAACCGCGCCACCATGCATCGGGGGCGCCCCTTTGACGACACCCGTTATCGGCGTGAATTGCGTCGAACCACCACGCTCGACATCGCGCGCTGAAGCGACCTGGGCTCAGCACAGCCGCTGACCACGGTTGGGCTCAGCGACCGCGCGGCGGGTCATGTTCCCGCTTAGCCCGCGCGCAGCCCGTCACGCCGCCGCCATTGCAGCACCGCAACGCCCAGGACCAGGCCCCAGAACGCGCTCCCCACGCCAAACAGCGACATGCCTGAGGCGGTGCACAGGAAGGTCACGATTGCGGCGTCGCGCTCCGCATCCTGGCTGACCGCGACAGTCAGGCTGTTACTGAGCGTTGCGAGCAGAGCCACTCCCGTGATCGCCATGACGAGCGACTGCGGTAACGCCGCCAGAAGCGCCACGACCGTCGCCGCGAACAAACCGGCAAGCAGATAAAACCCGCCCGCCCAGAGCGTGACCAGATAGCGCCGCTCTGCGCGGGGCTCGGCATCGTCGGTCATGCAGACCGCAGCAGAAATCGCCGCCACGCTGTACGCAAAGCCACCCGCGGCACCCAGTACAAGACCGGTGGCACCCAGGGTCGCGATGAGTGGGGAAGCCGGCGTGTTGTACCCATGCGCACGCAAGGTCGCCATACCCGTAAGGTTCTGTGAACTCATTGTCACCAGAAAGAGCGGCAGGCCTGCGCCAACCAGCACCGCAGGCGAAAACTCGGGCGCCGTAAACACCGGGCCCGCAAGACCCAATCCAACACCGGATAGGTCGAGCCCCGTGGTCGCCATGGTGCCGACCACCCCCACGCCGACACTTGCCAGTACCGCATAGTTCGGCATTCGGTGCTTGGCGAGCAAATACACCGCCACCATGGCGAGCGCGAGCAACAGGCCTGCGCCAGGGAGCGCAAACATCCCGGTGCAGAAACGGAGCAGCACCCCGGCCAGCATCGCGGCCGCCACCGACCGCGGCACATAGCGCAAGATGACATCAGTCCAGCCGAGCAACCCGACCAGGACAAGCAGCGCCGACGAAAACAGAAAGGCGCCCACCGCTTCACCCAGCGTGGCCCCGGCAAGCCCGGTCACAAGGAGCGCGGCGCCGGACGTTGACCAGGCGGCAAGCACCGGCGCCCGGTATCGAAGGGACAGCGCGATGGTGGCCACACCCATTCCCACCCCCAGCACCCAAAGGAAGGAGACCTGCTGCGCCTCAGTCGCACCGGCCGCGGCAGCTGCCTGCAAAACGATGACCGCGGAACTGGCATAGCCCACCAGGACCGACACGAATCCCGCCACCACATGAGAGAGTCGAAAATGCTCGAGCATCGAGGGGTTTATTGCGTTGACGCCGAGACGGCCGGCTGGACGCCTATGATGCCAGCATGCCAGCAACAGGGTTCCGCGCTAACATCGCGGCTGTTTCTTTGGAGCGTACCCCCATGCCCACTGTTCGCCTGACTGTCAACGGTCAGCAGGTCGAGCGCGAAGTTGAGCCGCGCCGACTGCTGGTCGATTTTCTCCGGGTTGACCTCGGACTCACCGGCACGCATGTTGGCTGCGATACCAGCCAATGTGGCGCCTGCACCGTACTGCTTGACGGCCAGGCGATCAAGAGCTGCACCATGCTCGCCGTGCAGGCGCAAGGCGCCACGGTCAAGACCATCGAGGGCATGGCCGCCACCGATGGCACGCTGCATCCGCTGCAGCAGGCCTTCATGGATTGCCACGGCCTGCAGTGCGGTTTCTGTACGCCCGGCATGATCATGGCAAGCGCAAGCCTGCTCGCCTCCAATCCGCAGCCGGACGAGGCAGCGATTGAGAAAGCGCTTGAGGGTAACCTGTGCCGCTGCACGGGCTACGCCAACATCGTCCAGGCGGTCCGACAGGCCGCCACCTCCGGCACCGGGCGCTAACCCGGTTTCGCCGGGCGCACAACCGCTTCGCCTCCCGCATCCACCTGTCACAAGGACACTCACGTGACCGCCGACAACGACTTTGGCCGCTTCGGCAGCGGACATTCCGTGCGCCGGATCGAAGATCCCGCCCTGATTACCGGCCGCGGCCGGTATGTTGATGATTTCGCACCAGCGGGCCTGCTCCACCTGGTGTTTGTCCGCTCTCCCATGGCCCACGCCCAGATCGAATCGATCGACCTGTCGGCGGCACTGGCCACGCCGGGAGTGGTCGCCGCATTCACCGGTAAGGACCTGGTCGCTGCCGGGGTCAAGCCCTTTGCAGGCCCTCCCCCTATTTTCAAGCGACCCGACGGTACGCCGCCGCCCCCACCCGACCGGCACGCCATCGCGCCCGAGATCGTGCGCTTCGTAGGCGAAGCTGTTGCGGTCGTGATTGCCACCTCGCCCGATGCCGCGCTTGCTGGCCGTGACGCAGTCATGGTCGATTACCGTGAGCTGCCAGCAGTCGGCAACGTCATCGCCGCGCTCGCGCAAGATGCGCCGCAGGTCTGGTCCGGTGCCCCGGGCAATGTAGTGGCTGAAACGCGTTACGGTAACCGCGAGGCGGCCGACCAGGCCTTCGCCGCTGCCGCCCATGTGGTCTCGCTCGATCTCGATAACCAGCGGCTGGCGCCAGCCTCGATCGAGCCGCGCTCGGTGCTTGCGAGCTTTGACCCGGCCGACGGCCGTACCACGCTGCGGATGAGCTCGCAGATGCCCTCGGGCGCACGCAACACGGTCGCCGATCAGTTGGGGCTCACCAAAGATCAGGTGCGCGTGCTGGTGGGCGACGTGGGGGGTGGCTTCGGCATGAAGACCGGCGCCTATCCCGAAGACGTCGCCGTTGCCTTCGTCGCGCGCCAGATGCGGGCCAGCGTCAAATGGATCGCCGAGCGAAGCGAAGAGTTCCTCACCGCGGTACACGGTCGGGGGCTCCGCAGCCAGGCCGATCTGGCGCTGAACGCCGACGGCCGCGTGCTCGCGCTCCGTGTGCGTACCCAGGCTAACGTCGGCGCGCATCCGGCCCCAACAGGTTGCGCCATCCCGCTCCTGATCGGTCCCTGGATCACCACCAGCATCTACGACATCGGCACCATCGACCTGCACATCCAGGCGGTACTCACCAACACCACGCCGCTGGGCGCATACCGAGGCGCGGGCCGGCCTGAGGCGGTCTATGTCATTGAACGCCTCATGAGCGCAGCTGCGCTTAAAACCGGCATCGATCCGATCGAACTACGCCGCCGGAACATGGTCCGCCCCGAACAAATGCCCTACAAGAACGCCATGGGTCAGGTCTACGACACGGGCAACTTCCCGAGCATCATGGCGCAGGGCGTTGAGCTTGCCGACTGGAACGGGTTCGAGGCGCGCGCCAAGGCAAGCCGCGAGCAGGGGCGCCTGCGCGGCCGCGGCATCGCCACCTTCCTCGAATGGACCGGGGGCAATGTGCTCGACGACCGGGTCACGGTCAACGTCACCGCCGATGGCTTCATCGAGATTTTCACCGCGACGCAGGCCATGGGTCAGGGAATCGCCACCACCTATGCGCAGCTTGCGGTCGATTCATTCGGCGTTCCGCTTGAGCGCATCCGGATCATTCAAGGCGACACCGATCGCGGCGAGGGATTTGGCAGCGCCGGGTCGCGTTCGCTCTTTACCGCCGGGTCGGCGCTACAGGCGGCCGCCGTCAAGGTGCTGGACATCGCGAGGCAAAAGGCCGCTGATGCCCTCGAGGCGCCCGCCGCGGATCTCGAATACGAAGCCGGACGTTTCCAGGTGGCGGGCACCGATCTGCAGATCAGCCTGTTTGATGTCGCGGCGCGCGAAGCCTCGGGCAGCATTTTCCTTGAGTCGGTCACCAAGGTCGACGGACCGAGCTGGCCCAATGGCTGCCATGTCTGCGAAGTGGAAGTCGACCCAGACACCGGTGAAGTGGTCATCGATCGCTATTCGTCCGTGAACGACGTGGGGCGCGTGGTCAACCCAATGATCGTGTTAGGCCAGGTCGATGGCGGCGCCGTCCAAGGCATCGGACAGGCACTCTGCGAGCAACTGGTCTATGACGACCAGGCTCAGCTCGTCACGGCCAGCTTCCTCGACTATGCAATGCCCCGTGCCGGCATCGTCAAGCGCTTTGAAACCCGACTCGACCAGTCGGTGCCCTGCAAGGCCAATCCGCTGGGCGTGAAGGGCGTGGGGGAACTCGGCACCATCGGCGCCACGCCTGCGGTCGTCAATGCAGTGGTCGACGCGCTTGCGCGCAACGGCCTGGGCGAACGCGCCACCGCCATCCAGATGCCGCTCACGAGCGAGCGCGTCTGGCGTGCGCTACAGGGCCTATCGGCCTGACCGCCCCATCACGCCATGTCCGACCTTCGCCTGCGACTTCCAGACGGAACACCGAAATGAATGCTTTCGATTTCCACCGCCCCGCTTCCACCGCCGATGCCATCGCGACCCTGGGCCGGTCCGCCGACGGACGCCTGATCGCCGGCGGGCAATCCCTGCTTCCAGCCATCAAGCTTGGCTTGGCTGCGCCTTCCGACCTCATCGATCTGTCCGGCGTCGCGGCGCTGCGTGGCATCACCCGGCAGCCCGATGCAATCACCATCGGTGCCATGACCGCTCACGCCGAGGTTGCTCGCTCCGAACTGGTGCGCGCGGCCATTCCTTCGCTGGCTGATCTGGCGGACGGCATCGGCGATCAGCAAGTCCGCGCCCGCGGCACCCTGGGCGGAAGCCTTGCCAACAACGATCCCGCTGCCTGTTACCCGGCGGCAGTGCTCGCGCTGAAGGCCTCCGTCCGTACCGACCGCCGCAGCATCGAAGCCGATGAATTCTTCACTGGCATCTACCAGACGGCACTCGAGCCTGAAGAAATCATCGAGTCGGTTCGGTTCGCGCAGCCGCTCGCAGCGGCCTACATCAAGTTCCGGCAACCGGCCTCGCACTATGCGCTGGTCGGCGTGTTCGTCGCGCGATTCGCCGATGGCGTGCGCGTGGCCGTCACCGGTTCGGCAGCGTGTGCCTTTCGGGTGCCAGCGCTCGAACAGGCGCTCTCGGCCAGTTGGTCCGCAGCGGCCGCACGCGGCGTCAAGGTGAACGCGTCCGATCTCAATGCCGACCTTCATGCATCGGCCGAGTACCGCGCCCACCTTATCCCGGTACTCGCCGCACGGGCTGTCGTCGCGGCCCGCTAAGGCAGCATGAGCGCACCGCCCCGCGACCCGTCTCTGATCGCGGGCTGGGTGCTGGCGTTCCTGCTGTCATTCGGACCGGCCGTCTCGAATTCATTTGCGCGCTTCGCCTACGCGCTGGTGCTGCCGGCCATGCGCGATGATCTGCTCCTCAATTATGCCGAGGCGGGGTGGCTCAATACCGCCAACGCGGCCGGCTACCTGATTGGCGCGCTGCTGACGCGCGTCTGGGTGGCGCGTGCGGGCAACCGTACGCTCTTCATCGCTGGAATGGTGCTGACTTCGCTTGCCGTATTCGCCACCGGCCTGTCGCGCGAACCGGCAATGCTGAGCCTGATGCGACTCCTGGGTGGCGTGGGCGGAGCCGCCGTTTTCATTTGCGGCGGAACGCTATCGGGTAACGTGATGCCATCGCGGCCCGGCCTCGCCACCACCACCATCGCCATCTACTTCGCAGGCGGCGGCATCGGGCTGATGCTCTGTGGCGCGGCGATTCCGCTTCTTCTCGATGTCTACGGTCCGACCGCCTGGCCGCTCGCCTGGCAGGCGATGGGCGTGACCTCACTCGCCATGACCGTGGCTTCGGTTTGGGCAGCGCTTCAAATGACTGAGCCAGGGTCGCGTGCGGGCGGCGGCACATCGAAGGCCTCGGCACCCAACAGCGAGGCCCTCACAGCGTCCACGCCTCACTCGTCAATCGCCCCGCTCCGCCGGGCACTCATCACCTATCTCTGCTTTGGTCTGGGCTACATCGGCTACATGACTTTCGTGATTGCCTGGATGCGCGAGCACGGCGCACAGACCTTCACCGTGATCACCGCCTGGATGATGCTCGGTGCCACCACGCTACTCGCGCCGGCAATCTGGCGGGGCCCGGTCGAGCGGTGGGCGGGCGGACGGCCGCTGGCGGCCGCCATGGCCACGCTTGCCTGCGGCGCCGTGCTGCCCCTTCTGCATGCAGCCGCACCCGTCATGATGCTGTCGGCGGCATTGTTTGGCGCGGCCATGTTTTCCATTCCTTCGGCCATTCAGAGCCTGGTCAAAAAGGGCATCCCCATGTGCGACTGGGGGCATGCCATGGCAGGCTTCACGATTGTGTTCGCCGCAGGCCAGGTGGCCGGTCCGGTCCTCACGGGTTGGCTGGCTGATCGCTGGGGATCACTCACGCCAGGACTCGCGCTCTCAGTGGTGACGCTCCTTGCCGGGTCGCTACTCGCCCTCACCCAACACGATGTCAATGCCCAACAGGATGTTCGCCATGCTCGATGACCATGCAACCCGTGACGCTGCAGCGCTGCTGTTCAAATGCTGGCAATCCCGCAGTACGCTGCCGCAATTGCCCGAGCACTGTCGCCCTGGCTCGCGCACCGAGGGCTATGCGATTCAACGCGCCATGCTCTCGATGTCCGGGCGCCGACTGTTCGGCTGGAAGATTGCCGCCACCAGCAGCGCCGGGCAAGCGCATATCGGGGTGGACGGTCCGCTCGCCGGCATGCTGCACGACACACAGGTCATCCCCGAAGGCGTACCGGTGCCGATCTCGGCCAGCCTGATGAAAGTGGCCGAGCTTGAATTCGCGTTTCGCATGGCCCACCCGCTCCCGGCTCGAGATCAGCCCTATACCGTTTCGGAGGTGATGGCGGCGGTCGGATCGCTCCATCCGGCGATCGAGGTACCCGACTCACGCTACAACGATTTCAGTCGGGCCGGCGCCGCACAACTTATCGCTGAGAACGCCTGCGCCGACCGCTTTATCCTCGGCGCAGCGAGCCCCGAGGATTGGCGTTCGATCGATCTTGCCGCACACGAGGTTGCGATCACTGTGAGCGATCGCGAGCCGCTCACCGGCGTCGGCCGCAACGTGCTGGGTGATCCGCGCATCGCGCTCACCTGGATCGCCAACGAACTCCGGGCACATGGCATGGCGCTCGAAGCCGGCCAGGTGATCACCACCGGCACCTGCGCCATCCCGGTGTCCGTTGCCGCTGGCGTGACGATCGAAGCCGACTACGGTCCCATCGGCCGGATCGCCGCGCGCTTCGTCAGCTAGCCCCGGCGGCGCGGGCGTTTTCCTGCTCCTGCAATAGCCGCCACATCACTTTGCCCGAACCCGATTTCGGGAGTGCATCAGCGAACTCGATCACGCGCGGTACCTTGAACGCGGCCATCCGTTCGCGCGACCAGTGCTCGATCTCCTCCGCACTGATCCGCCCCTGGTATTCCGCCCGCAGCACCACGACCGCCTTGACCGTCTCACCGCGATACGCATCGTGAGTGCCGATCACGCAGGCTTCCTGGATCGCCGGATGGGCGAAGAGCTGATTTTCGACCTCCGCAGGCCACACCTTGAAACCGCTCGCGTTGATCATGCGCTTCAGACGGTCGGCGATGTAGAAGTAGCCATCGGTGTCCATCCGGCCCAGGTCACCGCTTCGAAAAAATCGCTTGCCGTCGAGCTCGATAAACGCCTGCGCGGTTTCCGCTGGTCGCTGCCAGTAACCTACAAACAACTGCGGCCCGTGAATCACGATTTCGCCCGTCTCGCCCGGTGGCAATACGCGCCGGCTGTCAGGGTCGACCACACGCGAATCAACGCCGATATACGGGATCCCCAGGCACTGGCGACGCGCGGCCTGCGGCGGGTTGCTGTGCGAAGGCGCGGCGGTCTCGGTCAGCCCGTACCCTTCTACATAGTCGAGTGCGTAGCGCTCCCGCAGCCGCGCCGCCACCGCCTCGGGCATGGCGGCGCCACCGCCGCCGATATAGCGCAGACTGGAGAGATCCAGGGCATCCAGACGGGGGCTGGCAAGCAGGTCGATCACCATCGTGGGAATGTTGGTCCAACCCGTCACCTGGTGGCGGGCGATGAGTCGCCCGGCAAGGTCGCGGTCCCAGCGCGGCATCAGCACTACAGTGGACCCGAGGTAAAGCGTCTGGTGAACACAATACTGCATGCCAGTGATGTGAAAGGCGGGCACCACGCCCAGCATCACATCGCTTGCACTGGTGCCGTTCCAGAGCGGTCCGGCACGCACGTTATGCCCCAGGCTTCGATGCGTGTGCATGCAGCCCTTGGGCTTACCGGTGGTGCCCGAGGTGTAGCAGATGGCGGCCAGGTCATCGGCATGGCCGCGATAAGCGGCCGGGGTCAGGGCACGCTCCATCACGGTGGTCCAGCGCACGGCGTGCGCCGGCAGCGCCGGATCGGCGTCAAGCCACGGCTGCCAAGCGGCCGGCGGCTGTTCCTCTTCGTCGATCACAGCGGGCATGGCGTCGCGGTAGCGGGTCACGACAATCTGCCTCAGGTGCGCAGCAGGCGGAAGGTGATCTGTGCTTGCCGCGACGTGGGCGAGCAGATCGGCTGCGACGATCGCCACCCGGGCGCCTGAATCGCCGATGCTGTGCGCGAACTCAGCCGCCTTGGACATGGGATTCGACGGAACGATGACGGCACCCGTCCGAAGAATGCCCAGGTAGGCGATCACCAGCTGCGGCGAATTCTGCAGCGCCACCAGCACCCGATCACCGTGCTGCACCCCAGCCTCATGCATGAGCCACCCGGCGAGCTTCTCCACCTCACGATGGAGTTCTGCATACGGGAAGGGTCGCCCGAAAAAAATCAACGCGGCTTTTTCGGGGTAGCGACGCGCGGTGATGTCAAGATTGTCCCAGAGCGTGGTTTCGCAGCGCGGCAGTTGCCAAGGCACGCGCGCGGGCCAGGCTGCACGGTGCGCGGCAGGAACCTCAAACAGCGGATGCATGGCAGGACCTCCTGGTGGGCGACGTCTCATCACACGCCGGAGCGATTCTGCACGATCCGACACCGGGGCTGCACCGATGCGCGGGGCGTGCGAAGATCATGGGATATGCGGTTAGCCCACCTGACGGATAGACCGCGGTTTCCGACACTATCGTCCCCCGCCAGTCCGATCTGCCGGAATGGGCCACCAACGCTCCGTATTGCCGCCATGACGACCGACGCTGCAAATCCCGACTTTGCGCCCGGCTTTTCACCCGATTGGGATCAGCCGGTCCGTTATATCGAGCGAACCCATCGCTGGTACCAGACGCTGGGCTACGGCGCCCCGTACCGGTACGCACACTACCTCGACGTGCCGTTCACGCCCCTGACTATGCCGCTCGCCACGCTAAGGCTCGCGCTCCTCACCACTGCTGCGCCCTACCGGGCCGAATGCGGCGACCAGAGCGTGCGGGCACCCTACAATGCGGCGGCCAAATTCTTTGAGGTCTACGCCGGCTCAACCGACGCCG
The DNA here is from genome assembly GCA_903866395.1 of uncultured bacterium. Taxonomy (GTDB): domain Bacteria; phylum Pseudomonadota; class Gammaproteobacteria; order Burkholderiales; family Burkholderiaceae_E; genus SYIM01. The sequence continues at coordinate 14,621 of CAIPNM010000325.1, forward strand.
ATCACGATCTGCGTGTCTCGCATGTGGCAGTTGATCGCGACAATCTTGCCGATGACCCGAACCTCTGGTTCCCGCTGCCTGCCCTGCGGCGGGCACGCGATCAGCATCGCATCGGCAGCCTCACCGCAAACTTTATTGGCGTGCCCACCAACCGCAGCCAGCGACGCACCATCGAAACCGATGCGCCGGAGGTCTTGAGGCGTCTGCGTGCTGAAGGCGCGCAAGCCGCCGTGCTGGTCGCCAACTGTCCCATCTGTCATCAGACGCAATCGCTTACCGCCCGCCATCTGGAAGCAAACGGCATTCCGACTGTCGTGATGGGCTGCGCACGAGATATCGTCGAGCATGTGGGCGTACCAAGATTTCTGTTCAGCGATTTCCCACTGGGTGCTGCCTGCGGGCGGCCGTTCGACCTGCCGTCGCAGGAAGCCACACTCGAACTCGCTTTGCGCGTTTTGGAGTCGGCACCCGCAGCGCGCACCACCGTGCAGAATCCCCTGCGCTGGTCCGGTTCGCCCGACTGGCGACTGCGCTACATGAACCCGGATCAACTCTCGGCAGGCGACATCGCTCAGCGGCGCGCAGCGCACGAACAGTCTCGCACCATCGCGGCCGGACTACGGCGCGATACCGCCTGAACCCGAGCCTGCCACCTGGCCAACTTCCCTCTACGCCACTCTCGCCGCCACCATGTCAAATCTCGCTCACTATCTTCTCAATCGCGCCCGCAGCCACCCCGTATCGCCCGCCGTCACCGGCAACGGCCGCACCCTCAGCTTCGCCGAGCTTGGCGAGCGCGTGCTGAGGCTTGCCGGCGCGCTGCGCGGCAAGTTAGGGCTTGCCGACGGCGACCGGGTGTTGATCTGTATGGAGAATCAACCTGAATTCTTCGAGCTGCTCTTTGCATGCTGGGCGGCTGGGTTGTGCACCGTACCCGTCAACTCAAAGCTGCACCCGCGCGAGGTGAGTCATATCGTGGGTGACGCGGGTGTGCGCGCAGTCTTTACCACTGATCGACTGGTGGCCGATCTGGCACCCGAACTTGCGCAGCAGTCACCTGCACCGAGCATCACCGTGGTCGGTAGCGCCGCCTACCTCAGCCTTCTCAACGAACCGCCAGCACGCTGTGTTGAGCGCGCGCCAACCGATATTGCGTGGTTGTTCTACACCAGTGGCACCACAGGTCGCCCCAAGGGCGCCATGCTTTCGCATCGCAACCTGCTCGCCATGTCATGGATTTATTCCGCCGATATTGAGCATGTGGAGCCGGGCGACACCAAACTCCACGCAGCGCCGCTCTCCCATGCCTCCGGGCTCTATGGTCTGCCCCATCTCTTTGCGGGGGGGCATCAGGTCGTACTTCCCGGGTTCGAGCCCGATCTGGTGTTTGAAGCCTTCGAACACTACCCTCGGGTCACCATGTTCGCGGCACCCACCATGGTCATCCGGCTGTTGCAGTCGCCGTCGGTACGCGCAGCCCACCGGGGGCTTCGCACCCTCTACTACGGCGGCGCGCCCATGTATGTGAGTGACCTGCAGCGCGCGCTCGAGGTCTTCGGACCGCGGTTGTGGCAACTCTACGGACAGGGCGAGAGTCCCATGACCCTCACCGGACTTGCCAAACGCGATCATGTGGGCGATGGCAGCGCAGACCACCTCGCGCGGCTGGGCTCCGTGGGGGTCGCGCGGACCGGCGTGGAAATCCGCGTGGTGGGCGATGATGGCCACGACCTGCCCACGGGCGAAATCGGTGAGGTGGTCACGCGAAGCGATTGCGTGATGGCGGGCTACTGGAACAATCCCGACGCAACGCGGAACGCGCTGCGCAGCGGCTGGCTTTGGACAGGCGACGTCGGCTCATTTGACGAACAGGGCTATCTGACACTGCGTGATCGTTCGAAGGATCTGATCATCAGCGGCGGCAGCAATATCTATCCAAGGGAAATCGAGGAGGTGCTGCTGCGTCATCCGGCAGTGCTCGAATGCTCGGTCGTGGGCACCCTGCATGCCGAGTGGGGCGAAGAGGTGGTTGCATTCGTGGTGACGCGACCAGGCACCAAGGTGTCGGGCGAAACGCTAGACGAACTATGCCTGTCGCACATCGCACGCTTCAAGCGTCCCAAACGCTATCTCTTCACCGACGCATTGCCTAAGAACAACTACGGCAAGGTGCTGAAAACCGCGCTCCGCGAGCAACTCAGGGCCGGTGCCTGAGCAGGCGCCCGCGCAATGACGGCCTCCACGCTTTCCGCAGGTCGGTTTCGATTCGATTGCCAGCGGCAACCGGTGCGCGGCGCGCGCGGCGTAGCGGTCACCAATCATCCGATCGCCTCGGGCGTGGCGATGCAGATGCTCCTTGAGGGCGGCAATGCCGCCGATGCCGCGGTCGCTGCGCTGTTTGCGCTTGGCGTGGTCGAGCCCATGATGGTGGGTGTTTTGGGCGGTGGCCTTGCGCATGTGCGAGTTCCAAGCGGTGAGCACATCATCCTGGATGGCCTTGGCTGCGCCCCACAGGCGGCACACCCTGCGCTCTATCAGCCGATTCACTCATCCAACATCGCAGAGCGACGCCTCACGGTGGACCGCGCCAACCAGCTTGGCGCACTCGCCGTAGCAGTACCGGGCGCGCTGGCAGGCTGGTGTGCGTGTCTTGAGCGCTTTGGCCGCATGTCGCTCGCCGATGTCATGCAGCCCGCTATTCGCCTCGCCGAGCGCGGGTTCCGTGTCACGCCCTATCTCTCGACCAACGTGACCGAGCAGGCGGCCGCGCTCGCCCGCCAGCCGGCGCTTGCTGCGCTGTTTTTGCCCAAAGGCCGCCCTCTCGAGGCGGGTAGCGTGCTGCGCCAACCCGAGTGCGCTGAAACGCTTGCCTTGATCGCGCGCGAGGGGCCTAAAACGCTTTATCAGGGGGCGCTAGGCCGCACGCTGGTCGGATCACTCGTTGGTGCAGGGGGCATCGTGACGGAAGCCGACCTCGCGCACTACGCAGTTCGTGACCGAATACCGGTACGAGGAACCTACCGGGGCCATGAAATCATCGGGCCGCCACCGCCCGCCTCCTCGGGCGTCCATATCGTTCAGATGCTAAACGTGCTCGAAGCCTTTGATCTGCGCGGGGCGGGGTTCGGATCAACGGATGCCACGCATTGGCTGGCAGAAGCCATGGCACTCGCCTTTGCCGATCGCTCGGTGGCGACTGCCGACCCCGATTTCGTCGATGTGCCGGTGACGCAGCTCACCTCCAAGGCGTATGCGGCCGCGCGCGCCCGCCAGATCGATCCCTTACGCAGGCAAGTGTGGACCAGCGGACTCGCCCACGCATCGGAATCGTGCGACACCACCCACCTCACGATTGCTGACGCCGAGGGCATGGTGATCGCCAGCACCCAGACACTGAACGGCGCGTTTGGTGCCGCCATGATGATCGAAGGCACCGGGCTTCTCGCCAACAACTACATGTACAACTTCGATCCGCATCCCGGCGGCGCCTTATCGGTGGCGCCAGGTAAGCGCGTCTTCACCTCGATGGCGCCCATGATGCTGTTGCAGCAGGGGCGGCTGCGGGTGGCGCTGGGGCTACCTGGGGGATTGCGAATTTTTCCTTCGGCCATGCAGGCGATCGTGAACCTGGTGGACCATGGCATGAGCCTTCAGGAGGCGCTCGAAGCGCCACGAATCTTCACGGAAGGCGGTGAGCTGGAAATCGAAGCCCCGCTTGCTTTACATACTGGTGCGTCCCTGGCAGAGCGGGGCCATGCGGTGCGGAGCGTTCCCCGCATCGCGGGCGGCATGAATGCAATCAGCGTTGACGACGACGGCATGACGACCGGGGCCGCCTGCTGGCGCGCCGATGGCACACCGGTTGCACGCTCGGGTGGACTCGCGCAGGCGGGCACCGGATTCTCCACATCCTGATTTCGGGTCTGCATCGCCCGAGACTTGTTCACCACTTCCCGGCATCGAGCCATGCCGCCTAAGCACGATCAGCCCATGACCCACCCAATCCGCCCCAAAATCGTCCTTCTCGATCCGCTTTCCGGTTCGGGCCGAGAGCGCTTCGCGGCGCTGGTAGACCCAGCATTCGAGTTGTTGATGGCCGAGTCTTACGATCCGGATGATCAGCGCCGGCTGATCGAATGCGCCGACTACGCCATCACCGGCCAGATCCCGGTCCCCGCGCAGCTTCTGAAGGCCGCTCGCCGCCTGCGACTGCTGCACAAATGGGGCGTGGGCGTCGACAACATCGACCTCGAGGCCGCCCGATCAGCGGGAATCACCGTCGCGCGTCTGCCAGGTAGCAACGCTATCCCGGTAGCGGAATTCACGATCGGCCTCATGATTGCGCTGCTTCGCAACCTCGCCTGGGGGCATGCCCAGCTCAAGCAGGGCCACTGGGGATCGCGCAACCTGCCCCACGACAGCCTGATGCTGTACGGGCGGACGGTGGGTCTGGTGGGGTTTGGCGCAATCGGGCAACGCGTTGCCGTACTGCTCAAGGCCTTTGGATGTCGCGTGCTCGCCACCCGCCGCTCGGGCGCACCTGCGTTGGAGAACGACGTTGAAATCGTCGCGCTTGATCGCCTGCTTTCGGAATCCGATGTGGTCTCGCTTCACTGCCCACTCAATGCCGAGACGGCGGGCCTCATCGACCGCAACGCACTGCAGCGAATGAAACCCCATGCTGTACTGATCAACGTCGCGCGCGGCGGGGTCGTCAACGAGAGGGATCTTCACTGGGCGCTCAAGACACGCGTCATCCTGGGCGCAGCCACCGATGTGTACGACATCGAACCTTTACCACCCGAGTCGCCACTCCTCGAGCTCGACAATCTCGTCGTCTCACCGCACCTGGCCGGTATCGCTGCCGACAATTTCCAACCCACGATCTCGCGCATGCTGGCAAACATCAAGCGGATCGAACGCGGCGAGCCTTTACCCGAGCATGAGCAGGTCGTACCCTGAGAGACCACGGTTCAATGAGCGTGAGTGACAACGCCGAGGCACGTCAGATCCTGCGGGGGATCGGATTGGTCGCGATCGCGGTATTTCTGTTTGCAATCACCGATGCGATCTCGAAGTACATGACCCAGTACTACCCGATCGGCTACATCCTCTGGATCCGTTTCTTCTTCCACACGATGGTGCTGATCGTAGTCGTGGGCTCCAGGCAGGGACTGGGTTTCATCCGCACCCGGCGCCCCGGTATCCAGCTCACGCGCGGGCTGCTATTGCCACTGGCGGCGCTCATGTTTGTCACCGGCCTTAGTCAGATGCCGCTCGCTGAAACCGCCGCGATCACCTTTGTCTCGCCGTTCCTGGTCACGCTGCTCGCGGTGATCGTGCTGAAGGAAAAAGTGGATCTGGGTCAGTGGATGGCCATTGGCTTCAGCTTCGCCGGGGTGTTGCTCATCATTCGACCCGGTGCGGACGTGTTCGGATGGGCTGCGCTCTTCCCGCTCGGCACGGCCTTCTCAATGGCGATCTATCAGGTGCTCACACGCCGGATTGCTGGGCTAGAGAGCGCCTACACCTCGATTTTCTATCCGGGCCTGGTCGGGCTTTCGCTATTCAGCCTCGCGCTCCCATTCACCTGGACGACCCCGATCGCCTGGTGGCATGTAGCGCTCATGATCGTGGGCGGCATGGTGAACGCCGCCAGTCATCTCACCCTGATCCGCGCGTTCGAATACGCACCGGCGTCGAAGCTCGCCCCCTTCAGCTACACCCAGATCGTCTGGGCAACGCTGGTGGCGTATGTGGTCTTTGGAGACTTTCCTGACGCTTGGTCGATGGCAGGAATTGGCGTGGTTGCGGCTTCTGGTATTTACGTGGCCACCAGAATGCGGCGGGTGGGGCGCTAAACGAGGCGAAGGGCCCGAGCGCCCACTCACCCGGCACTCAACCCTTACAAGCACCACTCAATAAGCGCCACTGAATCCACGCCACGAAATGTGGCGTCCCGTAGGGGATTCGAACCCCTGTTACAACCGTGAAAGGGTCGTGTCCTAGGCCTCTAGACGAACGGGACCTGCAACTGCTGTTGGTGGAGGTAAGCGGGATCGAACCGCTGACCTCTTGCATGCCATGCAAGCGCTCTCCCAGCTGAGCTATACCCCCAACGAAGCCCTCGATTCTATCTTGAGGTTTGAGGCCATGCAAGTTCCTCGCGGCTGCGTGATAAATTGCATTCAGTCCAAACACCGGGAATCCGAGTCATGACAGCCAGCCTGATCGATGGTGCCGCCCTTGCCCGCAGCCTTCGCGCGCAGGTTGCCGAGCGGGCCGCCGCACTGACCGCGAGGGGCCGACCCCCAGGGCTCGCGGTGATCCTGGTGGGTGAGGACGCCGCGTCCGCGGTCTATGTGCGAAACAAGGTGAAAGATTGCGAGGAATCCGGGATCCGCTCGGTTCTGCAACGCCTTCCCGCGCAGACCCCTGAAGCCGATCTGCTGGCCCGCATCCAGGCCCTGAACGTTGACCCCTCCATTCACGGCATCCTGGTGCAGCTGCCGCTACCGGCTCACATCGACACACGCCGGGTGATTGAAACCATCTCCCCCGATAAGGACGTGGACGGCTTTCATGTGGCTAGCGCGGGCGCACTGATGACCGGACAACCGGGGTTTCTGCCGTGCACGCCCTACGGGGTGATGCGGCTACTCGAGCATGCAGGTGCCCGGCTGGCGGGGGCCGAGGCAGTGGTGGTCGGTCGCAGCAACATCGTGGGCAAACCTCAGGCGCTACTTTTGTTGCAGGCCGATGCGACAGTCACGATCTGCCACAGCCGCAGCCGCGACCTGGCCGCTCACACGCGCCGCGCCGATGTGCTGATCGCCGCCGTCGGGCGCGCCCGCATGATCACCGGTGACATGATCAAGCCCGGCGCAATCGTGATCGACGTCGGCATGAATCGCGATGAAACCGGCAAATTGTGCGGCGATGTCGATTTTGATTCCGCGCGGGAGGTGGCGAGTGCCATCACCCCAGTCCCTGGCGGCGTGGGCCCCATGACCCGGGCGATGCTGCTGGTCAATACCCTTGAAGCGGCCGAGCGCAAGCGCTAACCACACGTCCGCCTCGCGTACCGTACTGTCTTCATCCCACCGCAACCGTAGCCAACAATGACTGACGCTCCAGCTAACAACCCTCTGCTTGATTTCTCTGGCCTGCCCCGATTCGCGGACTTCAGCCCGAACTGGGTCGAACCCGCGCTCGACACGCTGCTTGCCGAAGCGCGCAGTGCACTGGAGTCGGTCTGCAGCAACGACACGCCCATCAGCTGGGCATCCGTGGTGGTGCCGCTTGAAACCGCCACCGAGCGGCTGTCGCGGGCGTGGGGAATCGTGGGCCATTTGAACGCGGTGGCCGATTCGGCCGACTTGCGCGAGGTCTATAACGCGCAACTGCCGCGGGTGACGCAGTTCTGGACCGAGCTCGGGCAGGACACCCGGCTCCAGGGCCGCTACAAGGCATTGCGGGCTGGCCCTGACTTCGCCGCGCTATCACCGGCCCGGCAGCGCATCATCGAGAACGCCCTGCGCGACTTCCGCCTTGGTGGGGCCGAGCTGGTGTCGCCTGCCCGGGAACGTTATGCGGACATCCAGGACCGACAGGCCACGCTATCGCAAAAGTTTTCCGAAAATCTCCTCGATGCCACCAACGCATTCGCGCTCTTCATCGACGATGAATCGCGGCTTTCCGGGCTGCCGCAGGATGTGCGTGACGCAGCTCGCGCTGAGGCCGAAGCGGACGACCGCAGTGGCTGGAAGTTCACGCTGCGCATGCCCTCTTATCTGCCGGTCATGCAATACGCAGAAGACCGGGCCTTTCGCGAGCAGATGTACCGCGCCTACGTCACACGCGCCTCCGATCTGGGCGAGGGCTCACTCGACAACGCCCCGCTCATCACCGAAACGCTCGCGTTGCGGCACGAAGAGGCCGAGCTCCTCGGATATGCGCACTATGCTCAGGTATCGCTCGAGCCCAAAATGGCCAGGAACGCCGAGGAGGTCATCGGCTTTTTGCGTGATCTCGCGGTGCGCGCGCGACGCTTCGCCGAGCGCGACCTCGCCGAACTACGCAGCTTCGCTGCCGACAAGCTGGGCCTGCCCGCCCTCGAATCCTGGGACATTGCCTGGGCAAGCGAGCTTCTGAAAGAGGCACGCTATTCATTTTCTGAGCAGCAGGTCAAACAGTATTTTCAGGCGCCTCGCGTGCTCTCGGGGATGTTCGCGTTGGTCGAGCGTCTGTTCGACTTGCGCATCTCCGAAGAAGCCACGCAGACCTGGCATCCCGATGTCCGTTTTTATCGGGTCGAACACAACGGCCGGCTGATTGGCCAGTTCTATATCGACCTCTACGCACGGGCCACCAAGCGAGGCGGCGCCTGGATGGACGACGCGCGTGGCCGCAAGCGCGTGGGCGACACGCTGCAGACACCCGTTGCCTACCTCAACTGCAACTTCCAGCCGCCGGTGGGTGATCGCCCTGCCACGCTCGCGCACGATGATGTGATCACGCTGTTTCACGAGTTCGGCCACGGGCTGCATCATCTGCTCACCCGCGTCGACGAACTAGGCGTCTCGGGAATCAACGGCGTTGAATGGGATGCGGTAGAGCTCCCCAGCCAGTTCATGGAGAACTTTTGCTGGGAATGGGAAGTGGTCCGCGAAATGTCGGCCCATGTCGAAACCAGCGAACCTCTGGCGCGCGAGCTGTTCGATCGCATGCTGGCGGCGAGAAACTTCCAAGCTGGCATGCAGACGCTGCGGCAAGTCGAGTTCGCGCTCTTCGACATGCAGCTTCATGCGCAGTCGCGCGCTGTGCCCGACGCTGCGTCGGTGCAGGCGCTACTTGATCAGGTTCGCGAGGAGGTCGCGGTGCTCATCCCCCCCGCCTGGAACCGGTTCCAGAACAGCTTCGGACATATCTTCGCTGGCGGCTATGCGGCCGGCTACTACAGTTACAAATGGGCTGAGGTGCTCTCGGCCGATTGCTACGGCGCATTCGAAGAGGTCGCCAGCGAACCGGAAAAAATCGGTAGCGTCGGGCAGCGTTTCTTAAGCGAAATCCTGGCGGTTGGCGGCAGTCGCCCTGCCATCGATTCGTTTCGCGCGTTTCGTGGCCGCGAGCCCAGCCCTGAGGCGCTGCTGCGTCACAGCGGCATGGTCGAAACCGTCTGAAGCCTGGAGGGTCGCCATGCAAATCGCCACCTGGAACGTCAACTCGCTGAAGGTTCGGCTGCCACAGGTGCTCGATTGGCTCGCCGCCCACCCGATCGACGTGCTGTGCCTTCAGGAAACCAAACTGATCGACGACCGTTTCCCCGCCGATGAACTCGCAAGCGCAGGCTACGAATCGGTGTTCAGCGGCCAGCCCACCTACAACGGTGTGGCCATCCTGTGCCGCCGGGAAACGGTGGGCGCACCCACCGACGTGGTGATCGGCAACCCGCTTTTCCCAGACGAGCAAAAGCGCCTGATCAGCGCGACGGTGGCAGGGTTACGCGTGGTGTGCGCTTATTTCCCCAACGGACAGGCAGTGGGCAGCGACAAGTACGACTACAAGCTGCGCTGGATCGATGCCCTGATCGAATGGATCTCCCCCCAGCTGCCTGCCCAGGCGCCGGCGGCCGATACAGCGGGTTGTCCGATCGCACTCCTGGGTGATTTCAACATCGCGCCCGCCTCCGAAGACGTGCACGACCCTGTCGCCTGGAACGGGCAAGTGCTCTGTTCCGATCCTGAACGCGAGCGATTTCATACGCTCATCCGGGCAGGGTTTGTTGACTCATTCCGAATGTTTCCGCAGGCCGAGCGCAGCTTCAGCTGGTGGGACTACCGGCAGCTTGGGTTTCGCCGCAATGCCGGCCTTCGGATCGACCATATCCTGGTGGACAGGCTGAGCGCCTCGCGCCTGACTGGGTGCCGCATCGACCGCGAACCCCGCAAGTTGCAGCAGCCCTCAGACCACGCGCCGGTGGTGGCAGAACTCGCCTGACTGCCGCGGGATAGCCGGTCTGCGTGTCGCCGGCCGCGCTGTGAACCGCTGCGCGATCATCGGCCGCACGCTACCCCACGACGCGACCGCTCAGGTCAGGTCGGATCCTTCCTCGAGCTTCAGCTCCTGCACTTTCCGGGTAATGGTGTTTCGGCCGATGCCCAGCCTGAGGGCTGCATCAATTCGCCGACCCCGGGTATGGCGGAGCGCCGTACGAATCACCGCTGCCTCGAAAAGCCGGGTGAGTCGATCCATCAGTTCACTATCTCCCTGGAGCCGTTCCTCCACCGACTGCGAGTTGAGGCGCAGCGACACATCTTTTTCGAGCTGCACGACCCACGCAGGCGGCAAGTCGGCGCCTGCCGCATCAGCCAGGCGTACAGCCGAGTCCGCGGATCCCGCCGATGTAGCGCCAGGGACCCCAGCCTGATTCGACGCGGGCATGGCTGCCCCCCAGGGGAAGATGCCCCCCAACGATGCCGGGGCGGCCGCGCCTGCCCCGGCGGGCGAGCCCGCACCGCCCGCTTGCGCAGCCTGATCGAACCGCGGAAGCGCCGCCGCGAACGGCACGGCTTCGGACTGAAACGCCGTCATGGCACTTTCATGCGCAGCACCCGCTCCGAAGGGAGCGCCGCCCCCAAGGCCAGCGCCCATCGGGCCTCCAAAGCCTGCATAACCGTTCATTGCAGAGGAGCCCGAGGCGCTTTCTGGTGATGACGTTCCGCGAATTTCGGGCGGTAGATCCTTGACTTCAATCACCTGCGCAGGCGCCATCACCGTCAGCCAACGGCAGACGTTCTCGAGCTGTCGGACGTTGCCATGCCAGGGGGACCCGCTCATCACGCGGATTGCCTCATCGGTCGCACGCTTGGGCTCACCGCCGAGTTCATGCGCGCTGCGCGACAGGAAATGCCGGATGAGAAGCGGAATGTCTTCCGAGCGCTCACGCAACGCCGGCAAGCGTAACCGGATGACGTTCAGCCGGTGGAACAGGTCTTCACGAAACAGGCCCTGGCGTACGCGATCCTCAAGGTTCTGATGCGTGGCGGCAATGACACGCACATTGGCCTTCAGCGGCTGGTGTCCGCCCACGCGATAAAAATGTCCGTCAGACAGCACGCGCAGCAATCGCGTCTGAAGTTCGGCCGGCATATCGCCGATCTCGTCGAGAAACAGCGTTCCGCCCTCAGCTTGTTCAAACCGCCCACGCCGCATCTGTTGCGCACCGGTGAACGCACCGCGCTCGTGGCCGAATAATTCGGACTCGAGAAGATCACGGGGAATGGCCGCTGTGTTGAGCGCAACAAACACCCGATCGGCACGCGGGCTATGGCGATGCAGTGCCCGTGCTACCAGTTCTTTTCCGGTTCCCGATTCACCCGTGATCAATACGGTCACATTGGACTGTGACAGCCTCCCGATAGCCCGGAATACCTCCTGCATGGCGGGCGCCTGTCCCAGGATATCGACCCCAGGCTCAACCGGATCTGCCCCGAGTTGGTCGCGTTCGGATTCTTCCACCGCGCGACGAATCAGCTCCACTGCCTTCGGTACATCAAAAGGTTTGGGCAGATACTCAAAGGCACCGCCCTGAAAGGCCGACACCGCGCTTTCCAGATCGGAGAATGCGGTCATGATGATCACCGGCATCGCGGGGTGATCCACCTTGACCTGCTGTAGCAATTCGATGCCGGATTCGCCCGGCATGCGGATGTCCGAGACCAGGACGTCGGGCTCGTCAACCGACAACGCGCGTAGGCACTCGCGTGCGCTTGAGAACGCACGCACATCGAAGCCGTCACGACCGAGTGCCTTTTCAAGCACCCAACGGATCGACTGATCGTCATCCACTACCCAGACTGCGCTCATCGTTGGCTACTCACCGCAAAGGCAGAAGAATGCAGAAATCGGTTCGGCCCGGCCGGCTATCGCACTCGATCAGGCCTCCATGCTGCTGAATGAAGGTCTGCGCCAGCGTCAGTCCGAGACCCGTTCCCCCTTCACGTCCAGATACCAGCGGGAAGAAAATTCGCTCGCGAATGTCTTCCGGGATACCAGGACCGTCGTCGATCACATGCAATTCAAGTGCCAGCTTCCAGCGCTGCTTGGCGATCACCACCTGGCGCGCAATCCGGGTACGCAGCTCAATCCGACCCCGTCCATGCAAGGCCTGCGCCGCATTGCGCACCAGATTGAGCAGCACTTGCACCAGTTGCTCGCGGTCGCCCGTGAGCGAAGGGATGCTGACGTCGTAATCACGCACCACTCTGAGGCCTCGCGGATACTCGGCGAGCAGAAGCGACCGTACGTGCTCGCAAACCTCGTGGATGTTGAGTTCGGCGAGCAGGCGCGCCTTGCGATGCGGCGCGAGCAGTCGGTCGACCAGGTCCTGCAACCGGTCGGCTTCTTTGATGATCACCTCGGTGTATTCGCGCAGATCGGCAGAATCGAGTTCCGATTGAAGGAGTTGCGCAGCCCCGCGAATTCCGCCGAGCGGATTCTTGATTTCGTGGGCCAGGTTTCGCACCAGTTCCCGATTGGCTTGCGCCGAATCGATCAGGCGCTCTTCGCGATCAACCCGCCAGCGTTTGTCCTGTTCGCGGAACTCAAGCAGCAGGGCTGCGGTGCCAGCATCCAGCCGGCTGGCCATGGTCCAGAGCGCGAGCGGCTCGCGCGCCGGGCGCTCGAGCTGGAGATCAATCCGCTTTTGCTCATACTCACCGCCGATCGCTTCACGGAGCAGCGCCTCGATCACATGGCCATTGGAAAACATTCGATGAAAGGACTGGCCGATCATCATGCGGCTGGATATGTCAAAGAGCGATTCGGCGGCCGCATTCACCCTAACAACCCGACCCTGCGTATCCAGCATCACCACCGACGTCGCCAGCAGATCGTAGGAATCGGGCCGCACTGTCTGCGCCCCCGGCAGGGTTGGGCCGCTACCGCTGCGACGGGCTGTCTGATCAACTGAAACAACCGTCATGGCTACATTCCGAACGATGGACGAAGGGGGCTGCGGTCGGGTGAACCGCCCAAAAGAGACGGGGCGGATAACCGCCCCGTCGTCATGCTTTCATCCTGCTGCATAGGCCGCGATCCCGGACTGGCGACACGCGGCAGAGCGCCCGATCAGAGCGAGTAGTACATATCGAACTCAACCGGATGCGTGGTCATCCGGAACCGGGTGACCTCTTCCATCTTGAGGGCGATGTACGCATCGAGCATGTCGTTGCTGAAGACGCCACCACGGGTCAGGAACTCGCGGTCTTTGTCGAGATAATCGAGCGCCTGATCAAGCGAGGAGCAGACGGTCGGGATCTTCGCGTCTTCTTCGGGCGGCAGATCGTAGAGGTTCTTGTCGGCGGCCTCTCCCGGGTGAATCTTATTCTGCACACCATCCAGGCCGGCCATCAGCATGGCGGAGAAGGCGAGGTAGGAGTTGGCGGTGGGATCAGGGAAGCGCACCTCGATCCGGCGGCCCTTCGGATTCGCAACATAAGGGATGCGGATCGATGCCGAGCGGTTGCGCGCCGAGTAGGCGAGCTTCACCGGGGCCTCGAAGCCGGGAACCAGACGCTTGTACGAGTTGGTGCCCGGGTTGGTGATTGCGTTCAGCGCGCGAGCATGCTTGATGATGCCGCCGATGTAATAGAGCGCAAAGTCGGACAGCCCGGCGTATTTGTCACCTGCGAACAGGTTCACGCCATCTTTCCACACCGACTGATGCACGTGCATGCCGGATCCGTTGTCGCCGACGACGGGCTTGGGCATGAAGGTGGCCGTCTTGCCATAGCTGTGTGCCACGTTCAGCACCACATACTTGAGCAGTTGGGTCCAGTCGGCGCGCCGCACCAGGGTCGAGAACTTGGTGCCGATTTCGCACTGACCCGCACCTGCCACCTCGTGGTGATGCACCTCAACAGGCACCCCCATTTGTTCGAGGATCAGGCACATCTCGGAACGCATATCCTGGAAAGAATCCACGGGCGGCACGGGGAAATACCCCCCC
>CAIPNM010000326.1 GCA_903866395.1 uncultured bacterium
CACCGAACGCATCACGGGTGGGGCTCGCCGCAGGCATCACGCCCACCTCGATCCCAGCACAACCCACCAGCGCAGCCGCCACCAGCAGCACTGAAAAATGCTTCTTCCGCATTGCTCTCTCCTAAGTTTGACGAGCCGCTGTCTATCAGTCGCGCGCGGGCGTTACGTCGGACCCCACGGAATCCCGCCGCGGTGTGGCCGGTAACGCTGGGTGACCACTTCCCTCCAGGCGCCCCTCACCGAAGAACTCGATTCGGTTTGGGGGTGTGAATGAATCGGTGGGTAGCCCGATTGGCGCCGCCACCGCGCCCACCAGTCGGGGGGTCACCACGAACATCAGCTCGGATTGATCCGCCTGAAATTCGGCGCTACGGAAGAGCGCCCCCAGCACAGGGATATCACCCAGCCAAGGAAGCCGCTTGATGCTTTCGTTGACGTTGCTTCGGATCAGGCCGGCGATCGCAAGACTCTGACCATCGGCGAGCTGCACCGCGGTCTGAGCACGACGAATCGTGAAACTGGGCAGGATCGAGGTGGTTCCACCCACGCTCACGAAGGGCGAGCCGGTCTGCGATAGTTCAGAGACCTCGGGTGACACGCGCAGATGAATGCGACCACCGTCGAGTACGGTAGGCATGAACTTGAGTCCGATACCGAACTCTTTTTCCTCGAGCGTGACGGTGTTAGCGCCCGTGGCGGCGTTGGCGCGCGCGACCGGGATAAAGATTTTTCCACCAGCAAGAAAACTCGCTTCATGGCCGCTGATCGCAACGATATTGGGCTCGGCCAGAATTTTGATCAGACCATCGCGTCGTTCGGCATCCAGTCGAAGTTCATCACCGCCCGGCGCGCGAACGCCAAGCAACCCGCCCGAACCCGACAGGAACTGACTCAGGATGCTGTATCGCCAGTCGCCGTTCAGACGCGAGCCTTCAAAGCGCGCGCCCAACTGGTCGAGCAGCGTCTTGGAGACCTCCGCCACCTTGACCTCGAGCATCACCTGTTGGGGCTGCGATATCTGAAGCAGATTGACCACCCGTGGCCGAAGCGAAGCATCCCCCGACCCGGAGCCAGCCGGCGCAACCGGAGCCCATGAGACCTGCGCAGTCTGCCCTGCCGCCATCCGGCCGTCGCCCGCACCAATCGGCATCACCAGGCCCCGCCCTACACTGCGAATGAACGCATCAGCAATCGCAGCCGCCTGGTCGGCGCGCATCGCGCTGCTCACAACGCCACTCAACACCACCGAATCGGCCGCCGCTTCCACGGTGATCCCGGTTTCGCCTGGCAACAGCGCGCGCAGCCGCTCGCGTAGCGCCTGGGTATCAAGACTGACCGAGAGATCGATGATGGTCGTCGGCCCGTCTTCCCGCCACAGAATGAGGTTGGTCGTACCGAAGGTCTTGCCAAGCAGATATAACTCGACCGGGCTGATCAGGGTCACGTCGGCGACCGCCGGATTACCGACCGAAAGACGTTCAATCGCCGAGTCAAGATGCAAAAGGGTGGATTTGCCCGCCACCAGCGTGATGGGGGGGCCAATCCGGGTTCGCTCGAGAGGCGTACGGCGTGGGGCGGTACGCGCCGCGGGCGTCGTAACAGGCGTGGGTCCCGCACGTTGCGCGGTAGCGAGAGACGGAGCGCCTAGCGCGACGGCACTGCACAGCCACTTGCGACGGCTCATCAGATCAGCGCTCAAAAGCGACCTCCTTATGGTTGAACGTGGCGGTCGATTTCAGGAGGCCGCGAATAACCTCCACCTGCAGATCAGGAAGACCGTTCGCCAACCGTTCATCGGCTGGCGCGCTGCGGCTCACCCGCACGGGCGCTGGGAGCGAAGGGCGGCTCTCAGACACAACCGGCGGCGATGACTTCGGCTCGGTGAGTCCAAGGAGCTCAGCGCGAGAAACGCCACGCCCCGCCGCCGATATCGAATCAGCCTGGTTGCGCAGCGCAAGCGACAACTGACCGATATTGCGCGCGAGATCCAAGCGCTCGGCCTCTTGCGGCGTCACCTGGAGCGTCACAGCACTGACCACTTTAGGGCGGGTTTCATCGCGCGCCGCTTCCTGCGCGATAGCAAGTACCAGGATGCGCTCGAGCACAATTCTCGACACCATCCGAGCGCCCTGTGAATCATCCTGCGCGCTCACCAGTACATCAACGAAATTACCCGGTAGCGCGAATCCAGCCACGCCGATCACCTCATTGACTCGAACGGTGATTGCCCGATGACCCGGGGCGATCACGGCAGCCAGGCCGCCCCGCGACCCCTCAGGCGTGAGCTTGGCCGCCAGCACCGGTTCACCGCGCACCAGCGCGGTCCGCGGCACCCGTCCCACAAGTAAGGCGGGATCAGCCAATGCCCCCTGCGGCACTGCGCCGCGGGGCCAATTGACCCGCTCGAGCAGCGCAGGATCAAGCACCTGTCCCGCAGCAATATCCTGGCTCGCAACCACCACCGAGCGGCCGCTATCGGCGCGTTGTTCGCCAAGCCACGCTGAGGCGAGCAGGGTTGCCAGTGCGCCTGCAGACAGTGAAACCCCCAGCATCCACCAGCCGGCGCGCGCGATCATTGACCCGCCCCGGCAGGCGTGCGCCCGAAGAGCTGTTGCCAGGCCCAGTCGATTTGCGTTGGATCGACAACCGGCGGCCCCCCCTGCCAGAGCAACCGATCAGCGATTCGGCCAAACACCGCGTCGGGGACCGACGCCAGCCGGCCAATCCCCTCCCCGTCGTGATGCTGGGCAAGAAGCGCATCCTCGGCGTGGATATCGCACTTCAGTCCGTGCTTGCGCGCCGCGAGTTGCATTGCACGCCGATAGGAATGCACCGAGAGCGGCCCCAGCGACACCGCGTGAGCCAGGCGCGCGCCGCGCCGCTGAAACCCGCGGCGAGCCGGTGGACGGGACTCAACAGTCACCAACCGCAACCTGAGCGGGAAGTCGATCACCTGGCCATCGCGACGTGTCACCTGATCAGCGCCGCGCTCAATCGCGTCATGGAGGCGACGCAGCGCAGGCTCGAGCCCGCGGCCTGCAGCGCTCGCATCATCCACAATCAGGATGCCCGGTGACGCCTTGATCGCAACCGGGGCATCGATCGAATGATCATCATGAATTTTTCGGGCGGTAATCGCCTGTCGGCCCAGCGCCCCGTTCACCCTCACCACGGGTTCACTGCAGGCCACCCAACGGCGATCGACCGCGAGCTCCTCTGCCGATGCCGCCGACGGATCGGCTGGCGTCTGCGGGTCAGGTGCGATCGACCCATCAACCGATTCATGCAGCCCGCGATCGAAAATGCGCACCACCTGATCGCCTGCGAGCACCGCATGGGGCACCCAGACGATGCCCCGCGAGATCGCCGCCAATTGGCCCACCAGGCTTGACCGACCGCTACCCGGCGGACCGTGAACGACGAAGTTTCGTTGTGAGGCCAGCGCAATGCCAAGCTGCTCGACCGTGGAGTCGTCGAGCGCGAGGCTCTCAAACGCATCGCTCGGCGGGGGCCGACCGCAGGCGGTGGGCGGGGGTAGTGCCCTCACTGCCAGCTGTCGCCGATAGTCGTCCAGACTCACCGGCGCCGGACCCACATAGCGACTGCGCGATAACGCTTCGGCCGCGCGGGCACGGCCGCCGTCGGTGAGTGCGAACGTCCACTGTGAAGATGAACGATTGCCGCCTACGGGTTCAATCAATTTGGCCATTCGCAACTTCCCGATCATGGTTTCCACGAGGCGAAACGGGAGAAGCAACCGTGCCGATAGTTCCGCGCAATCAATATCGCCCGCGACATACAGATGCCGCAG
>CAIPNM010000327.1 GCA_903866395.1 uncultured bacterium
ACCTCGTTCGTCGCCGAAATCTTGACCGTCAGCGTTCCGTGCGTCACCGCCGCGGCAGTGACGCGAACATTGCGACTGATCACAACCGTGCCCGTCCGGGAGTTCACGACGACCCGCGCAACAGGTTCAGGTGCTTTCACGTCAAGGTTCTCGATCATGCTGAGAAACGCCACCCGCTGATTAGGACCTGACGGCGCCTCGACAGTTACCGTGACCCCGTCCACTGCATTGGCCACACCTTCGCCGAACCGCTCGTTGATTGCCTGCGCGATGGCCGCCGCCGTCGAGAAATCCGATTCGCGAACGTTGAGGATGATCTTTTCTGCGGTCTCGAAAGGCGACTCAACCATTCGCTCGACCATTCCGCCACTTGGTACCCGCCCCGAGGTTGTGACACCAACGGAGACCCTCGACCCGGCCGCCCCGGCGTCCACACCCGTGATCGTGAGCGAGCCCTGAGCAAGCGCGTAGACCTGACCATCAACACCGCGAAGTCGCGTAAGAAGCAGGCTTCCTCCCCTCAGGCTTTCCGCTTTTCCCATCGCGGCGACATTGACATCGATACGCTGACCAGGCTTGGCAAACGGCGGCAACTCAGCGGTGACCATGACCGCAGCGACGTTCTTCAGATTGATCGCACCGGTGTTTAGTCGCGATGCGTCGTAATCGGACAGCGGCGCGGTAACGCTCACCCCGAGGCGGTCAAGCATCGCGCGCACGCTCTGGCCGGTGAAGGTGATGTCCTGACCGTCACCGGTGCCCTGCAACCCGACCACTAGCCCGTAGCCAATCAACTGGTTTGCGCGAACACCGCCCACGGTGACCAGATCTTTGATCCGATCTGCCCGGGCGGGGCCGGCCGCGATCAGTGCCGCTGCAAGCAGGGCCCAGCACACCGGCCGAACCAGCGATCCGAAGCGCCGCCCGCTGTGCACTCCTTCCTGCCGCAAGAGCTTGCAAACAGGTGGCTTAAGGTATTCAAGAATTGCTTTCATGGTCCGACTCATTACTTAGGCGCGCATTCAGAAGGGCCAAAGGCGGTGAAGCACCTGGGTACCCCACCCGCCTCGGGTCGCATTGGCAAGTTCACCAGTTCCGCGATAAGCGATCTGGGCATTGGCAAGACGGCGGGATTGAACGCTTCCGTCGGGAGCAACGTCTTCAGGCCGTACGATTCCGGCGACCTGAACGAATTCGCTACCTTCGCTAAGCGCAAGCTGTTTTTCGCCGCGAATCACGAGGTTGCCATTGGGCAGAACCTCTGAGATGGTGACGGAGATGGCTCCGGTCAGCTCCGCGGTTTGGTCGGCGCGGCCCTTGCCTTCGCTTTTGAGAGACGATTCGCCGCCGAGATTGAACTTGGACAAGAGGCCACTGGTGGTGGGCGCCTTGGCTGAGATCTCCGCCGCCCGCGACGTGTCGGTAGCCGCCGACCGCGATGCCGCAGTCCGCTCCTGAAGGATGACCGTCAGCACATCCCCCACGCGATACTGGCGCTTGCGTCCGAACCAATCGTCGACGCCTCCGGCGTAAATCGAGCCGGTAGCGACCCTGGGCGGATCGGCAACAGGCATCGTGGGTGCGAACCCCGGACTTGGCGCGAGCACCGGCTCGGTTGTCGCGCAGCCAGAAAGCCACGCAGTGGAAACGCAGATCGCGGTCAGGCATAGAAGATGTTTCATGGCAGCAATCATCAAAGGTTGTTGTTCAAGAAGCGCAGCATGCCGTCGGCCGCTGAGATCGCTTTCGAGTTCACCTCGTAAGCGCGTTGGGTCTCGATCATGTTGACCATCTCTTCAACGACGTTCACGTTGGACGCTTCGAGCGCGCCCTGCACCAGCTTGCCGGCGCCGTTCAGCCCGGGCTGCACTACCTGCGGGGGGCCACTCGCGACCGTTGGCTTGGCGAGGTTGCCGCCGAGCGGCTGCAGACCGGCGGGATTCAGAAACCGCGCGAGCTGAATATTCCCAAGCTGCTGCTGACCACCGCCAAACAATGCAACCGACACCGTGCCATCCGCGCCGATCGTGAGACTTTCAGAGTTGGGCGGCAGCACGATCGCCGGCTGCAAAAGCGCGCCGTTTACCGTGACCACCTGGCCCGTGGCGGAAAGTTTGAAGCTACCGTCACGAGTGTAGGCAATGGTCCCGTCAGGCTGCAGCACCTGGAAAAACCCCTCCCCGCTCACTGCGAGGTCCAGGGCGTTTTGAGTCGAAATCAGGTTACCTTGAGCGTACAGCTTCTCGGTTCCCACCACGCGGGTACCGGTACCCAGCATCATGCCGGTGGGGGCCTGCTCGTTCGCACTCGTCTGCCCGCCCGCCTGCCTGACGTTGTGGTAAAGCAGATCTTCGAATAACGCGCGATCGCGCTTGAAACCGTTGGTGCTGACGTTGGCCAGGTTGTTCGATATCACGCTCATGCGCTTTTGCTGAGCATCGAGACCGGTCTTCGCAATCCACATCGAGGCATCCATACCTCAACTCCTTGAAACGGTAGGTGTCAGTTAACGGACGCTTAACGCGCTCGCAGCATGGTCGCGCCCGACTCGTCGAGCCCGCGGCTTTCTTTGATGATCTTGATTTGTGTCTCGAACGAACGGGTTTGATCCAGCATCCGGACCATCGCCTCGATCGGCGAGACATTGCTTCCCTCGACAGCACCGGCAGTCACGCCGACCGGGGTCGGTCCGCTCCGGAAGTCACCGGTTGGCAGCAGGCCGTCGCCTGAGGCCTTGAACAGTCCGTCCTCGCGCCGCCCAAGCGGCGTGCCGCTGGCGTCACGAAGCATCAGGCGTCCGACCTGTACCGCCGGTTGTTCACCATTGTTCGGATCGCGCGCCCAGATCGACCCGTCGGCGCCGATTTCCAGATCGAGTCCCACCGGCACGTTGATGGGCGCTGCGTTTTCGCCAAGCACCGCGTGACCGCCGCCGGTTTCGAGCAGTCCTTCAGCGTTGACATGAAGGTCGCCGCGTCGGGTGAACGCGAGGTCACCGTTCTTCGCGCGAACACCAAGCACGCCCGCGCCGTCGATCGCGATATCGAGCTTGCGCCCAGTAATCATTCGGGCACCGGGCTCCAGGTTGATCTGGTTACTCTGCTCGAGTACCGGCATCAAACGGCTGTCAAACCCTGGCCCCTGAACCTTGATGGGCCGGGTGGTGGCTTCGAAGCTGCGTTTGAATCCGACCGAGGTGATGTTCGCCAGATCGTTGGTAAGCGATTCGCGGCGAACCCGTTCCTCGGTGACAGACTTCAAAGAAGTAAAGGCCAGGCGATCCATGTTCCGGGCTCCCCCCGGTCAATCATCAGCTCCTGATGTTGATGATCGACTGGGTCAGCGTGTTATTCGTCTCGATCGCCTTCGCATTGGCCTGAAAGTTCCGCTGCGAGGAGATCAGCTCAATCAATTCCTGGGTGAGATCGACGTTGGCACGTTCCCGGGCACCTGCCCGGATGGTTCCGAAACCTGCCGTCCCCGGCTCTCCCACCGTCACCCGTCCGGATTGAGAGGTGGCGAGGTAACTGGCCTCACCCACCTGTCGAAGTCCCGTCGGGGCTGAAAAGTTAGAAAGCACAATCTTTGCCAGGTTCTTCTGAGTGCCGTTCGAATAGTTCGCGCTAACCAGTCCACCATCCCCAATATCAAGCCCGATGAGGTCCCCCTCGGGCGAGCCATCCTGGCTCTGGGCGAGTACCGAGAACGGATTCGTATACTGCGTGGAGCTCTCGTAGTTGATCGAGAAGCTGAGCGTCGCGCCGGTGTCACCAATCGTCTCCGGCTTGAATTTGATCGCGCTTCCGGGCGATATCAGGTTGCCGGCCGTATCGAAGGTGAGTTCGCCCTTATCGAGAAAGATCGGTGCCCAGAGGTCGAGCGCCTCGGTCTCGTCAAAGCCGTCAGAACTGGTGGTCTCGTTACCGTCGCGATCAACGTAAAGCGGGCGGGTGCTGCCGTCTTCGCCGATTTCGTCTGCCTGCGGTGGGTTCAGCCACTTGCTGGTCGAACCCCGGGCGCTTTCATCGCCAGAAAGACCCCAGAGGCTATTGGCGCTGACTTTCAGAAAGGCGTTGTCGCCGGTCGTGCCGGTCGTGAGCTTGAAGAAGCTTTGACCCAGCGCGTTTCGCTCTACGGACACCTTTACGCCGCTCACGGTACGGCCCTGACTGTCAGCCAGTGAATTGATCCTGCGCTCCAGCTCCGTGCGGAAGGAATCGATCGTGTAGTCGGACTTGATTGGCATTTCGACCACACCCGACACGTTATCGACAGTCATCACGAATTTGTTGTTGGTGGAGTCAACGGCGAATTTCCCCGAGACGTTCAGGCCAATGGGTGACCCCGACAGGACAGCGGGCTGCGAAGCAATACCGCGAAGTGGCCGGTCTGACTGGCCTGTGGAGATCGCAGCGCTACCGACTGACGGAAACCGAAACAGCGTCGACATGAGATCGCTGCCGTCCTTGATCGAAATGGATGAGGTGTCCCCTGTGGATCCCGAGGAGACCGTGAAGACCTTATTGAAGTCGTCAAATTCCACCTTGATGCCGTACCGCTGCGAGTCCTCGTCCACAATCGACAGTCCGTTCGGGGGCATGTCAACGCCATAGAAGCCGGTTTCGAGGTTGACCTCTGTGGGCGAGGTCACCAGCCCAAATAGCTCATTGGGGCCGTTTGAGGCAGACCCTACGAACACTTTTTCGCCATCCCCAGCGGTGAACTTGAAGCCACGCTCAACCGCGTCATACTTGACGGACAGTGTGGCTAAGCGGTCAGCCGAAGCGAGCATCTCAGCCTTTTCGGTCGCGTCTGAGATCAGGTTCGCCTTCGTACGAAGCGCGGCTTCTTCAGTCGCCAACTGCGCCTTGATCTTTGCCTCGGTCTCGGCAATGGTCATCTTGGACAGAAGCCCCTGACTGGTTCCGGTGGCGTCGATCTGAATCGACACATAGTGGCTATCGGGTACAGGATCCTTCGAGTTGGCCTCCGCAACCGCCACCTTAAATAGTTGGGCCTTGCCAGTAGAAGGGTTGACCAGCGAATTGAAATCAAAGTAGCGCTGGCCACCAAAATTCTTGTTCAACTCATTTGAGAGGGAGCGGGCAATGTCCACCCCGGTGAACTTCTTGTCGCGAGTTGTGTCGTCAAACATCATGGACGTCACATCGATCGTGCGCTCGGAGCCGTCGATATCGATAGTGAACTTGAGTCCGCCCAGACTTTTTTTGATCTCTGTTCCGTCAGCGGCAGCGCCTTCTTTCAGCACGACATCTCGTGACAGCGAGTCTGCCCTTGCCATCGTCAATTTCAGAGCGCCACTCGTCTTGTCGTAGGTTGCGCCGGTTCCGATCGCTGCGGCGAGCTTTGCGCCAATGAAGTCCCAACCGGTGTCGTTGGCATCGGCCCAATCCCCGCCAAAGCTCGACTTCGATATTTCGTAAGACGCGCCACCGACTTTGATGGAGTATTTTTCCGCAGTGGGCTGACCTGCGCTCTTCAGCGAAGCCAGATCAACGACCCGATCAGGCAGCGAAACCGCGCTACCGCTAATGCCGCTCTTCCAATCGGCCACCAACTGGTCGGTGAGCGCAGGAAAACTTTGCGTGCCTGCAGGCACCGAAGGATTAGTGCTACGAAGGTTGTCGAGGTTGTAGAGTCGGGAAACGCCCCGGGCTATCTTTTCAACGGGCACCGGCGGCACCGAGCTTTCGGACCGGATCTCACCGTATTTGTTGACATACTGCGCCTTGCCCTTGCTATCAGTTGCCTGGATAAGGTTCTCGCGCAGCTTATTGTCACCAATATAGACATGCGTTTGCCACTTGTTATTCGGATCGTCGGGTGAGGCCACCTGCGTCTTCACGTAGTAGACCGTCGCCAGGTAATCGTTACCACCCGAATCGAAAACCGTGACCGCCGTGGTGAGGTTGTATGTAGAAGGGTCGGCCGGATCGAACGCCTTCGTGACCACTGGACTGTCAGCGGGCAGATTGAGCGCCAACTGGACATTCTCGGTCTGACGCGCCTCACCCGCTGTCGCGCGCGGAATGTAAAGCTTCCGAAGATTTTCAAGATCCGCCTTGCCGCTCGAATCGACCGTTGCCGCCATCAGCGCCTGGCCGGCAGAGTTCACGACGGCAAACGAGTCGTTCAGCGTGAACGTTCCGTTGCGCGTGTAGATATCCTGCAGACCGTCAGCAGACTTGAGCGGGAAGAAGCCATCACCCGTAATTGCGATGTCGAGCGAACTCGCCGAGAACTGGACGTTGCCCTGACTGAACTCCTGCGTCACAGCCTTGAGCGCAACCCCCTGGCCGACCACTGATGAGGCCTTCTGTAGCGGCGAGGTAGCAAAAATGTCGCCGAAGTCGGCGCGCGAACGCTTGAACCCGGTTGTGCCCACGTTGGCGATGTTGTTGCTGGTGACGGCGAGCTGAGCTGTCGCTGCATTCAGACCAGTCAGGGAGGTATAAAAGGACATTTTTCAGACTCCTGCGGATGCTGTTTCGCCTTCGTGAGCGGCGATGGGATTCCTGATGAAAGGCGGTTCGGTGAGCTGCCGATTGATCAGCTGTCCACGCGTTTGATCTGAGAGAGCGGAACGCTTCCGCCGCCCTCGACTTCAACCATCATTTCGTTGGTCGTGCCGTTGAACGTGACGCTGCGCACCGTCGCTGGGGTGCTGATCGGCACCTGAGTGACCTTGCCAAAGCTGCTGACCGTCGCCTGGACCTTGTAGCGGCCCGGGGGCATACGTTCACCCTTGTCGTTGTAGCCTTCCCACTTGACCTGAACGTCGCCTGGCGCCTGCCGCCCAAGCGTCTGCGTGAATACTTTCCGGCCCAGCGAGTCATACACCTCGAGTGCGACCTTATCTGCCCCATTTGGAGCGGAGACGACGCCCGCGATGTTGGAGCCCTCCAGCAGTTCTGCCGACCCGTTGGGCGTTGCCACCTTCTTACCGATGAGACTGGTGCCAGCAAGCAGCCGATCTGACTGCATCGAGCTGGCCATGGAGGACATGGAGTCCGCCATCTTGGTCGTGGCTTCGAGCTGGGAGAATTGGGCAAGCTGCGCGACGAAGGCCTCGTTTTTCACCGGATCGAGCGGGTCCTGGTTCTGCAGCTGCGTGGTGAACAAAGTCAAGAACGCCTGCTGCCCCATCTCTTCTTTTTGAGCGGGGTTTGCGGCGGCCTTCTTGAGCTCTTCGTACTTTGGAAGCGTCGACACAAAGCTGCCGGCGCCAGTAACAGGAGATGCCATGATGTTTTTCGCTTTCAGGCTTTGATGATGTCGAGGGTGCGCATCATCAGTTCACGCGCGGTATTCACGACCTCAACGTTGTTCTGGTATGAGCGCGCCGCGGCCATCATCTCGACCATCTCGGTGACCTCGCTCACGTTTGACGAAAAGACAAAACCATCTTTGTCAGCAAGCGGATTGCCCGGCGAAAACACCTTCCGAACCGGGGTCTGGTCATCAACGATCTTGTCGACCTTCACGCCACCCACATGCTGAAACCCCGAATTGGTCGATTCTTTGTCGACGAGCGCCTTGAAAACCGGCCGCTTTGCTCGAAATGCATCCTGCTCGTTGCCCGCAACCGTGCCCGCATTGGCAAGGTTCGAAGCGGTCGCATTCATACGGATCAACTGCGAGTTAAGCGCAGTTCCCGCGATGCCAAAAATTCGCTCGATGGACATAACCGATTACTCCCCGCGCAGCGCTTTGCGAATTCCGCTGATTCTGTTTTCCAGGAATGCCAGCGTGGCCTGGTAGTCACCTGAAGCCTTACCGTAACGGGCCTGCTCGACGCTCATTTCGACCGTATTACCGTCGGCCGACGCATTAAAGGGCGTACGAAACATCATTCCGTCAGCGCCAGGCAGATCACCGATCGCAAAATGTTGAGACTGCGTAGCACGCATGGGCGGCGCACGCGCGGCATCAAGCGCCTTGGCAAAGTCGATATCCTTGGCTTTGAAGTGTGGGGTATCGGCATTGGCGATGTTTTCGGCGACCACCTGCATCCGGCGATTGCGCAGCGGCAACGCGTGCTCATGCAACCCAAGCGCGTTCTTCAGAACTTCCATCGCTGTGCCTCCACTTCCTTTGATCTGCCTTGATTCAGGTCTGTCGGCCGTTTGGCATTAAAGATTTGCCTCGACCTCACGAAAGCACAGCGCGTGCCAACAAAATTCCAACGAGCGCTTCTCTGGAGGCGGGCGGGCCATCCCGCTGCGGCGGCTAAAAGTTGCCGCTCGCATTGCCGCTTGGATTGCCGCTGCGTGTTCACCCTTGCCGCCCCGTGCCGCCCGTGGATGGGGGCCGTGCCGCGGAGTCATTCCTATCGGTTCGCCCGCCCTGCCCATCGATCAGCGCAGATACCGCGCCGGGCGCGGTACGCGCGACTTTGGGTGCCTGTTGATCGCTGTCTCGCCGAGAATGAATCAGCGCCTCCAGCCGTTGCTGCGCGTGGCTGATGAGCCCGCTCAAAATTGATTGACGAGTGATTGGCTGCGAACGATCGCCACTGACATGCAGCGCCTTGGCCTGCCTGCCCGCAATCTCAAGCGCCGCATGTGGACGTTGCTCGGCGCGCGCGGCAGGAGTGAGAACGGTGAGGTAAAGATCAACTAACGACACTGGGCCTTTCTCGCCCAGGCGGTTGTCATCGAAATAGCGTTCCACAAGGTCAAGCTGGGCGAGCACCGGTTGGCTTTGTATCTCTGCCGCCCTACCCTGCATACCCACCGAGGCAGCACCTCGTCCCGGTCCCTCGCAAAACTGAAGGATTCCGTGGCAACGTCCATTGGTCGCGCGCGGGTTCAGCCCGTCACTTTCCATCAACGCCACGGTCGCGAAGTCGTCAGGCGAGAATTTGAATTTTCTGCTCAGATCAACGATTCGATCCTGAACCGCCCGCCGATCCTGCGGTTCGACATAACCTCGCTCTACCGCACGATCCAGGGTCTTCTGCAGCTGTGGAAATACTGATTGACCGAGTGCGGTTGCGGCCGGACGAGCTGCAACCTGTGCCTGGGAAGGCCCCACAACAACAGGACGGGAGACAGCTGACGATAAGGGTTTGGATGGCCATTCGCCAGGCTGTAACTGGGCCCGGCTCTCCAACACGCGCAAGTCGATTCGATCGCCAGCGAAAATTCGGTCTGGGTTACTGATCGCGTTTGCGGCTGCAATTTGCACCACCGCCCGGTTGACGTCAGCCCCAGTACTGGGCAGGCCCAATTCCTGCAGCCGGCGATGGGCAATTGCGCTCAGGGTGTCGCCTTGCTGAATGTCGTACGACTGTACCGGCGAACTTTGATTGGCGGCCCGAAACACCGAAGCGAATGCGGCGGCCGCCGGCGCAACACCCTGAGACACTGCTCTCGTAGGCGACGACGCGCCCAACAACCCACGGTTAGCGGCCGCTGAAGACCGCCTAATCTCTGTGTGCTGTTGGGACTGCGCGGAACTGGATGTAACCGGGCCTTGCATGGCCGAACTTCCTCCTGTCGTCTGCTTGACGCTGGCCCATTTCATGCAAGCGGTATGCCACGCAAGACGCCAGTGACGGAAATCCGTCTACTGGTCGCGCTGTCGGCAAACCTGGAGGTGCGGAATGAGGCGAACATGGATCACGTTTAAATGCGCTACCGCGGCAACTGCCCTGGCGGCGGTCGTCGTATCCGCATCTGCGCAATCGGTGGCAGTCATGGGTGCAGGTGCGCCTCGCGCAACCGCTGCCGTCGCCTCTCTTGGAGCTTCCCCTTCTGTGTCGGGAAACTCCGCCGCTGCCCGGGAAGGGCTTCGTGACCAGGCTCGAGACTGGGTCGCCTCGCAAACCGCGACCGATTCGGCCCTGATTCGGATTGGCGCGCTCGACGGCCGCGTCGACCCTCCGGTCTGCGAGAGCGGCTATCGATTCGATTTCCCGTTCGAGGCAAGATCAACCGTCCGCGCGCATTGCGACAACCCGGTTCGGCAGTACTACCTTCGCATTTCCGTAGAACGCGTTCGACAGCGCCTGGTGCTCGCTCGGTCAATGGCCGCAGGAGAAATCGTTTCCCAGTCCGACCTGACCATGCGCGACCTTGCAGGCTCGTCAGGGGGAATCGACTCCGCAGCACAGATCGTCGGACGTTCACTTCGACGCGCAATTGGCGCGGGAGAGGCGCCACTAGCTAACGATCTCGAGGATGTCGCGACCGTCGTCAGGGCTGCCGCAGACCTCAGGGCGGGCGACATGATCCCGGTCACCGTCCTTCGGACCGAGCTTCTGCCGCGCAGCAAGATTCCCTTGGGGGCTGTTACCCGCGTCGACGACCTCAACCGGGCTCGCCTGAGGCGTGATGTTCCTGCCGACCGAGTTCTGGTGTCCGACGACCTCATTGACACCCGGCCGGTTGTGGTCGCCCGGCGCAACATGATGCGAGGCGAGACGATCGACAGTACCGCGCTCGAAGTAATCGAAATGGACCGCCGCGCGCTTCCGGCCGACCACCTCAGCAGCGCTCAAGGCCTGGAACAGGGCGAAGTCAACGGAATGATTCGGGCTGGCGAGCCGGTTAGAGCGTCAATGGTCCGCCCTGCCCTGATGGTTCGCAAGGGCCAGATCGTGCTGCTGAGCGTGGCTCGCTCGGGTATAGAGATCAGCGTTCAGGTCGAAGCACTAGAAGATGCCAAGCTGGGTGATCAGGTCAAGCTCCGCAATCCTGACTCGGGTAAACCGCTTGCGGGTATGGTGACGGGCCGGGGAGCCGCGCGTGCACTTTGATGCTAAAGTTTATTCGCGACCCGTCGATTCAATAGAAGCCGAGAAGGCGCTCCTGACCCGCTGGGGATAAAAATGCCTATTCCAATCAATAATTTAGTTTCAAACCTCACCACCCAATCAGCATCGGGCCGTGCAACCGCCAAGCCCGCTGAGAAAGAGACGGTGGGGCCGACATCCAGCGAATCGGGGGGCTCAGAAATTGGTGCCCTACGTCAAGCGGCCATGGGGAGCACCGCCGATTTTGATCGCGAAAAGGTTGAGTCCATCAAACAAGCCATCGCCGAGGGCCGCTACGTCATTGACTCCCGTCGAATAGCGGAAAGCTTCTATTCCCTTGAGCGCTCCCTATACGGCATCTCCTCCGATTCCGATCAAAAGTGACAGCTCTCAGACTACAACTGACAGTTGCTGATCAGCAGTGTGCGAAGCTTCGCCACCTGCTAGAGGAAGAGTTTGAAGCGCTGAGAAATCGAAACCTCGACGCATTCGAAAGCCTTCAGCCTGTGAAGGCTGCATTGCTCGCCGATCTCGCCACCGTGGTTGAAGAGCAGTGCCGTCAGTTAGCCTCGGTCGATGCTGCCCCCGATGTCCTTACCCGCTGGGAAGGTTTTCGGGCGGCCATGCTTGAATGCCGAGATCTCCACCGCCGTAACGAAATTCTCATCCTTCGCAAACGCGACGCCATCGAAAGCGCACTCGCCACTCTGGTGGGAGGATTCGATTCAGTCTCAAGCGTCGACGTCTATGACCGACTCGGCCGTACAAATCGCCCGCGTCGGCGTAATGCCTACGCCCAGGCGTAACCCGCCCTGCCGTCGGTTCAGCACTACCGACGTCCGGTCAAGTCGGGCGTGACCCCGCGTAGCCGGAACGCCCAAGCCAACACAACAGCTACCGCCGCGTAACACTCGACCGGAATTTGATCATCCAGTTCCAATCGGGCCAATGTCGCCAGCAACTGCGGATCTTCCGCTATAAAAATACCGTGCCGCCGGGCTTCCTCAAGAATTCTCTCAGCGATTTCGTCGCTACCCTTGGCGACGACCACTGGCACATCCCGACGCCCGTACTCGAGTGCGATTGCTTGCTTTTTCCGCATAGGTCGCCTCAGGCGCTCAGGTCCAGGCCCGAGGTGCGCGGCCTTTCCACCGAATCCGCAATTGCCGGCCTCACCCCTTCGAGAACGTGAAACGCACGGAGCAACAGACCGGCTTCGCGCAGATCACCCTCGAGTTGCCCGGATGCGGCGCTGACCACTGATGCGATGTCCTTACGGGAAGCCCAGACGGTAACATCGACTCTAGTTCCGACCACGACGGTTTTCATCCAAAGATCACCCGTTCTTGGCGGATTGATGTGGAGATCGATGGTGTAGCCCCCCTCGCCTCGTTCATCGCCTCGGCTGTGTCGCTCAAAACGGAGCAACGCAGGCGGTGCATCACCGAACGGGAGCATGGCCGAAAATACAAAGCGCCCATCCGTTGACTGCTGAATCGATTCGATTTGCTTTCGTTCGATGTCGTTGATCGCGTCATCGACCTCTGCCCCCGCCGACGCCGAGCGCGCACCCAGCACCCGGCTGATCTGTCGAAGCAGCGCTTTCAGATCGAGTTGAGAGACCTGTCGCCCAGAAGCGAGCATCGCCTCGCCCCAGACGCCACTCTGCGCGACCGCGCGCTGAACTGCCTGCGGCGACAGCGCATCCGAGCGCAGACGCGCGGCAACCAACGCACGAGCCAGTTCCGGCGCTCCGGCACTAATGAGTGCCGCCTCAAGCCGGCCGGGGGCAAGAATATCCGCCAGCGCTGACAGCCCTGAAGGGCGCGACAGTATCTCGAGCATTCTGGGCGAGAGCGGCGCTGTGGTCTCGGCTATCGCAGCGCTGGGCGCCCCACCCGACGCGGGCGCGGCAGCGCCAGTCGCGGAAAGCGAGCTAGCGCCCTGGATGCCAACCCCCGCAGACGGGTCCGCGATTGGACGCAGTACGAATGCCTCGCCTTGTTTGCCCACTCGGAACCATCGAGGATCGCCGGGGGCCACTCTCTGCCAGGCCGCCGGAATGTCGAACTTACGGCCACCGAGGTCAAAAAAAAGAGAGTCCCCCTGAGACTGGACGAGTGCCTGAACCACCTGGCCATCACGCAGGCCCAGTGCCCGGGCATCGGGTTCAGCGAGCCGAATAACGGGCACTTCAGCCACCAGCGCGGCATAGCGCGCAAGCGGACCGATCGCGTCAGGCGCGATCATCTGGACTTACGGATAGCGGACCCACGACCGGCGCTCGATCTCCATGCGCTCAGCGGCACTCATGGGCGCCGACCGAGGTTCGCCTGCGCCTGCTGACGGAGGTACGTCACAACCACCTGAGCCGCCGAAAGCGACCTGCTGCAGCATGCAAGCGTCGGGGATTTGCAGTACGGCGCCTGCCAGCAATACCCCGCGAGCCCCCTGGGGCAACGCATGCGGGTTCAGGCGCGCAAGCGCTTCGCGCAGAAACACGATTGAGAACGGGCTTGAACCCATTTGCTGGCTGATGATGCGGTCCAGCGTGTCACCGCTCCGCACCGAATACTGGCGGGCCCCCTGATGCGTCTGCGCGTGGGCAGACGCGGCGCCTCCCAAGAGGGCCGTCAGGACGATTAGCGCGGCCGTACCGCGACGACGCGCTCCCAGACTCACAGCGGCGAGGCAAACCATGGGACTCCCCTTTCCAATCCTGGCCGGACTGGCGAACCAGCAGACTCAGCAGACAATCGAAGTGTTGATCGGTGTTGGCCGACGGCAACCACCTCGGCCATGATGATACGGTCCACAGACCCCTGCTCGAGCACCCGGGCCGGAATCTTCGCTCGGTCAGCGATCATCCAGCGGTCACCGACCCGGATTCCGGCAGAGCCTCCAAGGGGGATCGCAAGCACGCCGGCGGCGATCGGGTGCGCTTGCACCAGCATGGGTTCACAGCGCAGCAGGCTGACGGCCTCAGACCACCATGCAACCGTAGCCATTGTGACTGCAGCGATCGTTGAGTCGGGCAAGGTGGGCGTGTTGTGCGACGGCGCGGCGCCCGGAACAGTAACCGGTAATCGATGGCGTAACACCATACGCTCGCCCGACACCTCCACCAGGGACAGCTCGATATCGACTCGGCGATCGGGCATGAGCGCCACGGGAGGCCGTTCAAGTTCCGCGATCGCGCGACGGGCGCCTGCCAGACTGAGCCCGAGGTAGGTTTGGCCTGGCGAGACACCATGCCCGGCCGGCTCCAGGTCAAGGCGGTCGGAACTGATGCGCACATCAATTCGATACGGAGCGTCCTGGCGACCGGTTGAACTGATCAGTCTTGAATAGCTGTCGACCCCGGAAAGGTCGAGACCTGCCACGGTCAGACCACCGCGCCCGGACTGCTTACCGAATGCCTGCTGAATCAGATCCTGCAGGTGGTGCAGCACAGAATGGCCGCGCGAGCCGTCAACAGGCACCAGTTCAAACCGCACGACTGCCGAACGGCGAAGGCCACTTCGATCTGGTCGACACTCGAAAGCATCGGCCGCAGGCGACAACTGATCAGCGGACGCGGGCGACTGTGCGGACCGGGGCAGCGCACTTGCATCACGGCCTGAGCCTGAGCCCGGCGCAGAAGGCTGGCCAACCACCGATGGCTGTCGTGCGGCGCCAACCTGACCTGCACCCGGCGCCGCCTTGCCCTCCGACTCGCTACCAGCAATTGCTGCGGTGGCCCGCGCTTGCGCGGCCGACTCAGAGCTTGCGATCAAATCGGCGGCGGCCCGAGCCCGAACTTCGGAGAAAAATCGCGATACATGGCGGAGCCGACCCGACTCGTCCAGCCAGGCGTTCGAACTGATGTGAACGGGCGCATCAAGTGCCTGGTCAATCATTGCGTGGCGAAGCTGTTCGAGCCGTGCCGCGCTGTCTTCAGCGCCCGGGCCTGCAGACGGCGCGACGCCGCGTGAACCGCCGCCACCCGCCAATGCAGCAGGCATTTGGGCAAGCGCCGAGAGCGCCGACAAGCCTATGCCGCTCGCAACCAGCAGATCTCGTAACAGTCGCACCGACGCGCTCATGATCAGCGACCCAGACGGGCCATCTCCTCGAGGTAGACCGCGCGCAGTTCGAACATCACGTCGCGGTCCAGTGAGAGCGTCAGCTCATAAGTGTCGTTTCCAACGGGCGCAATACTAACGACCTCGGCCCCGTGTATCAGCCCCTCTACCCGCGAGCGCACTCGGTCGCTGCGCAACGTCGCATCTGCAACAGTCGTTGCACCGTCGAGATACTGGCCGTAGACCTGCTCGGCAAGTCCGCGGTACGCATCAAGCTTGGCAGCGCGAATCGCCAGCAGCCGCTGCTGCGCAGGCAGATGATGCTGCTGGATGCTGATCACCGCGTAGCCCGTTGACAGGATCGGGCGACGCCGCTCATTGCTGGACAGCTGCGGCGGCGCGCTGACACGCGGCGCGGGCTTCGCGGGCGTCACGGCCTCCTCAGATGAAGCGTTCCTGAAGGACCCGAGATCGAGCGACGAGCACCCCCCCAGCATCGCTGCGCAGGCCACCAGAACCGACAAAGACTTCCTCATCTACTCGCTCCCAGAAGGTTCGGGACGCAACGCTCGTCCCCTCCGATTCTTAATCGACCGGAGACGTAACGTCTTGAGCAACAACGCGACGCAATACGACGATTTCCCGACAAACGCTAACGATTTCATTGATTTCGCCCCTATACTTCAGGTTTCTTCTACTTTTAGGCTGTGCCGCCGCGGCGCTAGCCACTCAGGACATTCCTTGAAAGGTCTTCACGCGATCATCGGACGCAGCGCTCCCATCCAGGCGGTGCGCTCACTGATCCAGGCCGTTGCGCGATCCGGATCGACAGTATTGATCTTGGGTGAAAGCGGAACGGGTAAGGAGTTGGTTGCCCGAGCGCTACACGACCTGTCGGACCGCTCTGGCGCTTCGTTTGTCCCGGTCAATTGCGCCGCCATCCCAAAGGAACTCATTGAAAGTGAGCTCTTTGGACACCGCAAAGGTTCCTTCACGGGCGCTCTGGCGGATCGTGTCGGTCGTTTCGAACTTGCTCATGGAGGCACGCTTTTTCTGGATGAGATCGGCGATCTGTCGCTCGACATGCAAGTAAAGCTCCTTCGAGTGCTCCAGGAACGTTCAATTGACCCGATCGGCTCTTCGCGAACGGTTCCGATCGATGTCCGGATCATCGCAGCGACTCACCGCGATATCGAAGGTGAGATTGCTTCTGGACACTTCCGGCAGGACTTGTTTTATCGCTTGAATGTCCTGCCTATCGAAATGCCGCCACTGAGAATCCGGCTTGACGACATTCCCGACCTCGCCGACTCGTTTGCACGCCGACACGCCAGCCCTGGTAAGGCTCCGGTAACCCTTGCACCGGATCTTCTCAACGTTCTCCAATGTTACGAATGGCCTGGCAATGTCCGGGAACTATCTAATCTGATGGATCGGTTCAGCGTTCTTTACCCTGGACGCCGCCTCGGTCTGTCACAGGTACCGCCACCGATGCTGCCCAGGGGGCTTCGTCCTTTCGCCGAGCAGCAGTTACGATTGGCGGAAACCACTCCTGATCCGGAGACATTAACGCCGCAGGATGAATTGCCGGACAATCCCCAACCATTTGGCGACCCGCTCGAGCATGGCCTGCCAGCCGACCTCGGGGACGATGGCTGGACTGCGTTGCAGACCACTGACAACCTGGCAGGTGCCGTGCTGGTGTCGAACCGACCGCAGCTCGAAGCTCACCGCGCGGCGGCGGCCGATACGGGCTACACGATTCCGCCTGAGCCGCAATCGGTCGAAGACATTGTGATGATGGTCCAAGACCCCGACGAACTGCCCGAGGACGGTCTGCACTTGAAACAGCACCTCGCTGACATTGAGCGTTCGTTGATCCGGCAAGCACTTGACCGTTCGGGTGGCAACATTTCGCAGACGGCACGCCTTTTGCGACTTCAGCGAACGACGCTGATCGAAAAGATCAACAAGTACGACCTCAGGGCGGGGTCCACCGACGGTTGAGGCGGTTCCAGCCTCTCCCGAGCTTCGCTTATTTGCCGGCAGGTTCACCAGGACTCCCTGCACCGGGCGCGGCCGGGCGGACTGGGAACTGAACGAAACGTTCACGCTCCTGACGCAACGCCTCCTCACGCTTGCGATCATTCATCGCTTGGGCAACCACGCCTGCCCGCTGCTTCTCCAGATCAAGAATATTGCGAACGTCACGGCGAACTTCTGGAAGGCTTGCTAGCGTCTGTTCGATAGCCGCCACCCGCTCTGTGATGGTGGCGAGCGACTTCGCCTGTGCTTTGAGGGTGCCGTCTAGCGATCTTGCCTGGGCCCCCACGGCCTGAGCCGCCTCAGCGGTTTGCTTGAGCATCAGGTCACGCGCCGCACGCTGCTGGGCAGTTTCCACCGGTTCGGGCGGCGGACGTGACCCTACGCTTGCGGCGGGTGCAGGCGCGGCCACCTGCACCGGTTGTCGAGCCTGAGTCTGCTCGAGACTCTGGACGGCCGCCTGCATGGAAGTGCGTAGACGGTTCTGTGACTGAACAACATTATCCATCTGGGTGGAAAACGCATCCAGCCGTTCTGAAATAGCCGCCAGGTTATCGAGCCCTGCCTTCAATTCGCCTGTTCGCTTGGCCATGACGGTGACGACCGAATTGACCTGCACAACGCGACCACGCAACTGAATCGCTGCCGCGAGAAACAGGATAAGTGACAGGACAGCAATGCCGGCGGTGACACCGGTGATGATCAACATTTGCTTCCTGTGCGCGGCAAGCGCGGCGTCGAACCGATTCGCAGCCTCCGCTGCGCGGTTCGCGGTCTGCGCAGCCGCCTTGGCCGCCCGGTTTGCCACTTCAGCGGAATCGAGCGTGACACGCGCAACTTCGCTGATGTCACCGGCCGGGCCAGCCCCTGGCTGAGCGGCACCAGCGGGGCTATCCGCGGCGACATGTTGGTGATCGGTCCCGCTCATTTCGACTCCTTCTTGTCAGCTGACGCCTCAACTGACTCCGTCGGCGCGACTGGCTCAGCGGCCTCGTTCGCGCGTTCAATTTCGGTGATCTCGGCCGAGATCGAGGCGGTTTCCTGCCCGATATGGTCTGCACGCTCCATCAGAAATAGCGGCAGCACAAATCCCGGTGGGTCCTCAAGAGGAATCGACACGGCATCGCGTGTTTGAAGGGGTTCACCCGGCAAATCATTCGGATCCGGATTTTCCAACGGAGCCGTTTCCGGCCCTGAAGGACTGCCACCCTCCAAGTCGTCATCCGCTGGCTCGCCGATGATTTCCACAGCCTCAACCCGCGGCGGGTCCTCGAGCGGGCCAAACGCGGTCTGCTCGGACGAAGGCCCGGCAACTGTTCCGGTCGCTGACGGAAGCGGCTCCACTTGGATCGGCGCCGGGCTAGGGTCGGGCGACGTGCTCACGGCTGCGCTCCACGAGAGATCGCAGCGGCTCGAGCAACTGACGACTGCGTCGCAGACACAGTCGCTGCCTGCGCCGGTTTGACTGTCGCAGCCCCCGAAGGAGTGCGGTCGCGATACAACAGCACCACCACCAGCACCGCGATGAGTGCAATGGAAACAACGAGCGCGCCCCAGGTGACAATCCGTCGTGCGCGCGACGTTGGGGCTCGCATCGCCAACAGGGGCGCGTCAAGCACGCTTCCGGCTAGCGCGGGGTTGCGATACGCCGTCAGCGGCGACGTCGCGGGCGTGGGCGTGGGCAGGGCGATTTTGCCTGCCGGCGCCACAGTCCGCGAATCGCGGCTAATGGCCGCCGACGGGTGTTCGTCGACGTAGTCCGATTCAAGCGATACATGACGAACCCGACGCGCCAGGGTATCGCGAACCATACGGTTGGCCGATTCGGCCTCGCTGTCAGCGAGAATCAGCAGTCGAATGCCCGCCGCGGGAAAATCGCCGACCAACCGTATCAGCAACTGGCCCTCCGGCGTCATCAGCGAACGCGAGTCGGCCACGAGCAGAACGCGCAGTGCGGCACCCGGTCCGCCATCAGAGCGGGCTGATACGAGAGACAGGCTAACGATCGCCGAGTTAAATCGAGCGACCAGTGCCTCTGCACTGGCAGGCATATACATTTCAAGCACGACATCAGCGCGCGATCGAAGTGCGGCGGCGATCGTCCGCCCCCACAGATCGAGTGCATCGGTAGCCTGACTGGTTACCAGAACATTGGACCGCTCACCCGTGAGCAAACCGAGAACCCGCCTGACGCTTGGCGAGTCGGTCAGAAGCCGCGGCGCCCCACCTGTCGAGCCATCGGGTCGATCGGGTAGCGCCTGCCGCTCGAGACTGGGCAGGGGAAATTTCATGCAGCCTCCCTTTTGCCCTCAACATCGAATCGCATACCCGCCGGCACCTTCGGATTGGGTCGTTGCATCGGTGCAGCACCGGGCCTCACACTGCTGAGACTGAACACGTAAGCGATAACCTGTGCGACGGGGACGTACAGAGATTCGGGCACTGCAGCGTCGAGCTCGGTGGTGTAGTACAGGGAGCGCGCGAGCGGCGGCGCCTCAAAAATTTGAACGCCGTGTTGGCGCGCCTCGTCACGAATCCGGAACGCAAGGTGATCAATGCCCTTGGCGACCAGAACCGGCGCGCCGTCCGAGGTTGGATCATAGGAGAGCGCCACGGCAAAGTGATCCGGGTTGGTGATCACCACATCGGCGTCCTTCACCTTGGTCATCATCTTGCGGGTAGCGAGTTCGCGCTGGCGCTTACGAATCTGGGCGCGGACTTCAGGGCGCCCCTCCATATCTTTCATTTCGTCTTTGATTTCCTGCTTGCTCATCCGCATGCGCTTCATGAAATCGAAGTACTGGTAGGGCACGTCAAAGAGAGCGATTAGGACAAGTCCGAAAGTGATGACGAGTGCCGATCGCGTGATGAGCGAGCCGGTGAGCGCCAACGCGGGTTCGATACTCATCGCGCCAAGGGTCGAGAGTGTCGAGATGTTGTCGATCAGAACCCAGACCAGCAGAGCCCCGACGACCGAGAATTTTGCAATTGCTTTGCCAAGCTCGACACCGGCCTTGAGGCCGAACATTCGCTTGAACCCATTGAGCGGGTTGAGCTTGTCGAATTTCGGCTCGATCAATTTGGACGAAAAATTGAGCCCCCCCAGCGCCATGGAGGCCAGGATCGCGACAACAATCGTGACCACAAAAATAGGGGAAACGAGCAGCAGCCCATCGCCCATCCGAGAAAGGAAGATTCCGGGGAGGAGCGCGGGGGATTCGAGCACTTTGCGATCAAAGACAAAAGCGCTTGCAAAACCATCAGCAAGACGTTCGGTCAGACTCGCCCCGGAAAAAAACAGCACCGCGATCGC
This sequence comes from uncultured bacterium, assembly GCA_903866395.1. Taxonomy (GTDB): domain Bacteria; phylum Pseudomonadota; class Gammaproteobacteria; order Burkholderiales; family Burkholderiaceae_E; genus SYIM01. The sequence continues at coordinate 20,201 of CAIPNM010000327.1, forward strand.
ACCTAAGGTGACAGCGGCGGCAGACAACTCGACCGAGCGCGCTACCTGTCCGTCTTCACGGGCCTTTTGGAGACGTCTCGCCGTTGGCTCTTCGGTACGATCGTCTGATTCGGTCTGCTCAGCCACCTGGAATCCCCAGAACGTTTCGTACTCGAAGAAACGATTGCAGCCATAGCCACTCAATGCGGTGGCCGATGTGGGTCATGGAAATGATCATGACCAGCAGTCCGGCGGGGATCATTGCGGCAAAGCCCACTGCGAAAATATTGAGGCTGGGCGCAGCCCGCGTGACCACCCCGAGCCCTACGTTGACAAAAAGTAGCGCAGCCATCACCGGCAAAGCCAGCAGCAGCGCACCCGCAAACATGAGCGAACTCCAGGAGACCAGATTGGTGAAGGCAGTTTCGCCGATCAGGAACTGGCCGATCGGGAGTGTTCGAAAGCTTTCAAGGAGAATGGCAACCAGCAAGGTGTGCCCCCCCATCCCCACGAACAACAGCGTGGACAGCACCACGAGAAACTGTGCAATAACGGGCACATTTCCCACGTTGGGGTCGATCATGTTGGCCATGCTGAGGCCGAGCGACGCGGAAATGGATTGTCCGCCCAGCACCAGCGACGCGGTGACGACCTGAAGCATGAGACCGATCAGGGATCCGATCAGGACCTGGTTAAACACCTCAAGCACACCTCGACCGGTGAATGGATCGATCATCGGCCAGGTGCCCAGCGGATAGACCACCAGCGTGAGGGCGATCGCAAAAAGAATCCGGATTCGGATCGTGACTACGTCAAGCGAAAACACAGGGGCGGTCAACATGAGCGCCGAGATCCGGATCATGGGCCAGAGAAAGGTATAGAACGCGTCCAGGATCTGCGCGTAGACCAGATTAAACGCGGGTGACATGACCTAGGCTCGTTTGGCGGGCTGACGAAGGTTGGCCGGGTTTATTCACTTTGACGCCGGAATCAACCGAACAGTTGCGGAATGCGCTCGAAGATCCGACGGGTGAAGTCGACCATGACGCCGATCTGCCAGCCACCGGTGATCACCAGAACCACCGCGAGCGCAGCGAGCTTTGGGATGAAACTCAGCGTCATTTCGTTGATCGACGTTGCTGCCTGGATGACGCCAATCAACAGACCCGCTGCCAGCGCAACCCCGAGCAGGGGGGCCGACACCAGTATGGTCATCCAAAGCGCCTCCCGACCGAGATCGATAACGGTTGCGATATCCATGACACGTTTCCTGTTGAGCGCTATTGAACAGCGTTGAAGCTGGCAGTAAGGGACCCCATCAGCAGGCTCCATCCGTCCACCAGGACGAACAGCATCAGCTTGAAGGGCATGGAAATCATCATCGGCGAGAGCATCATCATGCCCATCGACATCAAGACGCTCGCCACCACCAGATCAATGACGACGAACGGGATATAAAGCAGGAAGCCGATCGTGAAAGCGCTACGCAGCTCCGAGGTGATGAAGGCTGGCATCAAGGTGAGGAAGGGAACTGAATCGGGACCGTCGATATCAGTCTTACCTGAGATTCGCATGAACATTGCGATATCGTCTTCTCGGGTCTGACGCAGCATGAACGCTCGGATCGGCTTTTCAGCGACCTGAAGAGCCTGCTCGAATCCCAACTTATTCGCGAGATAAGGCGAAATCGCTTCGTTGTAAACCTGGCTGAGCACTGGCGACATGATGAACAGCGTCAGAAACAGCGCAAGCCCGACCAGCACCTGGTTGGGAGGCGTCTGCCCGGTGCCCAACGCCTGACGCAGAAGTGACATCACGATGATGATCCGTACGAACGATGTCATCATCAATACGATGGACGGCAGCAGCGTGAGCACCGTCATCAGCGCGAGCAACTGCAGCGTCAGGCTGTACTGCTGCTGCGCACCGGTGCCCGATACGGTTACTGCGGGTAGCCCCTGCGCGAGCACCGGCTCGACCACCGCGAACAGCGAGAAGATCGTAACGATTGACGCCGAAAAAATGCGCAGGCTCATCGCCCTTCCCCCGAAGAACGGCTTGTGATCGAGCGCATTGCATCAAGAAAACGCTGCTTCGCATCTGCAGGCACCGGCGCCAATTCAGTACCCGCAGTTTCGGGAGCGCCCTCTTCCCGTACCGGAACCGCAGCGGATAATCCCGGCACCGCTTCAGGCGCGCCATCAAGCCGGGTGATACCCTGATTGGAAATACCAAGCAGGATTTCCCGGCTGTCGACCCGGAGCAACACGACACGCTGGCGATTCCCCAGCCAGAGCGATTCAACCACGACGAGTCGACGCCCTGCCTGGGGCCGAAGACCGGCCGCACCGATTCGGCGAAGCACCCAGAGGGTGCCGAGCAGCAACACGAGCACCAGCGCGAAGCTGGCAATTAGCGACAACCATTGCGAGGTGTCGATTGCCTTGCTCATGTATTCGATCCTAGAGATTACGCAGGCGTTCGTTGGCCGGAACCACCCGCGTCAGGCGGATTCCATAGCGCTCGTTGACAAGGACGACTTCGCCCTGTGCAACCACCGTGTTATTGACCAGCAGATCGAGCGGCTCGCCCGCCATGCGGTCAAGTTCGACCACGCTTCCCTGGGTGAGGCGAATCAGATCGCGGATCTTGAGAACCGCGCGACCCACTTCAACCGAAATCGTGACGGGAACGTTTTGAACGACTTCGACATCGATCTGAACGCCTTTATCCGCGTCGGCTTCAGTCATCGGGTTGGACATCTCAATTCTCCGTCAGTACTTTCATTGCTCGGGTTTGATGGTGCGATCGATCCGAATGGCCTTGGACGGCCCAGCACGACCGACCTGGGCTTCATAGGCCGGAATTTCGTTGATCAGAACGCGAACGTGGTCGGGCTTTCGCAGGTAGAGGACGTCACCCTGGCGAAGGTCCGTGAAGCGCTTGAGGGTGGTTTGTACCTTACCCAGCAGCACAGTGAGCTCAAGGGTGGAATCGCCCACCGCTGAAAACAGTTCCTGCCGCCAGGCGCGTTCGGACTCTTCATTACCGTCGCCAGTTTGAACCCGACTGCGAAGCAGATCGCGAATCGGCTTGAGAGAGCCGTACGGATGCACGATATCGACCAGCCCTTTCGAATCAGAGCCGCTTTCGACTTCAAACCGATTCAGAATGACGAGATCGTTTTCGTCAGCGATCTGGGCAAACTGCGGGTTGATTTCCGAACTCGCCACCTCGAATTCAACATCCATCAGCGGCGACCAGGCGTCCTGGAGCGAACTAAACAGAACATCGAGCATCATCTTGATGATCCGGGACTCAGTTGGCGTGAACAACCTCCCGGGCGGTAATTGACCAACGCCACGGCCAAAACCGCCAAAAAAATTGTCCAACGCACTGAAGACCACGGTCGGTTCAATCACGACCATCGAGAATCCGCGCAGGGGATTCATCCTCACCACGTTCACTGAAAGCGGCGAACGCAGCAGCTTCATATAGTCACGAAACTTGATGAGCTGCGAGCGCGCCGGGTTGATCCGCGGGCTGGTCCGAAGCACATCGAGCAGCCCCAGCCGGAAGAGCCGGACAAAGCGCTCGTTGATCATGTCGATGGCCGACAGGTTGATACCGACCGAGCTGTCCTCGCTAGCCAGATCATGCTTGGCCACCCGGGCGCTCATATTGAAGCCGGTATCGACCTCAACCGAGCCATCGGCCACGCCCGCGCTCAGCGCCTCGATTTCCTCGGCGGTGAGCAGATTTCCAGTGTCTGCCATGTCGAATCCGAAAATGCAGCAGCCAGGGGC
>CAIPNM010000328.1 GCA_903866395.1 uncultured bacterium
AGGCGGGCAAGGCTCACGGTTCGGTCCAGTGACCAGCCCCAGTAAAAACGCCACTTCCTGCCATGCCCAAACCAACACTGCCGACACAAAAGCGAGATAGGCACCCAGCGGCGTGACGAGATCGCGCGTCACCACCACTCCGGCCATCCCAAGGAGCAGCAGGAGCGAGGCCGCCGCCATGGCCCCACGCTGCCGGCCCGCAGAAGGCTGGATTGCGCGCAGCACCAGCCCGGTGGACAGCCACCACACGCCAAGCGTGAACGCGATGGGGAGGATAAGCGCCACGGAGAATCAGGCTCGCTGCAGAGGCGGTGGGCGACGCATCACCAGCTCGGCGCGAGCCGCGCGTCGTCTGGTAGCCGATTCTCGCGTACCGGGAGTAGGAACATGCGGCTGAAGACAACGGCCGCCTGCGCCGCAAGCAGCCCGCGCCGGATCGTGGCAAGGACACCCCCCTTAGCCTTTTCAGCATCAACCGCGTTCTGAAGGTCACGCAGACGATTGAGACCCGCGATGAATCGCGGATCGTCGTAACACAGCGTGACTGGGAACACCTGCTTACAGATCTCGGTGGTGATCGCAAACACTTTCTGATCGTATTCAGTGGGGTCGAGCCCGAGCGCCTGATGGAGCGCAGGCCGCGTGTGATCACGGACATACATGGTGGCAAACACCGCAAGCTGGAAGAACCGGATCCAGAGTCGGTTCACACCCGTGAGCAGTTTCGGGTTGGCGCGCATGAGAAGCGCAAACGCCTCACCATGCCGGAACTCATCATTGCACCATTTCTCGAACCACAGAAAGATGGGGTGAAAGCGAAGCTCTGGGTGGCGCTCCACCTGCCGGTAAATCGTGATGTACCGCGCGTAGCCAATTTTTTCGGAGAGGTAGGTGGCGTAGAAAATGAACTTGGGCTTGAAGTAGGTGTACTTCTTTACCTTGGTGAGCAGCCCCAGATCGACGCCAATACCAAAGTCTTTCAGCCATTGATTGATGAAGCCCGCATGTCGCGATTCGTCGCGAGCCATGTAGCCAAAGAGCGCCTTGATATCCGGGTTATCGACCTTGCGGCGCAGTTCTGCGTAGAGCACGCAACCTGAGAACTCGGAGGTGATCGAGCTGATCAGGAAGTCGGTGAATTCCTTGTAGAGCTCGGGATCAAGCTTGGAGTAATCACGATCCATATCGGCCGGCCGCTGGAAGTGATCGATATTGTTATCGCCCTCGAATTCAGCCATCAGCGCATTCCACTGCGGGCGGATGTGCTCGACCGAGATCCGATTGATGGCATCCGCATCGGTCGTGTAGAACCGAGGCGAAATGAGCGACTCGGTCATTGCCTTGCGGGTGGATTCGCCGATCTCGTCGGGGCGACGTCCTGGCCTTTGCTCGGTACTCATCATGGAATCTCCGGAAAATGAACTTATCGGATGTTGAGATAGGACTGAAACACCGCTGCGTTGGCGGGTCCGAATACAGTGAGGTCCACCGTGCGACCGGTGACCGGATCCAACAGGCGGAGGCTGCCGGCCGATTCGGCCCGCAGTTCAAACGGATCAGCGGGCGTGCCGCCCTGGCGAAGTCTCGCCTGAGCCAGGCCGCGCAGCACCCCACGGGCAAACCCGGCCTCGCCCACAATCGGTTCGAGCGATTCGCGGGTGCGAG
>CAIPNM010000329.1 GCA_903866395.1 uncultured bacterium
ATAAAACCGGAACTGCAAACTGCCGCGCGGTCTGCCAATTACGTAAACCTTGCCATCCGCCACGTCGATGATGCTGGGGTAGAGCAACTGATCCCAAGTCTGCTTGCCACCCATCTCAGGCAGAGAGAATGTTAGCCAAGTGCGGCGTGTCCCACGGCCTTCGATGTGGTCGCGCTTTTGCTCAATCGTGATTACACGTCCATCGCTGAGTCGGACTTCCTCCCGCCATGTGGGAAAGCGTGCGCTGTACCAAGCGTATGCGAGGACGAGCACGGCTATCACGACCACCATCGTAAGCAGCCGACGTTTTTTTGGATTGGGCGGACTCATGTTTGGCTGAGGCGGCGAGTAACAGAAGGGGTCGGCGTCGTGCTCGATTCAGTAGGTAATTGTGCAAAACAGACCGGCTTGTCAAACCGCCGCTTGTATGGTTGCACTGGTGTTAACGGTTTTCTTCTGTAACAGTAGAGAAGCCGGGGTGGAGGGGCTAACCGCCGCATCTGCTCTCCTTACCGAGAGACAGACTCCAAAAGTATTCCCCCACCCACACCACCCAGCGTCGATGAGGAATCTAGCGGCCACGACCGCCGAATTGTCCGCAAGCTAACGCAGGTGTGTTCCACCCCAGCAACTTTGATGATAATCATAGGAGCTACATCATGCAAACGTCGTCCGTTGTCCGCCATATTGGCGCAGATGTCGCCAAAGATGAAGTGGTCTTTGCCTGCGCTGAGGCCAGCTTCACCGTACGTGGCGTCAAGAACCAGCACGCCGCACTATCTGCCTTCCTGAAGGGCCTGCCTGCCGGTAGCCGTATCGGCCTGGAGTCCACCGGGATTTATCACGAGCTTCTGGCGAACTTGGCGCACAAGCTGGGCTTCGTCGTCTACGTACTGAACCCTAAAGACGCCCGCAACTACGCTAAAGCGATCGGCTTACGCGGCAAGACTGACCGCGTGGATTCGGAGATGCTGGCGCGCATGATCTCGCGCGAGCACGAGAAGCTGCATGTCTGGGTACCGCCTACGCCCGAACAAAGGGAGATCGGTCAGCTGCTCAATCGCCGCGCCAAACTAAGCTCACTACGCCAGTCGCTCGGCCAGACGCTCTCTGGGGTCGATGGCTTTGGTGCAGACCTTAAGTCGATGAGAAAACGCTTCGACGAAGTCCTTGCGCGCATCGACGCCAGGGTCAAAGAACTGACGGATAAAGACCCAAAGCGCAAAGAGCATGTCCAGCATATGCTCACACTCGATGGCGTGGGTAAGGTGGTCGCACCGTCACTGGTTAACGCCTTAGAGCGCTTGCCGCTCAAGAGCGCTGACGCCTTCGTTGCCTTTACCGGACTGGATCCTCGGCCGGATGAATCGGGGCGATACCGCGGCAAGCGGCGCCTGTCCAAGCGAGGGCCATCGGAGCTACGCCGGCTACTGTACTTGGCTGCGATGTCAGCGAAAAAGACGAAGACCTGGAAGCCGATCTACGAGCACTACAGGGCGAAAGGGCTCTCAAGTACGGCGTCCCTCGTTGTGATCGCACGACGCCTGGCTCGTATCGCTTGGTCGATGTATACCCACAACCGTGAATTCGAGCAAACGCGGTTCAAAAATGCGTTGACATAAACCATAGAATCTTTCGGGAAAATCGTAGGACCGCTTTGGGTCAGCTGCGGCGGTTCACAGCAGACGTAATCTTTTCGCCATTGCGCCCCCATTAGGCGTACAGTCGTCAGGCTTGTGAGAATTCTCTTGCTCGCTCCACTAGGAGAATGGCTATGGCCGAAAAGAGCAAGAGTGGCAGTGCCGCTCGTCCCAAAACACTTGGAACCTCCTTTAGCGAAATGCAACCGGCGACGAAAGTTCGCTGGGTGCTCAAGCTTGCCGTGTGTGTGATGTCTTTCGGATTTATTTTTCCGAACGTGATGAGTGACTAGCTGTAGGTCGCCTGTAAAAAGCAGAAACTCGCCTATCGACGGGCGTCTCCAAGGCTTTTTGCCTGAAAATGTCCGCCCCGCCTAGAGTTTAAAGCTGGAACGGATAGACCGAGCCAAGCTTCAGGATGGATGTCAGTTCGTCCAACGCGACCCGAACCTCGTTGATCAATGCCGGATCGGTGAGATCCGCATCGGCCATACGATCACGGTAGTGCTTCTCCACCCAAGTCGTGAGGCGTGCATACAAGGTGTCGTTCAACACAACGTTCGGGTTCACCGCGTTCGCTTCTGCGGCATTGAGTTCAACACGAAGCCGCAAACACGCGGGGCCGCCGCCGTTCATCATGCTCTCGCGCAAATCAAACACCAGCGTTTCGTTCAACACCGGATGTGAAGCGACTAATCCTTGCAGGTAAGTCCACACACGTGGATTTGTCCGACATTCATCGGGCACCACGATCGCCATCTTGCCGTCAGGTTTCGACAACAGTTGACTGTTAAAGAGATAACTCGACACCGCATCCTCAACCGAGACATCGGCGTCCGCCACATTGATCACAACAAACCCCTCGCCGAACTTTTCGCGTAACTCGGCAAAGACGGCGGCTTGGTTAGCAAACGCGCGATCATGGCAGAACAACAACTCACGATGCCCGACCGCAATCACGTCGTTGTGGAACACACCCGC
>CAIPNM010000330.1 GCA_903866395.1 uncultured bacterium
AAGACTGCGTCCAATCGTGCTGATTCAGGCCCTGCGTACCAAGGCGTCGCGCATTGCGAGTCTCCTGCTCGCGATGCTTGCCGCATCGATCGTCCTTGAGCACGCGGTTCATCGATATTGCAGGCGGCTCACGCCCTCGGCAACGCTTACTCGTCTATCATCGGTTTTCGCTTCTTTTTGAATTGCCTGACCGAGCGGAATCATGAGCATCAAGCTGAGCACAGCCGCATGCCTCGCAGCAACGTCCATCGCCCTCGCCACGAGCGCGGCGGCCCAGCCGATGGAGCTTCGCGCCGTGATGCAGGACATGAGCAAGAACCTTCAGGCGGTGGTTGACGCTATTTCGCGCGAGGATTGGAACCGCGCTGCTGAATCGGCGGCGCGTATCGTGTCGCACCCTCAACCCTCCGACGCCGAGAAAGCCCGCATCATCACGTTCTTCGGACCCGATATGGGGCGCTTCAAGGCTCTCGATTCGAAAAGCAGCGACGCTGCCGCGCAGATCGAACGCTCGGCCCGAGCGGCCAGACCCCAGGAGGTCATTGATTCGGTTGCCAGGCTGCAGACCAGCTGTCTGGAATGCCACCAGACATTTCGGGAACGCTTTATCAATCAGTTTTATCAACCTGACCGCATAACCCGGCGGCAGTAGCAGCGGGCTTCCATCAAACGCTTCGACGCGCCCTCTCGACCCAAGCCAGGGTGAGCGAGTGATCAAGCGCCTGAACCCAGTCAACCGACAGCCACCCTGTGACAGGGTGCTACGATCGCCCGCAGCAAAGCACCACTCACTCACAGGATCACCGTGGCTTCCTGGTCAATCGGCATCGATATTGGCGGCACCTTCACCGACGTGGTTGCGATCGCGCAAGCCGACGGCAGTCAGCACAGCGCGAAGGTTCTGACCACTCACGATGACCCCACGCTGGGGGTCGTGAACGCGATCAATTCCCTGATCCAGGCGGCAGGCCTGCGCCCGTCGGACGTCAGGCGGGTGGTCCATGCCACGACACTGTTCACCAATGCCCTGATCGAGCGACGCGGCGCGGCGACGGCGCTCCTCACCAACCACGGGTTCGAAGATGTACTCGCGGTCGGTAATGAACGAAAGTACGACCTCTACGATTTGTCGATCGAGCGTGCACCGCCCCTGGTTCCGTCACAATGGCGCGTGGGCGTCACTGGCCGCCTCGACGCACAGGGCAACGAGATCGAAGCGCTCGATCCTGCGCAGGCCCTCAAAGCGGTCGGCGAACTCCGTGAGCAGGGGGTCGACTCACTCGCCATCTGCATGCTCCACGCCTGGGCCTCCGACCGCCACGAGCGCGAACTCGCCCGCCATATCGGCCGCGCATTTCCCGATCTTCCGGTCACGCTCTCCTGCGATATCGCGCCCGTCATTCGCGAGTACGAGCGTATGTCGACAACCGTTGCAAGCGCTTATGTGAAACCGCTTGCAACGCACTATCTGGGCACCCTCGAATCCCGTCTCGCTGCGCGCGGGCTCGACGCTCGCGTTCTGATGATGCTGTCCAATGGCGGCCTCACGCATCTGCGCGAGGCACGCGCGCGACCTATCGAATTGCTTGAGTCGGGGCCCGCGGCAGGCGCCATTGCGGCCGCCAGTCTGGGCGCGCGCGACCACCTCGCTCAGATGCTCGCCTTTGACATGGGCGGCACGACCGCCAAGCTGAGCCTGATCGAGGCTGGGCAACCAGCAATCGCCTACGGTTTCGAGGCTGCGCGGCGCAAGCGCTTTGCGGAAGGCAGCGGTCTGCCCATTCGAATCACCACCGTCGACCTGATCGAAATCGGTGCGGGCGGTGGCAGCATCGCGCGCCTCGATTCAATGCGACTCCTCAAGGTGGGGCCAGAGAGCGCAGGCTCCGACCCCGGGCCCGCATGCTACCCACGGGGCGGCAATCAGCCCACGGTGACTGACGCCAATCTGGTGCTTGGCTATCTCAATCCCGACTTCTTCGCTGCCGGCTCACTGCCACTGAATCGGGATCGCGCCGAGCGCGCCCTCGCCGCGCTCAGCCGTGAACTTGGCCTGTCCCCGACAGACACTGCCTGGGGTATCCACGACATCGTGGCT
>CAIPNM010000331.1 GCA_903866395.1 uncultured bacterium
ACTCCTGCTCGATCCTAACTGTCCATTTTGCCGCATAAAGCCCTGCCGCTACGAGGCTCATCAGCGCGTCGGGCATGGCCAACGAATACAGGACACAGGCATCCAGAAGCGTCGTGTATCAGGCATCACCAGCCATCAGTACTCCAGGCCCAACTCTCGCGCGTTGTCTGCCATGCGTTCAAGCGCGCCGGCCTGCTGTTCACGCATTTTCCGCGCGTAGGCAATCAGATCGCCAAAAGCGATACGGCGGTGCGATGCGACCTTGCGGTGCGGCAGCCGACCCGACTCAATCTCCTTAATGACGAAAGGACAGCCGCTGATACATTACTCAACGCCCCGTTCATCCGCTCCGCGACTATCCCGAGCGCTCTCCGCCACCGCTTCGACGCCGTATTTCGATCACAGGCAAAGCGCCTGCCACTTATGTTGGTTGGAACGCAACCACACAAGGCGGCGCTGCGTGACCGACCTGCTCGCGGACAAGCATTGCGGAGTTGATCGTCGCCAACAATCGCGATGGCGCCCTCGGCGTTACCGAGATGCTATTTGATGCCAGGAAGCAGCAATTCACAGACTGCTTAAGTTGTCCGTTAACCGGATAACAGATAACCTTTAAGCTATGGCCATTCAATCCTTTTCGTGTCCAGACACCCAGGAGCTTTTCACCACCGGTCGCTGCCCCCGCTTTGCCAACATCAAGAAGGTTGCCGAGCGAAAGTTGGCCCAACTCGATGCAGCGCCTTCTCTGGTGTTCATGCGAGCGCCACCTGGCAATGATCTCAAAGAGTACAGGGGTGCGTGGCACGTTCGGATCAACGACCAATGGCGACTGACGTTCAAATGGGGACACAGCGGCCCATTCGATGTTGTGATCGAAGATCCACATTGACCGAGACAGAGGACCATCATGTTCAAAAACGGAATGCGCCCCGTTCATCCAGGTGAAGTCTTGCTGGAGGACTACATCAAGCCAATGGGTATGAGCGTTCGTGCCCTTTCGCTGGCTTTGCATGTGCCTTACTCTCGTCTGCGCGAAATCGTCGACGGCAAGCGCGGCGTGTCGGCGGATACTGCGCTGCGCCTTGAGCGCTATTTCGGCAGTGAAGCTCAGGGCTGGCTTGCCTTGCAAGCGGCATACGACCTGCGTATGGCCGAAAAGCTGAGCGCCAAACTGATCCAACGAGAAATCGAGCCTTTAGCGGTGGCCTCTTAAATGGCGGGCGAGTCTCACGGCATCTTTTCTCTGAAAGTAAGAGATTTTTGGATCACATCGGACAGCATCGGTTCAAGGACTGGCAGACACGCTGGCTGCGATCGCGACTGCGAATGGCCCTCGACATCGAAAGCCGCGACGGTGTCACCGAAATCGTTGACGGTGTTTCGCGGTTTAGGGATGCGCGGCGGGAGCCGATTTTGCTTGCTCGAGGTCTCGTGCGCTTGTGTGCGGAGCCGGCGATCTTCGATCGCATCCGGGTGGCGGGCGCGGGCATCCGCGTCATTGCACCGTACTCGCCCGCAACACGGGGCACGCCGTTTCCGTCCGGCATCGAGTGGTTACCGCTCGAGGAGCGGTTCGTGTTCTACGGCCCGTCATCTGGCGGCCTTGGTACGCAAGCGCCTGGGTCGCAAAGACGCCTCCACCGCGGCTTCAGGATCGGTTTGCTGGCCGCGCGGGCTTCTCTGACTGCGGCCCTCGAGCGCGATGCAGTACGCGCCGTGCAGGAGTCGATCGACGGTTGCGGCGCCCAACATCTTGTTATTCTCGAACGCTTCCTGCCATTCGTCGGCTGCAAGGTTGCTGGTGATCACGGTGGGCAACTTCTCGTAGCGGGCGGCCACGATCTCGTGCAAATCATCGTCGTGAGGCGGGGCGATCGGCTTGAGCGCAAAGTCGTCGATGATCAACAGCGTCACCTTGGCCAGCATCTTCATCCGCCGCTCGTAGACGCCCGATAGGCGGGCGCGGTTGAGCGCGCCAAACAGCTGCGACTGCGTGGCGAAGTGCACCTCGTGGCCGAGCCTGACTGCCTGGTGCCCGATCGCCTGCGCGAGATGGCTCTTACCCGTACCGACCGGGCCGACGATGTGTACCGGCGCAGCCTCGCCGATGAAGCGACAGGTGAGGAGGTCGTTGACGCTGGCACGACTGACCCCGGGTGTGCGCTCGAAGTCGAATTGCTCGATCGTCTTGGCGCTATGGAAGGCGGCACGGCGCAGGCGCACCGAGAGCCGCTGCTGTTCGCGCCGCGCAATCTCATCGCCAAGCAGCAACGTGAGGAAGTCGATCGGCGCCATATGCTCCTGCAGGGCCTGGCGGTTGCGAACCTCCAGGCTGTCGAGCATGCCGGATAGCCGCAGCGTGCGCAGCATCGAACCGAGTTCGGGAAACGAATTCATCGTGTGCGCGCCTCAGTGAAGGGTTGGGCCGGACGGAGGCTGCTTGCCGCGGTAATAGCGAGCTTTGCCTTGGTACACCGGACTCGTGGTTGGTGGCGGCGGGGGCGGCACCTGATCGAGCCCCTTCTCGAGCATCACGCGAACGGTCCGTGAGGAAACCGTATCGACGTCGCCCATCCGCGCGCATGCGGCTTCCAGCCGCTCCTTGCCGAACCGCTCAGCCAGCCGCAGCAACGACTGCACCCCGCGCAAGCGATCTAGCACCCGATCGCCGAACATTCGGTTCACCAACGCCGCGCACGCTGGCCCGATTGCCTGCGCACGTTCCAAACAGTACTGGGGGTGGTGCATCTTCCAAGCTAGGGCCGGCGGCGGTAGATGGTCGTCTACGGTGAAACGCTGGCCGCGACGCTGGCCTCGCGGGTGAACGGCGACTGTCTCGTGAACGTCGTTGAAGATCATCACCTGCTGGGAGGTGGCGCGCAGCGTCGTGACCGTTCCGATTAGCCGGTACGGCACGGAGTACAGGCAGTAGTCGAACTGGACATGGGTGTCGCGGTGAACCTTCAGACGCGCCCAGGAACATACCTCGGGGGTGCGTGGCGGTTCATTCAGGCTCGCGCGCTCGAGCTCAAAGAGCACCAGCGGCTGCTGGCGTGTGGTGCTGTGCGTGCGTCGCCCGGCGACGGTCATCACCCAATCCAGCGCCTGCCGGTTGAGGTCTTCCAGGTTGCGGAAGGTGCGCAGTGGCAGGAAGTTGCGCTTGATGTACTTCACCCCCGACTCGACGATCCCCTTCTTGGCCGCATCAGCTGGCGGGCATGGACTGACGATGAAGCCGTACCCCTGGGCGCACTCGGCGTAGGCGCGATGCACTTCGGGATCATCGATGACGGCGCGCGTGATCGCGCACTTGGGGTTGTCGATGATGATCTTGGACGGCACGCCGCCGAAGTGGCGCAGCGCGCGGTGATGGCACCGCTGCCAGGTCTCGGCGCTTTGGTCGAAGACGAATTCGACGTATTGATGCCTTGAAAAGCACAGCGTCATCACGAAGAACCAGGTGCGGGTCTCGGTGCCACTGTCGGAGTCGGCCAGCATCGGCCCAGCGCCGAAGTCCACTTGAGCAGCCTCGCCCGGTGCGAAGTCGAGGATCATCGTCGGCTCGACACACAAGCCCTTGAGCTTGTCGAGGAACCTTCGAACCGAGCTGTAGTGCCCGGTGAACCCGTACTCGCGAACTAATGCTGCGTAAATCGTCGTGCCTTGGCTCCCCCCATCAAACCACTGTCTGATTCGCTCGGCAAACGGCTCAACGCTGGAACGCCGCACCAACCCCTCGCTAGCCGCTCCACTGCCTTCACTGCAAGCCAGCGCCGCTACGATCTGCGCCGCCGAAGGCAATTGCGATTCCTCAGCAAGCCACCCCTGCTGGGCCGCCAGCGCTCTGAGTTCGCCCACCTTGCGGCGCCCCAGGATGCGATCGCGGCTGATTGCTCGGTCGGTCTGACCTAGGCGCATCCGATACAGCGCCTCTTGATACTCGTGCATCTCGATTCTCCGGTTTGCCATCTGCCGCCCTCCTCAAAGTGGGCGGCGAGTATGGCCAGTTAAGGAAAACCGAAATGCCCTGGTGCTTCCCTCTCGCTGGCTCCATTAGGCGATCACGCGGTGGCGCCATTAACCGATCACGGACTGGCTCCATTGCACCGATCACCAACTGGCTCCATTAAGCGATCACAGACTGGCTCCAATCATCCGATCACGAAGTGGCTCCAATGTGGCGGTCAATGACACATTGCACTGAGGGTTGCCGGCTTTCGCCTGGGCGATACCGCAGCGCCATCAGGGTGATGTCATCGTATTGCGGTGCGCCGCCAGCGAA
>CAIPNM010000332.1 GCA_903866395.1 uncultured bacterium
GTTCGCACATAACCCGGTGATACGGCGTTCACCCGGATGCCGTCTGGGGCGACCTCGGCCGCGAGACCCCTCATCAGCCCAATCACGCCAGATTTTGCGGCCGAGTAATGAACATGCTCAGTCCAGCCCCAGGCCACGCCCATCAGTGATGTGAGGCACACGACGGAGCCGCTTCGGCGCTTCCGCATGTGTGGGAGCGCCGCGCGCGCAACGCGAAACATCCCCTTCAAATCAATATCGACCGTGTGATCCCATCGCTCGTCGGTCAGTTGGGCGAGGGGAACCTTGTGGGCGATTCCGGCGTTCAGCACCAGCGTGTCAATGCCGCCTCGCGCCTCGATCACCGCCCGCACGACTTCGTCGGCGCGCGCGGTGGAGCGAACATCAAGCGCGTGGAAGCTGGCGCTGCCACCTTCGGCCTGGATGGCAGCGACCAGATCCTGTCCTTCGCGCTCGAGGATGTCGGTGACGACGACATGATGACCGGTCCTCGCGAACGCCAACGCAGTGCCGCGCCCAATGCCAATTGCGCCGCCTGTGATGAGTACTGTTCTTGCTTGATTCATGATGGAATCTGGTGCTCCGGTTCGGTGAATGTTTTTCTTTGCAGCAATTTCCGAACCATGATTTTCGTGTCCGAAGTCTTTTCCAGGAGAAGTGTGTGTCAGCCGACTCCCCGCTCGCCGCCTTGCGTCATCACCACCGATTCGATTACCAGCCCATCAGCCGGCGCAGCGACTACACCTGGCCGGGCGGGGCGCGCCTTGCGGTGTATCTGGGCTTCAACATCGAACACTTTGCATTTGGCGAGGGGCTGGGCGCCCGCCTCGGGCCGCCGTCGCCAGAGCCCGACGTGCTCAACTTCAGTTGGCGCGAGTATGGCAACCGGGTGGGGGCCTGGCGTTGCCTTGAACTCTTTGATGCGCTCAAGCTGCCCGCAGGCACGCTGATCAACACCGCGCTCTACGATCACTGCCCCGAGTTGATCGCCGCCTGCGTGGCACGTGGCGACGAACTGATCGGACATGGTCATACCAATTCGGTCCGGCAGGGCGAGATGAGCGCCGAAGCCGAAGGGGCGATGATCCAGGCTTGCCGGGCACGAATTGAACGAGAGAGCGGCGTGGTGCCAGCTGGGTGGCTGTCGCCCTGGATCTCTGAAAGCGCGGTCACGCCTGACCTGCTTGCCGAGGCAGGGTATCGCTATACGCTTAACTGGTGCCATGATGACCAGCCACTACCCATGCGAACGCGTTCAGGTGCGCTATGGGCTGTGCCCTATCCGCAGGAGCTGAACGACATTCCGATGATCATCGCGCGACAGATGACGGCGCCGGCATTCGCCGACATGATCCTCGACCAATTCGATGAAATGCTGATCCAGTCGCGCGCTCAGCCGCTGGTGATGGGCATCGCGCTACACCCCTACATCGTCGGTCAGCCGCATCGGTTGAAACATTTACGGCGTGCGTTGCAGGGGCTGGCGCAGGCGCGCGACCTTGGTCAGATCTGGTTCACCACCCCGGGGAAAATCCATGAACATGTGGCTGGGCTGGAGCCTCACCAGTAACCGTCGTATGCTTATCCGGTACTTGATCAACGCTGCGAACACGGCATGAGGCCAGGCCCTCGGGGCAGCCCACCACCCTGCGCCGCCAGATAGACATGTTCAGCGCTGTGACCCGAAATTTGAAAATCGATCAGTGAGCCCAACCATGATGATCAAGCGATTCAAGTCACTGCCCAGCGCCTGTCTGGCTGTGCTCGGCAGCGTGTTGCTGAGCGCCGCGCTCGCACCGGCGTCTGCTCAGCCGCTCCAGGTGCTGAGCGCGGGTGCGTTCAAACCCGTCGTGGTCGATCTCGCCGCGCCATTCGAGGCTGAGCAGCGACGGGCTTTGCGCGTTGATAACGGCACCGCCGGCGAGATTCTTAAACGTATGCGGGCAGGCGAAAGCTGGGATGTGATCGTTGCGCCGCCCGGTACGCTCAAGGTCCTCGCGGATGAGGGTCGAATCGACGCCGCCTCGATCAGGCCTGTGGCCCGTGTGGCGATCGGTGTCGCAGTCAAGCGAGGCAGCCCTAAGCCCGACATCCGGACGGTTGAGCAGTTTCGCGAGGCGGTGCTTACCGCGCGCGCGCCTGCGTTCATCGATCCCAAGGCGGGGGGCTCCAGCGGCATTTATCTTGACGGGCTGTTTCAGCGAATGGGTATTGCCGAGACCATTCGCCCCCGTGCCGTCCTGGTGCCCGGTGGTCTGGTTGCGGAGCGTCTGGTTACCGGTGAGGCCGATCTGGCGATTCACCAGATTAGCGAGATCCTGCCCGTAGCGGGTGCGGAGCTGGTGGGGCCGCTTCCCGATAGCATTCAGAATTTCACGGTGTACGCGGCCGCTCTAACTCGAACCTCCGGCCAGGCGGCGATGGGTTCAGCGCTGATCGCCATGTTGAAGGGGCAGGGCGCAGCAACGGTGATTCGTGCGAGAGGCATGGAGCGGGTAGATTAACGGCCTTTTCAGCCGCGCACTGCACGTCTGAGGCAAGGAGAGTTTATGAAAGCGGAAATCGGCACCAGCGTTCACCTGCCCAGTGCCAAAGGGTTGCTCGATGCGATCGTGCATGCTGAGTCGGTAGGGATCCCCGCGTTTTGGCTCACCACCGGAGCCGGACCCGATGCGCTCACCGTATTTGCGGCCGCAGCGCCCGCCACACGTAGCATCCGGCTGGGCACGGCTGTGGTTCCCACGTTTCCGCGTAATCCGGTGGTGGTGGCGCAGCAGTCGCTCGATATCGCCTCACTGGCGCCCGGTCGCTTCCGACTCGGGCTCGGACCCAGTCACGCGCCAACGATCCAGACCCGCTACGGGCTTCCTTACGAACGCCCGCTCGAGCATCTGCGCGAATTCGTTGCCATTGTGAAGGGGCTCCTCACCGGCGAGACCGTTCGCTTTGCCGGCAAGCGCTACACGCTGGAGGCCACGCTCTCCAGCGCGGCCGATGTGCCCATCATGGTGTCGGCGCTCCGCGCAGGGTCGTTTGAACTGGCTGGTGAAATCACCGATGGCGCGATCACCTGGCTTTGCCCGGCCCGCTACATTCGCGATGTCGGCATGCCCGCCATGGCAAGGGGGGCTGAGCGCGCCAGCCGTGCGCGCCCCCCCATGATCGGCCAGGTGTTCCTCGCGCTCACCGAAACCGAGGCGGAACTTCATGCGGCGGTCGAGCGCGGTCTCACCTACTATCCGCGGTTGCCGAACTATCAGGAAATGTTTGCTGCGGCAGGCCTCCCCGAAGCGCGCGAGGGGCGCTGGTCGCAGGCCATGATCGACGCCACGGTCATTCACGGTGACGAGAGTGCATGCGCGCGCAAGCTCGATGCGTTCCAGGAGACCGCCGGGTGCGAGCATCTGATCGTGTCGGTGCTCGCCGTGGGGGCCGATCCGCAATCGTCGATCCGTCGCTCGCTGGACCTGATCGGCCGATATGCGGCGGCGCAATAGTCGATTGTTTCATCGCTTTGAAAACCGTCACCTTCCATCTGGACTTCATTTCGCCCTACGCCTATCTGGCGTTCGAAGCGTTACCGAATGCGCTGGCAGGAACCGGTGCCGAGGTGAGCTATCGGCCCATCCTTTTTGCGGGAATCCTCAAACACCACGGCCAACTCGGCCCCGCCGAAATCGCACCCAAGCGCGATTGGACCTATCGACAGGTGCTGTGGCATGCGCGCCAGCATTCGATTGCCTTCGACATGCCTAGCCAGCACCCGTTTAATCCGCTCGGGCTCCTCCGGCTTTCGCTTGCCTGCGGGGATGCGGTCTCGGGCACTTTGAGCCGCGAGCTTTGCGCTAAATTTTTTCGGCATGTCTGGTTGGGCGGCCAGGCGGCAGACGACGCAGAAAGGCTGAGTCTGCTCGCCGCCGATCTTGGCCCGCTTCTGTCGCCCGACAGCGCCCAAGTGAAGGCAGCGCTTCGCACCAATACCGACACGGCGATCGCGCAGGGCGTCTTCGGGGTACCGGCGTTTGAGGTGGAGGGGCAGATCTTCTGGGGCTTTGATGCGCTACCGATGCTGCGCGCGTATCTGTTGAATGACCCATTTTTCAGCGGGCCCTGGCGGTCGGCGGCAGCGGTGGGCGCGGGCGTCGTTCGCCGGGGCTGATGGTGTTCGCCTCGGGTGCCAGCGGTGGCGCGCGGCGGCCGTACACTCAGTCAGCCTTCGGAATGCCCGCCCGCTCTACCACCTCGGACCACTTGCGGATTTCATCGCGTACGAATGCTTCGGTCTGCTCGGGCGTCGTGGTGACGGGCAGTGCCCCCTGGTCCTGAAGACGCTGCCGCATCTCTGGCAGCTGGAAGATCGCCGCGGTTTCCCGTGCCAGGCGATCCACCACCGCCGAGGGCGTGCCGGCGGGCGCGACCAGGATTGTCCAGGTCGCCACCTCGAAGCCGGGCATGCCCGACTCGGAAAACGATGGCACACCGGGCAGACTCTCCATTGCCCGGGCGCTGCCCACCGCGACCGCACGGATCTTGCCGGCGCGGATGTTCTGCATGGACGCAAAGAGGTTATCGAACATGACCGGGACATGACCCGCCATCAGGTCGGCAATGGCCGGTGCGCTGCCCTTGTAGGGGACATGCACCAAAGACAGCCCGTGGCGCTGCGCGAGGAGTTCCATTGCCAGATGCGGCGGCGAGCCGTTACCGGGTGAGGCATAGCTGATCTTTCCCGGCTGGGAACGGGCCCATGCGATGAATTCGGCGAGCGTGCGCACGGGCTGCGCCGGGTTGACGTTCAGCACCAGCGGCAATTGACCGGTGAGGCTGATTTGCGCGAAGTCCTTAAGCGGATCGTAGGGAAGCTTTCGAAACAGGGCGACGTTGGTGGCGTGCGGGCCGTTACCGCTCATGAGGAGTGTGTAGCCATCAGGGCGCGCGGTCTGCACCGCCTGGGTGCCAACGATGCCTGAGGCGCCGCCGCGGTTTTCAACGACAAATGACTGGCCCAGCCGCTTGGTGAACTGGTCGGCGAGCATGCGGGCGATCAGGTCGGTTGCACCACCCGGCGCAAAGGGCACGACGATTCGCACTGGTTGCTGAGGCCAGGTTTGGGCGCGGGCGGGGCTCGCCAACAGACCGGCCGAGAGCGCGGCGGTCAGCAGGCACAGAAGGGGGCGTCGGGTCATGTTGGGAGACTCCTGCAGTAGGTAAGCGACGTGGGGTCAGAATGGCGCATCGCCCTGGATGGTGGTGCGACGCATCAGTCGCCGGTATTGATTATCAAATTCTGTGGCGCGGTGCATGGTGGAGCGGTTGTCCCAGAACACCAGATCGCGCGGCTGCCAACGGTGACGGTAAACAAACGCCGGCTGGGTGCTGAAGTCGGTGAGGAGGCAGATCAGGCGGCGGCCCTCGGCCTCGTCCATACCCTCGATCGAGCGGGTGAGACCTTCGCTCAGATAGAGCGCTTTTCGGCCGCTTACCGGGTGTGTGCGAATAATGGGATGCGTGACCGGCGGCGCCTGAGCCTTTTCTTCTTCGGTGAGGGGCTTCCGGTGCGAGAGGTAGGTGGCGTAGTGCCAGGGGTAGTCGTGAATGCCGCGCAGTTTGTTGAGCCGCGCGCGCAGTGATTCGGGTAGCGCGTCGTGGGCGGCAAACATGCTGGCAAACTCGGTATCGGCGCCCTCTGGCGGGCACTCGACCCCGTACAGCATGGAGCCCAGCATGGGGCGCTCCATGTACGACATGTCGGAATGCCAGATCATGCCCGCCCGGTCAGCGCCTATCATCTCGCCCTTGTCGTTCTTGACGTTCGAGATGTAGGTGACCTCGGGGAAGTCTTCCACCGAGAAGCGCTTCACAATGTGTCCGACAAGGGGCCCGAAGCGCGAGGAAAAATCGACGTGCATGGCGGGCGGAAGATCCTGGTTGCGAAACACCAGCACACCATGCGCGACGAGCGCAGCATTGACAGCCTGGAATTGCGCCGCTGAGATGGGGCGCGACAGGTCGACGCCTTCGATTTCTGCGCCGATATGGTCGGTTAGCGGGCGGATCCGGAGCATGGCGGACGGGGCGGTAACGGTGGAGGGGGTAGCAGACATGGATTGCTTTTGTCGGACAATATGTCGACAAATCATGCGGCATCGCCCGCTGGAGTGTCAATTGAAATGAGTGCCCGCGAGCCTGACGATCCCACTACCGCCAATCGCATCGCAAGCGTTCTCGCAAGGCGGATTGTCGAGGCCGAGATTGCCCCCGGTGCACGTCTGCGGGAGGTGCCGCTTGCTGCCGAGTTCGGTGTAAGTCGAGGCTCGATCCGAGAGGCGCTTCGTATTCTCGAGCGTGATGGGGTGGCGAGGATCGAGCCGCACCGTGGCGCTCAGGTGACACTCCTCAGCACCGATGAACTGATCGAGATTTTTCAGGTACGTACGGTTCTGCTTGGGCTTGCCATGGCGCTCTTCTGCGAGCGCTGTGAAGCGGCCGACCTGGTCTGGCTGAAGGAGCGGATCGGGCAGCTGAAGAAAGCGGGGCGCGATCCCGACCCCAGAGCGGCCTCGGGGCATGCCGATATCTCGGCCGAAATGGCGGGCTACGCGCTGCGTCGCGGTGGCAATTTACGGCTTGAACGAATGTTCATGCAGATGTCGGCGCAGGTCGCCCGCTACACCCGCCTTGGGTTGTCGGAAAAGGAAAGACGGCGGCAGTCACTCGACACCTGGCAGCAGTTGCTA
>CAIPNM010000333.1 GCA_903866395.1 uncultured bacterium
ACGCCGGAGAGTTTGGTTGCGAGCAATTTTTCGTTGCCAACGATTTGAAGGTGCGACAAGAGCACGATCTTGTTCACGCCTTGCGCGGTAAGGTCATCGACCACCGGCTGAAGTTGCGCAGCAAGGTGGGTCATATCGTCGGCTTCGCCATTGGCACCCGGCCCGGTGGGAAAGCCCTTTACCTCGGTTCCGGAGGGCGACGAGATCGCCTCCAGTATCTGGGTGGTCACGCCTACCAGACCGATCTTCGCGCCGTTTTCAACCAGAATGGCTGACGGAACGATCTTGCCCTTCTGCGCCGACGCGAGTTCGAGGCCTGCAGTGGCTGTCGTGTCGACATAGATCGACTTCAGGTCTGAATCGCCGGTGAAATCCAGATTGGCAGTGACGTGAGGGAATTGCGCACCGAGCGCGCCGCTGGCGCCTTTGATTGCGTCACTCAGCACACGCGAGCCCAGATCAAACTCGTGATTGCCGATCGCCGAGGCCTCCACGCCAATCGCGTTGTGAATCGCGATATCAACGGCCGCAATCGGCACGGTCGCGGTGGCAGCGAGCGTCCCACCACCGGCGCTATTTAGCGCAGCAATCACGGAGGCGTCGGTTCCCGCAGCAAGGAAGGGCCCGGGAATGAAGTTGTCACCACCCACCAGAGTAATGCTGTTGGGGTACGCATCCTCGAACTTGTCGACCAGGGCTGCGAGTCGGGGGGCGGTGGTTGGCGCGAGCGTGCCCGCTTCGCCATCAGAAAAGTGAAGCAGCTGCAGGGTGAAGGTCTTTTGCGTCAGCGCAGTTTTCTGTCCCGATGCAATGGCGTCCACCGAGGTGGCTGCGTCGATCTTCGAGGACATTGCAGCCAGGTTTTCCAGCGCACTCACAGCGGCGGCTTTCAGATTGGCACTGCTCACGCTAATGCCGGCAACTTTGGCCTGCATGGCAACCGAGTTGACGAGCGTCTCAGCTGTGGCGGTGATCTTGTCAGCGGCGAGCGCGCCCGCCGTCATGGCCTTTGCAACTTCAGAAAAAATGCCTGCTGCGATCTCGTCGTGCTTGTCAGCGGCCACGCCGGCCACTTGCTGAACTTTGACAGTGAGGCTATTGACCATCGTGGCAACGATGACACCCGCCTTCTGAACGGCGAGCGCACCGTCCTGACCCGACGCCACCCCGGCAACGGGATCCAGCGTGGTCAGATTTACCTTGCCCTTCAGCGCGCTAAGCCCCACCGCGTCAAGCACCTGCTCCTGGGCCGCTGCCAGGCTCAAGCCCTTGCTCTGCATCACCTCCGCGACTAGCGTGGTAAGCGGCGTGACCGCTGTGGACCCCGCCGGCGCCTTGAGAATGCCGGTGAAGTCCACACCGGTGGTGACGTCGCGTCCGCCGAACGCTACCACCGGGCCGTCGACCCCCTGAGGTAAGGTGAAGTTGCCCTGAGCGTCTGACTGCGTGGTCGGCTCGCCCGCGTCCAGCTGGCCGTTCCGGTTCGCATCGATGAAAACCGTTGCGCCTGCGATGTAGCCATCGACCACCTTACCGGTGGTAGTGGGGGTGCTGCT
This sequence comes from uncultured bacterium, assembly GCA_903866395.1. GTDB lineage: Bacteria > Pseudomonadota > Gammaproteobacteria > Burkholderiales > Burkholderiaceae_E > SYIM01. The sequence continues at coordinate 1,557 of CAIPNM010000333.1, forward strand.
CTTTTCGCGGGTGGCGGCAATGAGTCCTAATGCACCCAGCCCAACCAGTACGCCGGTGAGCGCTGGCATTGCGCCGGCGGCCCCGACAGCGGGCGCGGCAGCATCGGTTGCGGTCGCCGCGCCGGTGGCTGCGCCCGCAGCCTGCGCCTGCGTGAGTTCGGTCATCGGGGCTACAGATACCGCAGCGCTCGCCTCGACGGCAGCGCCCTCCGCATGGAGCTCCAACTCTTCTGCAAGTCGGTCGGCGTCTTTGGACTTTGCACGCACGTTCATGGAGACCACAGCGGGCGTCGCCGCGGTATCGACCAGGAACTCCAACCCATCAGCGATCGCAGGTACCGCTCGCGCAGGGCCATTGCCCGACAGCGTTTTTCTGGAAGCGATCCGAGCCTGAGACGGGGCAGCGGCAGTGGCGGGGTGACTGGGCGACGGGGACTTGGACATGGCAGGCCTCAAACGATGGAAGCCTCGAACGCTAGTGACTGCTTATGACAGTTTTGTGTCGGTGGGGTTTTGGCGAGGGACCGACGCGCGCTCAAACCGAATCAACCCGCGTGCAAACGCTCCATCCAATTCGAAAATCGTGCGGGAACTTCGAGCGTGCCGTCGCCATAGCCTCCGTCAAAGAGCGCACAGTCGACGCCAGCGGCGAACGCGCAGGCGACATCCACATGGCTGTCCCCGGTAAAGAGCGCATCTTCCGGGTTACCGTGCAGTCGCGAGATGGCAGCAAGGAGTGGCTCTGGGGCGGGTTTCCTGACACCACAGGTATCAGCCCCCACCACCACTTCAAAATAGCCGTCCAGGCCCTTCCGGGCCAGCAACTCACGGGCCTCAGCCTCGGCTTTGTTGGAACAGATTGCGAGTCGGGCGCCGCGCGCACGAAGGTCGGCCAGTACCGATGGCACGCCCCGATACACGCGGGCAAATTTCCCTGATATCGAGCGATAGTGGCGGCGATACGCCTCGAGAAGCGGATCGAACTTGTCCTCGGGGGCACCAGCGGCCGCGAGCGCTGCCCGAGCACTCGACTCAACACCGCCGTGAAGCGACGCGCGGACCAGTTCACGTGCGATCGGCGGCAGTCGCTGATCATAAAGTGCGAGGTTAAGCGCCACGGTCAGGTCGACGATCGAGTCGATCAGCGTTCCGTCCAGATCGAACACCTGTATCGGCCGCGCGTAGAGTTCTACGAGAGCCCGGCCCTTAAGATGCACGATCAAGCGAGGTCACCCGTACTTGCGCGATAGAGATCGGACTCGAGCGCTTCATCAAGATCCGTCACGGGCCGATCAAACATCACACGACCGCTCCGCAGACCCACCACCCGGTCAGCAAATTGTCTGGCCCACTCGACCTGGTGCAGGCTGCACAGCACCGCAAGCCCTTCATCGCGTGCAACACGGCGTAAATCCGAAAGTACGCTCCGGGCCGACTCAGGATCCAGACTCGCAACCGGCTCATCGGCGAGCAGTACCCGGCAGTCCTGCGCAAGCACACGGGCGATCGCAACCCGTTGCTGCTGACCGCCTGAAAGCAGATCACTGCGCTGATATGCCTTATCAAGGAGGCCAACACGATCGAGGCTTCCCAACGCCGCCTGTCGGTCCGCGCTCGCAAATCGTCGCGCGAGCACCCGCCAGAGCGGCGTAGTCCCGAGGCGCCCGGTCAGCACGTTGTCGATCGCGCTCAGGCGCCCCACCAGATTGTGTTGCTGGAAGACAAGGCCTACCGATCGCCTGTGTTGCCGTAGCGCTTTGCCCTCGAGCCGATTGATGGCTGCACCCAGCAATCGCACCTCGCCCGAGTCGGGGCGGACTAAACCCGTCAAACAACGAAACAGGGTGGACTTGCCAGCACCGCTCGGCCCGAGCAGCACCACCAGTTCACCCGGGGCCACCGACATCGACACATTATCGAGCGCACAGACATCGCCGTAGCGTTTGCTGAGCGAATCAACCCTGAGCGTGTCGTGGCCGGCCATGGTCAGACCAGCCGCCGCCGCAACCATGCGCTCAACTGATCAATCAGCGTCACCATGATCAGCACAGCCAGAGTCAGCGTAAAAAGACGTTGGAAATCGAGGAGATCAATCGCAGCCTTGATCTCGATACCAATTCCGCCTGCGCCCACAATGCCCAGCACCGTCGACGTCCGGACATTAGCCTCCCAAACATAAAGCGATACCGAACTCAGGTTTGGGAGCACCGCCGGAAAAACGATATGACCCATGATCGACCCGGTTCCAGCACCGGTCATTGCAGCCGCCTCAAGCGGTGCCTTGGGCAGAGTTTCAATCGCCTCGGCGTTCAACTTGGTGATCACCCCGATCGAATGGATGAACATGCCCAGTACGCCGGCAAACGGGCCCAGGCCGACCGCTGCAACGAAAAGAATCGCAAAGACAACGGTGTCGATCCCTCTGCAGCCGTTGGCAAAGCCCCGAATCAGCCGCGACGCGACCGGACTGGGTGTGATGTTGCCCGCTGCGAGCATCGACAGCGGTGCCGATACGATTGCCGCAGCAAGGGTTCCGATGGTGGCGATGGCCACCGTTTCGGCTGCGCGCAGCGCCACCGCATCAAGCTCGGATAGGTTGGGCGGCCAGGCGGTCGCCGCCCATTTCAAAAGCCGCGGCAAGCCCTCGATCAACGCGCCCGGCTCTACCTCCGCGACCCAGGCGCAGCCGATCACGAACGCAAAAGCAGCGAACGCCGACGCTGCGCGAATCAGTCCTCCTCGGGATCGCCAGGAGAATGGCTGCTCCACATAGCCACCCCCGGCGAGGCGACGCGCCGGTGCACGTAGGGTCATGATGCGTTCCTACTGCTCAACCCTTCAGCACGCCCACTTCTCTACCCATGACCTCGAGCTTGGCGTAGGGCTCATGTCCCACAGCAACGAAGCCCGAATACGGCCAAGGCATCATCTTGGCGGCGTCTTCCTTCGGTAACGAAGCAAAGGCGCTTTGCAAGCGCTTGGCGAGATCCGGATCGAAGCCGCGCCGTACGACCACCGGTTCGTTGGGCAAGGGCTCCGACTCCCAGACCACACGGTTGGCGTCAGGCTTGATCTGCCCGTTTCGAATCATGGTGTTGCGGTGGGTGTCCCAACCAGT
>CAIPNM010000334.1 GCA_903866395.1 uncultured bacterium
CGCATCAACTGCTCGCGAGACAGCATCAACGCTTTAGCTTCCTCGGCCGGTGCGCGGGCGAGCCACTGTTCAAGCCGCTGCAGCGAGGTGATGCGTTCGGGCAGCCTCGCCTCATACCAGTCAAACAGAAACTGATCATCCACCAGCAGGTCCGGGCGACGAATCTTCTGCTCGAGCTTTTCAATCTCGCCGATCAATCGGCGGTTGTGCACCAGGAAAGGCAGCTTGGCATCGATGCCGTCACCCACCAGCCCCTCTCGAATGAGCAACTCGCGCGCAAGCCTCGCGTCACGCGGCGCGAGCGGCACCCGTCGCTGTGAGTAGAGCACCAGCCCATAAAGCATGCCGCGCTCGAGCTCGAACGCCTGCCCCGACTGCTTGGACCAGGCGGGATCGCTGTAGCTTCGCTGGATCAGATGGCCCGCTGCCTGTTCGATCCAAACCGGATCAATACGCGCCACGGTTCGAGCGTAGGTGCGGGCGGTATCCACGATCTCGGCTGCCATCAACCAGCGCGGCGCCTTCTTGACGACCGATGACGCGGGGTGAATCGAAAACCGCACCTGATGCGTGCCCGCATAGTGGGCTTCATCGGGTGGCCGCGTGCCAAGGTTACCGAGCAGCCCGGCAAGGAGGGCGCGATGCACTGCCTCGGGCAGTGCGGGCTCAGTATTCACCGTCCAGTTGTTCTCGCGCACCGCCTCCGTGAGCTGCGAGTGCACATCTGCCCACTCCCGCAGCCGGCGTACCGACAGGAATTCACGCTCAAGCTTCTGGGCGAGCTTGCGATTCGACTCACGCTCACGTTGCTCGCTATGCCAGTAGTCCCAGACCTTCAGGAGCGACACGAAATCAGAGTGCTCATCGGCAAAGCGCCGATGCGACTGATCGGCAGCCTGCTGCGCCTCCATGGGCCGCTCCCGCGGATCTTGAACCGACAGTGCCGATGCAATCACCAGCACTTCCCGCAAACAGCGCCGCTCCGCCGCCTCGAGCAGCATACGGCCGATCCGCGGATCGACCGGCAGACGCGCAAGCCGCTGCCCAATAGGCGTGAGCGCGTGTTGGTCGTCTACCGCGCCGAGCTCGGCCAGCAGCGCCAGACCGTCGGCCACCGCGCGACGCGGCGGCGGATCCAGAAACGGAAACGCTTCAATGTCTTCCAGACGCAGTGACTTCATCCGGAGAATGACTGCGGCGAGTGACGATCGCAGCACCTCCGGGTCGGTGAAGCGCGGCCGCCCCAGAAAATCTGCCTCGTCATAGAGACGGATACAGACGCCATCGGCCACCCGTCCGCAACGCCCCGCGCGCTGATTGGCGGCCGCCTGCGAGATCGGCTCGATCTGCAGCTGCTCCACCTTGCCGCGATAACGATAGCGCTTGACGCGCGCGACTCCGCTGTCGATCACATACCGAATCCCAGGGACCGTCAGCGAGGTTTCCGCCACATTGGTGGCCAACACCACCCGCCGCCCGGTGGAGCCTGAAAAAATCCGCTGCTGGTCGGCTGCCGCAAGCCGCGAGTAGAGCGGGAGAATTTCCACCGAGCCGCGCGCCCAGGGCGAGTGGCTGCGTGAGGCCTGCTCGCGGGCACAGAGCCGCCGTAAATGATCGGCCACATCGCGAATTTCGCGTTCACCGGGCAGAAACACCAGCGCATCACCCGGCGCCTCACGCCAGAGTGTTTCGATCGCCTCGTCGATCCGGGAGGGCAGATCGGTTTCATCGTCATCATCACGATGCGCATCATCAAAGCCCTGGTAGCGGATCTCGACCGGATAGAGCCGGCCCGATACCTCAATGACTGGCGCCGCCTTGCCGTCGATCGCAAAATGCGCGGCAAACCGCTGCGCATCAATCGTGGCCGAGGTAATCACCACGCGGAGATCATGCCGACGGGGC
>CAIPNM010000335.1 GCA_903866395.1 uncultured bacterium
CGGCACCGACGATCAGCGTGCCGTCGAGCCTCGAAGTGAATCCGGGCGCCACGAGCGATCTCACTTTCGCGCCCGACACGCTGGTTGATGCCGACTCGCCGTCGGTCACCCTCACGCTCGCGCTGAGCGATACCGCTGCCGGTACGGTCGCTATCGACAGCGTGGCCGCGGTCGCTGCGGGGCTCACGGTGGGTGCCGACAGCTCATCGCCGACACTACGCGGGTCACCCGCTGCGGTGTCAGCGTTCCTCGAGAAGACGGGCGCGGTGAGCGTTTCGCTTGGGTTTGGTGCGGAGGGTGTGGCGCTTGAACTCGCCGCGAGTGATGGTCTTGAGACGACCCGCGCGCGCTTGCCGCTTGCGGCCACCCAGCCGCTTGCGATCAAGGCCAACTACAACGGCGGCGCGCTTGAGATCCTCGATCTGCGTGGCAATGACCTGCGACTGAATCGCTTCGTGTTATCGAACACCACGCTGGGACCGCTCAATGACGAGCTCACGATCCAGCGCCTCACGGCAACGCCGCTGGTGGTGAGCGCATCGGGCGGGCCTGACCGGTATGTGTTCGATGCTGGGAGCACCGAGGGGGAGGTCACGCGGACCGTACAGATTCGTGACACGGCCGTCCGGGATCTCAACAATGACACGCTGGTGATGCGGATGAAGTCGCTGCAGTTCTCCACCACCGGCAATGTGCTGCAGCTTGGTGCTGGCGAAGTCCTGAGTGGCGTCGAGCGGGTGGTGTGGGACCAGGGACTGCGCGAACTGGTGGTGATCGGCGATGTCGTCACCCTCAAACCTCTGGCGGGCCAGACCGAGGTGAATCTGGGCCAGACCCGGCTTCGCATCGAGGCCGAGCGGCTGGTGGTGGAAGGACGGATTCAGGCCAAGTCAGTCGTGCTCGATGTCAGTGGTCTGGTCGAGATGAAGGGCGAACTGCTCGATGAGTCTGGCGGGGTGGTGAATCCGGGGGCGGCGCGGGTGGCTAAGCCCGTCACGCTCACGGCCGGTCATGTCGATCTGGGCGCTCTGGTGGCGGGCGGCTCCGGTGCGGGGCTTCAGGTGATTCCGGATGATGCGACTACGCCCATTAAGCTCGGCTCGAGTACGCAGCCGGCAGCGCGGTCCGTGGGCGGCTCGCTCAACCTTGATCCGGCGGGCCTGGCCGGCGTCCAGTTGCCGGTGCTTGTGTTGGGGGCGAGCGGGGGCTCCAACCCGGTCGCGCTGGGCGGCAGTGGCTCGGTCCTCGCACTCTCAACCGATCTGGTGGTGATGGCGCAGGGTGAGGGCGGTCGGATCGAAGTGGGTGGCCAGATGACCGGCCAGAAGCTAGAAATCTACGGCCCGGGTAACACCACGGTGTTTGCTCCCGGCACGTCGGTGGCGATGAAGGACAGCATCCTGATCGATGATTCGGTTCAGTTTGATGGCACGGTCACCGTGTTCGCAGGTGAGGGGGCAGTCACCGCCGAGGACCTCACGATTACCGGCCGCATCAATGGCGGCCTGGGAACCGACGATCCCACCACGTCCGACTTTGAAGGCGATACGCTCGCGTTAAAGAGTAACGGCGGGGTGGTGCAGGTGGCCGGCCCGGTCGGAAACGGCATCGGTCTTCTTGAAGTGGTCTCCGGTGGCACCGGTTATGTGGATGGCACCTACACCAATGTCGACCTGATCGGAGGCACCGGCGCGGGCGCGACCGCCACTGTCGAGGTGAGTGGCGGCGCGGTCGTGTCGGTGATGATTCATGGCAGCGGCGCGGGCTACCGCAGTGGCGACTTGATCCGGATCGCGCGTTCCAGCCTGGGTGATCTGTCGGGTAAAGCGCAGGGTTTCTCGGCGCGAGTCACAGGTGTCACCGCGCTCGAAAGACTCACGGTCACCGGTGCGCGCGACGTGATCTTCGATGAAAAGGTGGTGGTCGATGGCGATCTGGTGATTCAGGCAAGCGGCAGCGTGCAGTTCCTCGATGAGGTGAGGATCACCAGCGGCGGTAGGCTGATCATCGAGGGCGCGGCTGAGCTGATCATCAACAACGGCATGGAATTCGAGGCGCTCTCGGACAAGACCGCCGGCGGGCTGGAATTCGACGGCCAGGCAGCGGGCTCGACGGTGAGCTTCCCTGCCGGTATTGCGGCCGGTGATGCCAATCGCGTGACGATTACCGGACTGGTATCGCTCGATATGGCCCGGGGTAGCCAGGCACCGCGATTTGATCTGTCCGCCCGGGGCAGCACGATCGCGATGCAGGCCCCGATCGGCCAGCCCCGCATGGTGATGGAGCTCGGTCGACTGGATCTCGAATCCACGTCCGGCGATCTGACCGTCACTGCCGCTTCGGGTGTGTTGGTGAACACGCTGAAGACCGGCACAGGTCAGTTGGCATCGCTCGTGGCGCAGAGTGGGTCGATCACGCTCGCCCGGGATGCGGTGGTATCGGCAGGGAGCGTTCATCTCACGGCGCTCGAGGGGGCTTTGCAGACGAACTCGGGAGCACTGGTAAGCGCCGAGAATCTGAAGGTCCGTGTCGGGCAAGGAGTGGGAAGTGAGGCCGTGCCGCTCTTCACGCGGATCGACACGCTTGATGTCGTCACCGGAAACGGCGACGTGTTTATCAACGATGCCGGACCGCTCACCCTGGTGGGCGCCGGTGTCACCGTAGGTTCGGGCGGCGGCAAGGTTAAATTGGCAGCGCAAGGCAACCTCGTGATGCAGCCACCAGCCACGCTCTCAACTGCCGGGGGGCCGGTTGAGCTTAAAGCGGCGGGTGATGTCGGCCTGTCGCAGATTACGAGCAAGAATGGCCCGATCCGGATCGACTCGGGTGGCAAGATCTATGACAACACCGGTGGTAGCGGCCAGACGCATCTGCGCACCACCAGCACGCTCACGCTTAATGCGGTGAGCGGTGTCGGCGGTTACGGGGCAGCACAGATCCGGCTTGATGCCAGCACGGTCGACCTCTACAACGCCTCAGGCGGCGACGTGGTGATCGTGGGCGAGACGGGCATTCGTGCGGGCAGCTCGGGCATCCGCTCCGACGCGCCGGACGGTGGCCTTGCGGTGTTCTCCGCGACCGGGCGGGTGGAGTCCGGCAACATCAAGGCGGCCAGTGGCAAGCTTGTCATGCTGTCGGGTAAGAGCGGACTCACGGAACAGGAAACCGCGGGCGTGCTGGCTGTGATCAGCATGGGGGCGGGGGCCAGCGCGAGTGGCGATGCCGGGGGTGCCGGGTCGGCCTCGCCGGTGTTCGGGGGCTTCGGCGCTAGCACCAGCGCGGCTCCTGCGCCGGTTTCAGGTGGCGTCGGGTCGGCCCTTTCTTCTTCTGCGCCCTCGCTGTCCTCGTCCCCAGGCGGATTGATGACGTCAGCGACTGGGGGCGGTGCCATTGCCGCGGGTGACGGCGCGGGTGGGGCCAGCGCCGGTGGCCTGCGGAGTGGGGATGTCGTGATCGCCGGCCGCCCAGTAAGCGCGGGCGAAAGCGCGACCTCGGCGGTCACCTCCGCCGCGACCAGTGGGTCGGGTGTTGCAACCGTGCCCACGGGGCAGGGGGTAGTGGCGATCAGCAGTACCGTTTCGTCAGCGGTTCAGATCGGGTCGATCACAACGATCGGCCGCACGACCTCGCTGATGCTCGATGCGGCGCTGAAAACCATCGAAACCTCGACCCGGCCCACGATCAGCGGGTCGGGCACGCTTAGCGAACTGATGAATCGCACGCCTGCGATGCGTTCGGAGGCGCCTGCGCGTCTGCGTGAGGGCGAGTCCGCACCGCTGACCGCGCCGGCGCCGACGCAGCCGGCGTCAACGCAGCCCGCTTCCACGCCGGCCGCTTCCACGCCGGCCGCAGGAAGTTCGGCCGCGCCGGCAGCGGGGAGCTCAGCAGCGCCTGCCGCCGCGCCTACGGTGGCGCCGGGGGGCGTACCTCCTTCAGCGCCGGCTTCTCAGGCGGCGCCTGCTGCGGGTGCGTCCACCCCCGCAGCGCCGGCTGGCGAACCGGTCAGCCCGCCGCCTGCCGACTCTGGCGCAACCGGCGCGCCTGCTGCGCCTGCCGCGCCGCCTGGGCCTGTGCCCGGCTCGGGCGGAGGCGCCGAGGGGGGCTCGGGCGCTGGCCAGGGCGCGACGCCCGTCGACGGACCGCGCTCGCTTCTGCCCGGACCGCTCCTGCCCACGCCGGTCTCGGCCGGGCTCTGGGCGCGGCTCGCGCGCTGGCTCCAACCGGAAGCGGCCGCTTCGCCAGCCCCGGTTGAACAGCCAGACGCGTCGCATGTGGACCCTGCGGCGAGCGCGGCCGAGTTCAAAGGCGGAAGTCCCGAGACCGCGCCCACCGGCGTGGTGACGGCCCAGGAGGGCGCGAGCACGCCGGATCGGGCCTCGACCTCGGGCTGATCGACCCCGCGCCGTTTCGCCGGCAGCACGAGCCCCGTGCTCTGCTGCCGGCCACGTCGCCGCAATCCGTCGTAACATGCGGGTCGACGAAACCGGCCGCCATCGCAGCGGACCGGTCAGGGAGATCTCCAATTGAACGGCGCTGACGATCTGGTCCACACGCTGCTTGCCGGCGGCGTGGAGGTTTGCTTCACCAACCCCGGCACCTCCGAGATGCATTTCGTTGCGGCGCTCGACCGGATCGACCGCATGCGCTGCGTGCTGGGTCTTTTCGAAGGCGTGGTCACGGGCGCGGCGGACGGCTACTACCGCATTGCCGGTAAGCCCGCCGCCACGCTGCTTCACCTGGGCCCCGGCCTGGGCAATGGGCTCGCCAACCTTCACAACGCGCGGCGGGCACGCTCGGGCATTGTCAACATCGTGGGCGACCACGCCACTGACCATCTCGCCAACGACTCGCCGCTCACGTCCGATATCGAGGCGCTCGGCCGTGTCGTTTCCCGCTGGGTGCGCACCACCCGCTCGGCCCACACGCTGCGTACCGATGCACTTGCGGCGATCGAGGCGGCCGCCACGCCCCCGGGGCAGATCGCTACACTCGCGCTCCCGGCCGATGCGGCCTGGGGCGAACTGCCCGCCGGGCAGGCACCGCTCGCGCCGGATTCGATGCGACCCGCCGTGGCCTATCGGCCGTTTGAGTCGGCGGCGGTGGTCGCTGCCGCGCGTGCGCTCTCCGGGCCCGATACGCTGCTGCTGCTGGGCGCCGGCGCGCTCGACGACGATGCGCTCACCGACGCGGGGCGCATCGCGGCTCGCACCGGTTGTACGCTCATGACCGAGTTCTACACCGCCAAGCTGTCGCGGGGAGCGGGCAGGGTGTCGGCTGCCCGATTGCCCTACGCGGTCGACCCCACGGTTGCCGCGCTTGCCCGTTTCAGACAAATCGTGCTGGTCGGAGCCCGCGCGCCAATCGCTTTTTTTGCCTA
>CAIPNM010000336.1 GCA_903866395.1 uncultured bacterium
CACCGACGTGGTACTGGTGCTGGGGGCCAATGATGTGGTGAATCCCGCCGCCAAGGATCCGAAGTCGGCAATCGCCGGCATGCCCATCCTGGAGGCCTACAAGGCGCGTCAGGTGATCGTCAACAAACGGTCAATGGCTTCGGGCTATGCGGGCCTGGACAACGAGCTCTTCTACATGGACCGCACGATGATGGTGTTTGGCGATGCCAAGAAGGTGGTAGAGGACATGGTCAAGGCGGTGGAGTAGGTTTCAGCCGCCCACCGCGTCCATCTGCTCGTCCAGCCATTCGATCCAGTGCCGCACCGGCGTACCGGTGCCGGCCTGGAGATGCGTGATGCAGCCGATGTTGGCAGAGAGAATGAGCTCTGGCTCGCCCGCCGTCAGATGCCCGAGCTTCCTCGAGCGAAGTTCTCCGGAGAGCTGGGGCTGCAGCACCGAATAAGTGCCCGCCGAGCCACAGCAGAGATGCGATTCGCCCACCGGCAATACCGTGGCGCCCAGGCGGGTGAGCAGCGCCTCGACCACGCCCCGCACTTTCTGGCCATGCTGCAGCGTGCACGGTGGATGAAACACCACCCGCGATGAGGAGGCGGCGCGCAGGCGCCCTGCCGCAATCGCGGCGTCAATCTCAGCGGGCAGCCACTCGGCGAGGTCACGCGTGCGCTCTACCACCTGCTTTGCCCGCGCGGCCCATTCCGGATCATCGGCGAGCAGATGGGCATAGTCTTTCACCATGGCGCCACAGCCGGAGGCGTTGATCAGAATCGCTTCGGCGCCTGCCTCGATGAGCGGCCACCAGGCAGCGATGTTGCGGCGGGCATCGTTGGCGGCACCCGCCTGATCATTGAGGTGGTGACGGATAGCCCCGCAGCATCCCGAGCCCTGCGGGCGGATGGCCTCCAAACCCAGGCGATCGAGCACGCGATCGGTGGCCGCGTCAATTGAGGGCAGCATGCCTGGTTGCACACAGCCCTCGAGCAGAATCACTTTGCGGGCATGGCTTCGCGAAGGGCGCTTACCAGGATCGCGCCGCTCGGGCACCTTGGCCTTGAGCGCCTCGGGCAGAAGCGGCCGCACGGCCTGCCCCACCCGCATGGCCGGATCAAACAACCAGCGTCGAGTGAGCGTTTCCCGAAGCAGGGTGCGCATGAATCGTTGTGAGGCGGGCCGCTCGACCTGCTGCTCGACCAACTTGCGGCCAATATCCACCAGGTGGCCGTAATCGACCCCAGATGGACAAGTGCTTTCGCAGTTGCGACAGGTGAGACACCGATCAAGGTGTTCCATGGTGGATGCGGTGGGCTTTTCACCCTCCACCACCGACTTGATCAGATAGATGCGGCCGCGCGGACCATCGAGTTCGTCGCCCAGCAGTTGATAGGTAGGACAGGTGGCGGTGCAGAACCCACAGTGCACGCACTTGCGCAGAATCGCCTCGGCTTCGTCGCCGTCGCGCGTGCCCTTCAACCAGTCGGCAAGATGGGTTTCCATGCGTCAGAGATCCGTATACATCCGGCCAGGATTGAAGATGCCCGGCGCATCGAATTGCTGCTTCAGTCGCCGGTGGAGCGCGAGAAGCGGCGCGGGCAGCGGATGGAATACGCCCGCCCCGCGATCGCCGCCGCGAAAAAGGAGGGCACTGCCGCCTGCTGCGGATGCTGCCCTGCGGATCACCGCAGGGTCGGCGTCAGACACCAGCCAGCGTAAAGAGCCGCCCCACTCGATGCATTGCTCGCCGGGCAGTGAACCGAGCGCCGCGGCGGAAGGGAGCGACAAACGCCAGAGGGGGCGCCCGGCATCAGCGAAAAATGCCGCCCGGTGCTCACGGAGATCGGCCCAGAGTTGTGTCGCGGCTGCCTCGGGAATGGGCCGCGCTGAGTGATCGCGCATCATGCGGCCGAGCGCGGTTTCCACCGCGGCGCGCGCACCCGAAAACCGCACCACCAGCGAACCCGCGCCATGCACGCTTGCCGAGATGGGGAGCGGCTGCCCGCCCCAGGTGTTGAGGAGCTGAAGCGCCTCAGCGGCTTCGCAGTCGAACATGATGCTGGCTTCGGCCGCCGGCCGCGGCAACACCTTGAGCGACACCTGCGTGATCAGACCCAGAATACCCATCGCGCCACACATCAGCCGCGACACATCGTAGCCCGCCACGTTCTTCATCACCTGGCCGCCAAACTGCAATTCGCGGCCCTGAGCGTCCATACAGCCCAGGCCCAAAACGAAATCGCGGACCGCACCCACACTCGCCCGTCGCGGGCCGGAAAGCCCTGCAGCCACCACGCCACCCACGGTGGCGGCACCGGCAAATGACGGTGGCTCGAACGCGAGCATCTGGCCGCGCTCGGCCAGCGCCGCTTCGATCTGCGCAAGCGGCGTCCCGGCCAGTGCGGTGATGAAGAGTTCGGTCGGTTCGTAGCTCAGGATGCCGGCGAGCGGCCGGGTGTCGAGCAACGCGCCCGTGAAGCCCTGGCCCAAAAAATCTTTGCTGCCACCGCCACGAATACGCAGTGGCGCGCGGTCTGTCGCCGCACGCAGGATGCTCGAACGCAGGCCCTGGAGCACATCGGCCGCGGCAGCTGGGTTGGCCTGAGCCGGCGACACAGCGTGTGCGATCGGATCGGGGGTCTGAGTGTTCATGACGAGGTCCGCGACTCAGAACCGCGGCAGATCGCTAAATGGCAGCTGACCGCGATGCACATGCATCTTGCCGTACTCGGCACAGCGCGCAAGCGTGGGCACGCCCTTACCCGGATTGAGCAGCCCTTGTGAATCAAACGCTGCCTTCACTGCAAAAAATGCCTTCAGTTCTTCGGGCGAAAACTGTACGCACATCGATGATAGTTTTTCTACGCCAATGCCGTGTTCGCCCGTGACCGTACCGCCATATTCCACACAGAGTTCGAGAATGTCAGCGCCGAAAAGCTCGGCGCGATGCCAGCTATCGGGATCGTTGGCATCGAACAAAATGAGCGGGTGGAGGTTGCCGTCTCCAGCATGAAACACATTCATGCAGCCCAGCTGATATTTGCGCTCCATCTCGCCAATCGCCTGCAGCATACGGCCCAGCATCTTGCGAGGAATGGTGCCGTCCATGCAGTAGTAATCGGGCGAGATGCGCCCGGCGGCAGGAAAGGCGTTTTTGCGACCCGACCAGAAGGCAAGCCGCTCGGTCTCGTTCTGCGACACCCGTTGAGCGGTGCACCCACAGCGCTTGAGCACCGCATCGATCCGGGCGATCTCCTCTTCAACTTCTTCGGGCGTGCCGTCCGATTCCACGATGAGGATTGCTTCGGCTTGAAGGTCGTAGCCCGCACGCACAAAAGGTTCGACCGCGGCCGTGGTCTTGCGATCCATCATTTCCATGCCAGCGGGAATGATGCCTTCGGCGATGATGGCCGCGACCGCATCACCGGCCTTCACGATGTCATCAAAGGAAGCCAGCACGGCGCGAGCGAGTTGCGGCTTTGGCAAAAGCTTCACGGTGATTTCGGTGACCACGGCCAGCATGCCTTCGGACCCGATGAGGAGCGCGAGCAAATCAAGGCCAGGCGAATCGAGCGCGGCGTTGCCAATCTCGAGCACTTCGCCCTCGATCGTGACCACCCGCAGACGGAGCACGTTATGCACCGTGAGGCCGTATTTCAGGCAGTGCACGCCGCCGGAATTTTCAGCGATGTTGCCGCCGATGGAACAAGCGATCTGCGAGGACGGATCCGGTGCGTAGTAGAGCGCGTGCGGCGCTGCGGCCTCGGAGATGGCGAGGTTGCGAACGCCCGGTTGCACCCGCGCGGTGCGCGCATACGGGTCTAGCTCGAGAATGCGATTAAAGCGGGCAAGCGACAACACCACCCCCGATGCGTGCGGCATCGAGCCGCCTGACAGGCTGGTGCCCGCGCCCCGCGCCACCACCGGCACGTCAAGTTCGCGGCAGGCCTTCAACACCTCGACCACCTGCGCCTCGGTGTCGGGCAACACCACCGCCATCGGCATCTGGCGAAACGCTGACAGGGCGTCGCATTCGTAGGGGCGCTTGTCCTCATCACGGTACAGCACCGAATGCGCGGGCAGGATTCGGCGCAGTCGTTCCACCACCGCGCTCAGCCGTTCAGGATGGGGCTGTGCGCGAAAGTCGGTGTGGCGAAAGGCGGGATCGGTAACGGTATTCATCGCATGATTTTAGCCCGAGGGGTTGGGCGAGCCCTTCGCCGCCATGGCCGGGCCACGGTCAATGCCGGTTTCGCGGCGAGATTGGCATGGCGCTCGCCACACTGCCCTCCGCCCTGCGCGACCAACCTGCGATAAGCTCGCAAGCTGCGCCGCCAGCTGTCCCGCCGCCTGCCGCCCTCACTGACCTGTGACGCCATCCGCCCTATCCAAATCCCCCCGCACCACGGGTTATCTGCTGCTTTTCTCCGGTATGGCGTTGGTCGGCACGTACACCGCGCTCTCCAAGCCGCTGTCCGAAGCGTTGCCGGTATTCCTCTTGGCTTGGCTCCGGTTTGCAATCGCCGCGGTAGTCATGATTCCCTGGCTTCGGGCCCACGAACACGACGTGCCGCTCACGCTCCCCCTCTGGCGCATCCTCTTTGTTCAATCACTGTTCGGCAATTTCCTGTTTTCCATCCTGATACTCACAGGAGTCGCCCTCACCTCGGCAGCGGCCGCAGGCATTGTGATGGCGGCGCTCCCGCCGTTGGTTGCCCTCCTTTCGTGGGCGGTGCTGCGCGAGCGCGCAGGGTGGCGGGTCTGGGTTGCCACGGGTCTCGCAGCGGGAGCGATTGCGCTTCTTTCGTCGCAAGCCTCGGCCAGCGCGGGCGCGGGTCATTGGCTGGGCAATGTCCTCATTCTCGGGGCGGCAGCATGCGAGGCGATTTATGTGGTGCTGGGCAAGCGGCTCACGGGGAGCCTCTCACCACGCCGCATCTCGGCGCTTATC
>CAIPNM010000337.1 GCA_903866395.1 uncultured bacterium
GTCGAGCTGCCACGCAGCCTGGTCGCCGCCTGCGCATCCGCCGGCATCACACGGCTTCTGCATATGTCGGCACTCGGGGCCGACGGCCCTCAGCCGCTCCCCTCCATGTATCTGCGCTCCAAGGCCGACGGTGAACAGGCGGTGATGAGCGCGCTGCTTGACTGGACCATCTTCCGGCCCTCGGTGGTCTTCGGACCCGATGACCGCTTCCTCAACCTGTTCGCCACACTGCAGCGCTTTGCGCCCGTGATGCCGCTCGCCCGCGCCGACACCCGCTTTCAACCCATCCATGTCGAGGATGTGGCCCAAGCCTTCGTGAATGCGCTCGAGTGCAGCGCCACCTTCGGACGCGGCTACGAGCTGGCCGGGCCGCGCGTCTACACGCTGCGCGAGCTGGTGCGGCTTGCCGGACGGCGGGTCGGCTGCCAGCGTCCGGTCATCAACCTGCCCGATATGGCCGGGCGTCTTCAGGCAATGATTCTCGAAGCGCTGCCGGGGCCCACGCTGATGTCACTCGACAACTTCGACTCCATGGCCCGGGACAGCGTCGCGCGCGCGCCCATGGCGCCGGAACTGGGCATCGACCCGGTTGCGATCGAAGACGCCGCCGGCGATCCGGTTGCCACGCGACAGGCGCGGTTCGACAAGAGCCGCGGGCTCGCCGGGCGCTAGCCGGGCCTTCTACATTTCCTCGCCCAACCCCTCCAGCGCCGCGATGCAGATCTACTGTGTCGGCGGCGCGGTGCGCGATGAGCTCCTGGGCCGCCCGGTCACAGACCGCGATTGGGTGGTGACCGGGTCCACCCCCGAGCAGATGGCTGCGCTTGGCTTTCGGCCGGTGGGGCGCGATTTTCCGGTGTTCCTTCATCCCGACACGCATGAGGAATATGCGCTCGCGCGTACCGAGCGCAAAACCGCACGAGGTTATCGGGGCTTTCAGATTCACAGCTCGCCCGAGGTCACGCTGGAAGACGATCTGCGCCGGCGCGATCTCACGATCAATGCCATCGCGCGTACGGCAGACGGTGCGCTCATCGATCCCTGGGGCGGACAGGACGACCTGAGGGCGCGGCGGCTCCGTCATGTGAGCGATGCATTCGCCGAAGACCCGGTTCGAATCCTGAGGCTCGCCCGGTTCGCGGCTCGCCTGCCCGAGTTTTCGGTGGCGCCCGAAACCCTTCTGCTCGCTCGCCGGATGGTGGACGAGGGCGAGGTCGACGCGCTGGTCCCTGAACGCGTCTGGCAGGAGTTGTCGCGCGGTCTCATGGAGCCACAGCCCTCGCGAATGTTTCAGGTGCTCCGTGACTGTGGTGCGCTTGCGCGACTGCTGCCCGGGCCGACCGAGATCGATCTTGAAACGGTCGATGCGGCCGCGCGCTGCAGCGAAGCGCTTGACATCCGTTATGCACTCGCGATCGCCCCGCCCGGCGCACCCGAGGTCGCGCGGGCCCGAAGCGAGCGGCTACGTGTGCCGGCCGGCTGCGCAGACCTTGCGCATCTCCTTGCCAATCAGGACGAGGGCCCGCCGCCCGACGGCGATGCCACGCGCCTGCTGGAACACCTCGAGGCGCTCGATGCGATTCGAAGGCCAGCCCGCGCCCTCGCTTGGGTGCGGGCACGCACCCATCGCGCCAGACCGGGAAGCGCTCGCCGCGAAACAGTCGACAGCGCCGAGGCCCAATGGCGGCACCTGATCGAGGTGGTGCAGGCGGTGGCCGCCGGGCCCATCGCTGCCGCCGCGCGCGCGGCCGGCACACACGATCTCGCCATTCGTATTCAGGCGGCTTTGCGCGACGCGCGACGCGACGCGCTCGCCGCGTGGCTCAACGCACGCGCCCAGCACGCCCATTCACCCGCCACCCCACTTACGAACTCCGTTCAGGGACCCCCGCCATGAAAGCGCTTCTTTGCCGCCAGCACGGCTTACCCGACACCCTCGTCTACGACGATATCGACGATCCGATCCCTGAGGCCGACGACGTAGTGGTCGAGGTCAAGGCAGCTGGCGTCAATTTTCCCGACGTCCTCA
>CAIPNM010000338.1 GCA_903866395.1 uncultured bacterium
GCTCCTCTTCGCTTTTTGCGGCTCGAAGCTGCGCTCGATGCTCGTTTCGCTCCTGGTCGGTCATCATCTGGCTGCCGTAAACCGGCTCCTCCGGGATTGACTGTGCAAGTAGGAGTGGGAGAGGCGATCGAGGGGTATCCCTATTTTCGGACGCATGGACCATGCCGCCCGCCAGCATGGCGACCGATGTCAGCAAGACAGCGCTCTTCATCTTCATCATGACCTCCGTTCGATTAGGTGATGAACAGAAGCCATGAAACCGCACCCCGCAGTGCGATGATTTGTGCGGAAACAACCGGGCTCGGGTCCGTCTCGAGCGGACCGCCCGGCGGCGGGTTAATACGATTTGGGCAAGTCGAGCACCTTTTCCGCGATGAAGGACAGCACCAGCTGATCGGTGACCGGCGCGATCCGCGTGATGAGGACTTCGCGAAGCAGGCGTTCCACCTGATACTCCTTCGCATAGCCCATTCCCCCGTGCGTGAGCACTGCGCGCTGGCAGGCCTCGTACCCCGCGCGTGAGCCCAGGAGCTTCGCGCCGTTTGCCTCAGGGCCACAGGCGAGTCCGGCGTCATAAAGGTCGGCCGCACGCTCAGCCAGCAGCAATGCCGCCTCCAGGTTGACCCAGCACTCGGCAAGCGGATGCTGAATGCCCTGGTTGCGGCCGATCGGTCGACCAAACACCACGCGCTCGCGTGCGTAGCGTGCTGCCCGACGCAGGGCATCCAGGCCGATTCCGATTGCCTCAACCGCAATCAGGATGCGCTCTGGGTTGAGACCGTCGAGCAGGTAATAAAACCCTCGTCCCTCCTCGCCGATGAGGTCCTGCTCGGGAATGAACAGATCATCAATGAAGACGGCGTTCGAATCGACAGCGGCACGACCGTGCTTCGGAATCCGGCGGACCTCGATCTTTGTGCGATCGAGGTCGGTGTAGAAGAGCGACATGCCGTCGGTGGGCTTACCCTCTCCCTTGGCGGGCTTTGCCGAGGTGCGGGCAAGCAGCAGGATCTTATTGGCGACCTGTGCGGTGGAGGTCCACATCTTGCGGCCCGATACGCAATAGCCCCCGTCCACTTTTTTCGCAAATGTGCGGATGCTGGTGGTGTCGAGTCCCGCGTCGGGCTCGGTGACCCCGAAACACACCTGATCGCTGCCCGCGACCAACCTGGGGATCCACCGTGTTTTCTGATCCGGCGTTCCGTGAACGACCATCGGATGGGGCCCGAACATGTTCATGTGAATGGATGAGGCAGCCGCCATCGCGCCGCCATGCTGCGCGACGGTGTGCATGACGAGCGATGCCTCCTTGATGCCCAGCCCGGCGCCGCCATAGGCTTCAGGCATGGTCACGCCCAGCCACCCGGCATCGGCGATGGCCCGATGAAACTCCCTCGGAAAGCGCGCCGCCTGATCGCACTCGGCCCAGTAATCATCGCCGAACCGGGTGCAGACCGCGGTGACACCATCGATGATGGCCTGCTGCTCAGCGTTAACCTTGAACATTGCTGCCTCTCCCGTCTGCTAAAGCCCGTCGTCATTGAATTTCGGAAAGCGCACCGTGAGGCGGCTGCCCGTTCCAGCGCCCCGCTGGGTGGGCCAGATCAATCCGTCGGAGATGGCGATTGCGGCGCCGTGCTGGCCTACGATTTCACGCACGATCGACAACCCCAGGCCGCTGCCGTCCGCACCCGCACCCAGCACCCGGAAGAAGCGGTTGAACACGAGCTCCCGGTCGGCGGGCGCGATGCCGATTCCGTCGTCTTCGATCTCGAGCACCACTTCGGCTGGCGTTGTCTGCACCCGTGCGGTCACGATGCCGCCGGTGGGGGTGTACCGGATGGCGTTATCGATCAGGTTGCCGATCATCTCGCGCAGCAGAATCGGATGCCCGGTGATGGGGGCCGGCAGGTCATCGCC
>CAIPNM010000339.1 GCA_903866395.1 uncultured bacterium
CAGCATTGTGTTCATTGGCTCGGTGATGTCGTTTTTCGGTGGGCCCAAGCAGCCTGCCTACTCCGCATCCAAGGGCGCTGTGCGCAATCTCACCATGTCGCTTGCCGCCGCTTATGCGGCCGATGGCATTCGCGTCAACGCGGTGGCGCCCGGCTGGGTCATCACCGAACTGTCGCGGGGCGCGCGCGAAAACCCGGAGCGAAACGCGATGATCATGTCGCGCACGCCTATCGGGCGATGGGCCGACCCCGCCGAGATCGCCGATCCGATTCTGTTCCTGTGTTCGGACGCCGCGCGCTACATGACCGGCACGATCATGGCGGTGGACGGCGGCTACATGTCGATGGGCTGAGCGGAAAGCTCACCCTGCGAGGGGCCCGCCGGGGCCCCCCGTCAACCCAATCAGCCTAGCTTCGCGCGCTGTTCGTGAAGCCGCGCGAGCGACGCCTCGAATCCAGCCAGACGTTCGCGCTCCTGTGCCACCACATTAGCGGGCGCACGCTCGACAAAACTCGCGTTGCCGAGCTTGGCGCCGGCGCGCTGAACCTCGCCTGACACGCGGGCGATTTCGCGATCGAGGCGCGCGCGTTCAGCCGCCACATCGATCTCAACACGCAGCATCAGCCGGAAATCTCCCACGATCTGCACCGGCGCGATCGATCCGGCAGGTAGCGCGTCAACGATTTCAACAGCTTCGAGCTTTGCAAGCGCCTTCAGGTAGGGCGCGAATTCTGCGAGCCGTTCGCGCGAACCCTGTGCGATGAGCGGGAGTTTCTGCGCGGGCGAGACGTTCATTTCGCCGCGCAGGGCGCGACACGCATCGATCAGTTGCTTGAGCTGACTGACGAACGCTTCGCTCTTTTCGTCGATTTTTCCAGGTTCGCTTTTTGGATAGGGCTGCAGCATGAGCAGATGACGCTGCTCGGCCACTGCCTGGGCGAGCGCCTCTCCGGAGAGCGTTTGCACGCCGCGCTCGCCGTAGCGCTGGGCAATCGGTGCGACCTTCTGCCACAACTCTTCGGTGATGAAAGGGATGATGGGGTGCGCAAGCCGCAGCACCGCCTCGAGGACGCGGAGCAGCGTGCGCCGCGTGGCGCGAACCACCGCTTGATCGTCCGCCTGCAAATTGACCTTCGCGAGTTCCAGATACCAGTCGCAGTATTGGTCCCAGACAAACTCGTAGAGCGCGCGCGCGGCGAGATCGAAGCGATAGTCAGACAACGCACGCTCGATATCGGCTTCGGTACGCTGCAGTGCCGAGACGATCCAGCGGTCAACCGCGTTGAAGTGAAGATAGCCGCCTGGTACGCAGGCACCCGCCTCGTGGGGCTCGAAACCGCAGTCACGCCCTTCGGTTTGCATCAGCACGAAACGTGAGGCATTCCAGAGCTTGTTACAGAAGTTGCGGTAGCCCTCGCAGCGGCTGAGGTCGAAGTTGAGCGTGCGGGCGAAGGTGGCAAGCGAGGCGAAGGTAAAGCGCACCGCGTCGGAACCGAATGCCGGAATGCCCTGCGGGAAATTACCGCGGATGTAGCGGTCGATGCGCTGCTTGTGGTCGGCTCGAAGCAGGCCAACCGTTGACTTCTCCAGGAGCGCCTCGAGCGTGATGCCGTCCACCAGATCGATCGGGTCGATGGTGTTGCCCTTCGACTTCGACATCTTCTGGCCTTCGGAATCACGCACGATCGCATTGATGTAGACGTGATGAAACGGCACCTTGCCCGTGAAAAAGGTGGTCATCATCACCATCCGGGCCACCCAGAAGAAGATGATGTCAAAGCCCGTCACCAGTACGTTTGAGGGCAGATAGCGATCCAGGTCAGCGGTCTGTTTGGGCCAACCGAGCGACGTGAACGGCACCAGGGCTGACGAAAACCAGGTGTCGAGCACGTCATCGTCACGCACCAATGCGCCCTGGTAGCCCGCAGCGCGGGCCCGTGCCTGGGCATCAGCTTCATTACGTGCGACAAACACCGTGCCGTCGTGAATCGGCAGCCCTTGAGCGTCGGCCTTGTACCAGGCCGGGATGCGATGGCCCCACCAAAGTTGCCTGGAAATGCACCAATCTTGAATGTTCTCCAGCCAGTGGTTGTAGGTGCTGGTCCAGTGATCTGGGAAGAAGCGAATTTGCCCGCCACGGACCACCTGCAGGCAGACATCTGCGATCGACTGGCCGGGGAAGAACGCATTGCCGTGATCACGGCGGCTCATGGCGACAAACCACTGGTCGGTGAGCATGGGCTCGACCACCACCTGAGTGCGCGCCGAACGCGGCACCATCAGCGTGTGCGGCTTCTCCGATACCAGGCAATCCGCAGCGCGCAGGTCTTCCAACACCTTTTTTCGCGCGTCATAGCGGTCGAGGCCGCGATAGGCCACGGGCGCCTGATCGTTGATGCGCGCATCGAGAGTGAGTACGCTGATTGCGGCGAGCCCGTGGCGCTCGCCCATCTTCCAGTCGTTGAAATCATGCGCTGGCGTGATCTTGACGCAGCCCGTACCGAAGGCGGGGTCGACATAGTCGTCGGCGATGATCGGAATGTCACGATCGCACAGTGGAAGTCTGACCCGCTTTCCGATCAGGGCGCGATAGCGTTCATCATCCGGATGCACGGCCACCGCCGTGTCGCCCAGCATGGTTTCCGGGCGGGTGGTGGCCACGGTGAGTGAGCCTGTTCCATCGGCAAGCGGATAGCGGATCTCCCAGAGATGCCCCTTTTCCTCTTCACTGTCGACCTCCAGATCGGAGACCGCGGTCATCAGGACCGGGTCCCAGTTCACCAGACGCTTACCGCGATAGATGAGACCCTGCTCATGAAGTTGAACAAACACCTCGAGCACGGCGGCGCTCATGGTGTCGTCCATGGTGAAGTAGCCGGCGCGCTCGCCTTCGGTATCGGCGTATTCCCAGTTGGCCGAGGCGCCCAGCCTTCGCATCTGACGGGTGATGGTGGCACCCGACTGCCGCTTCCATTGCCAGACCCGGTCGAGGAATGGTCCGCGACCGAGATCGTGACGCGTGAGCCCTTCGCCCTGTAGTTGCCGCTCGACCACCACCTGCGTGGCGATGCCGGCGTGGTCGGTGCCCACCACCCAGTTGGTGTCCAAGCCCTTCATGCGGTGATAGCGGATCAGCGCATCCATGAGCGTTTGCTGAAACGCATGCCCCATGTGCAGCGTGCCCGTGACATTGGGCGGCGGCAACTGGATACAGTAGCTGCCGGCAGCCGGCGCCGATTCCTGATGGCGAAAGCAGCCGCGCCCTTCCCAGAGCGGATACCAGCGGGCTTCAATGTCACCGGGCTCAAAACTCTTGGCGAGCGAGGCCTGGACGGGGTCTTGGGCGGTGGTCATATTGAGGTCTTTCATCAGGCGGCGCGAGCCAGGTCGTGCGCGTTGAGCGGGTAGCCGCGATCTTTGTAGAAACGCCACCGGTCGCGGGCGAGGGTGCGGTCTTCATCATCGCCGCTCACCACTTCGATCAGCCGATCAAAGCGGCTGAACATCGGTGGGGTTTGTCGCCCCAGGTTGACCAGCACCTCGTGATGCGGCGTTTCAATCGCCTCGGCCGTGAGCAGTACGGGCGTTTCGGCAGCCAGCGGGTCGCTTGCCACCACATGTGGGATGAAGTCGGCGTCAGAGAAGGTCCAGAGCAGCTGGTCAAACTGCGCCAGCGCCACCGGGTCTTCGCACCAGACGAGGATGCGTGCGCCGCTGCGGTGAACCTTGCGCACCAGCCGGCAGCCGTATTGCAGCCGGTCGGGCGCGTTGAAGTGGAAATCGACCCGCGTCATCCCTCGGCACGCGAGATCAGGAAGTGGGTGAGGAGCGGTACCGGACGGGCGCTCGCGCCCTTGGCCGCACCTGATTTCCACGCTGTGCCGGCGATGTCGAGGTGAGCCCAGTCGTATTTCTTGGCAAAGCGCGCGAGAAAGCATGCTGCCGTGATGGCGCCGCCATCGCGACCCCCGACGTTGGCGACATCAGCGAAACGTGATTTGAGCGAATCCTGGTAGGCCTCGTCGAGCGGCATGCGCCAGCAGGTGTCACCGGAGTCGCGGCCAGCATCGAGTAACTCGGCTGCGAGCGCATCCTGTGGGGTGAACAGCCCCGAGTGGTGATGGCCGAGCGCCACCACGCAGGCGCCGGTGAGGGTGGCAATGTCGATCACCGTGCGCGGCTTGAAGCGCTCGACATAGGTGAGCGCATCACACAGGATGAGGCGGCCTTCGGCGTCGGTATTGAGAATCTCGACGGTCTGGCCGGACATGGAGGTGACGATGTCGCCGGGCCGTGTGGCGCGGCCACTCGGCATGTTCTCGCACGTGGGTACCACGCCGATCAGATTGATCTTGAGCTTCATTTCAGCCACGGCCCGCAGGGTGCCCAGCACCGAGGCCGCGCCGCACATGTCGAACTTCATTTCGTCCATGCCGGCCGCGGGTTTGATCGAAATGCCGCCCGTGTCGAAGGTGATGCCTTTGCCCACCAGCGCCACCGGCTGCTGGCGGCTTGATGCGCCGTTGTACTGTAGGACGATGAATTTAGGCGGCTGCTCGGAGCCCTGGGCCACGGCGAGGAGCGCCCCCATCTTGAGCGCCTGCATCTGCCGGGTGTCGAGAACTTCGATCTTGAGGCCGAACTCGCGGGCGAGCTTCTTTGCCTGATCGGCGAGGTAGGTGGGGGTACAGATGTTGGGCGGCAGATTGCCGAGGTCGCGGGTGAAGTCCATACCGTTGGCAAGCGCCTGTGCACGCGCGACTGCCTGCGAAGCGGCCGCCTGCTGGGCGCGGGCGACCGAGAAAACCACCTGTCGGGGGCGTCGCGGTGCGGAGTCTTTACGGCTCTTCATGGACTCGAAACGATAGGCGGCTGCGCGACCAGCCATGACCTGGGCGTGCAGCTTCCATTCGAGGGAACGTTGCGACACGGTCGCCTCGTGGAGCAGGGACACGACCTCGTCGGCCGCCGCGCTTGCGAGTGCCCGCCAGACTGCAGCCACCGCATCGGTGTAGCTCTTTTCGGTCACCTCGGCGCTGCCGCCCACCGACACGAGGAGCACCCGCTGCAGCGCGCCCTCCAGGTGAAGCATGACCGTGGAACCCGCTTTTTTCTGCAGATCGCCGCGCGCAATGACCGCGGCAAGCCGCCCGCCCTGCGCCTGATCAATCGCGCGGGCATCGCCCGCCAGCGGTTCGCCGACCACGACCGGTACGATCGCGCAACCGGTTTTCAGACGGTCGGCGGATAGGGTCTTTGTGCTAAATTGCATTGAGTTTTCCTAGGCCTGTGCTCTTAACCGATCGATTATAGCGAGGGGTTCGCGCGATGCTTTTCAAGACAGCGTTGCGGCGCGACCTGTCGAACCTGGCCGGCGTTGTCTTTGCCACGCTTTTTACGGTGATGGTCACCACCTCACTGATACGCTGGCTGGGACGTGCCGCCAACGGACTGACCGATACCGCCAGCGTGCTGCCCATGATCGCCTTTGGGGCAATCAATCTGCTGCCGGTGCTGCTGGTGCTCACCGTCTACGTGTCGGTGCTGATGGCGCTCACACGCGCCTATCGCGACTCAGAAATGGTCATCTGGTTCTCGAGCGGCCGCAGCCTGGTCGACTGGGTGGGGCCGGTGTTGAGCTTCGTTGCGCCCGTGGCGTTGCTGGTGGCGCTGGTTGCTTTTGTGGGCGGCCCGTGGGCCACGCAGCAGTCAAACGAATATCAGAGCCGGTTCTCGCAGCGGGAAGATATTTCGCGGGTCTCGGCGGGTCAGTTTCGCGAATCGGCTTCTGCCGGTCGGGTGTTTTATGTGGAGTCGCTCAACGACGAAAACACCGAGGTCCGCAATGTCTTTGTATCGCAGATCGACCCACAGCGAGAGGTGATCGTGGTGTCGCAGCGAGGGCAGATCGAGGTCATGCCCAACGGCGACCGCTACCTGGTGCTGGAGAAGGGGCGTCGCTACGACGGCGAGCCCGGGTCGGGAAGCCTCCGGTTGATGGAATTCGAGCGCTATGGGCTGCTGCTGGAGGGGCGGGCCGATGTCTCCGGGGCGGGGGCCAGTGCCCGAACCATGAGCTTGGTCGAACTTCTCGCCGACCCCAGCCGCGTCAACCTGGCCGAACTTAACTGGCGAATCAGCCTGCCGGTATCGGCGTTTCTGATGGCGCTTCTTGCGATCCCGCTGTCAGCGGTCAATCCGCGGCTGGGGCGATCCATCAACCTGATCCTCGCGCTCCTCATTTACGTCGTCTACAACAACATGCTCTCGGTGGTGAGCGCGTGGATCGGGCAGGGGCGGGTGCCGTTCTCGGTGGGGGTATGGGTGGTCCACGCCGCTCTCGCGGTGGTGATCGTGTTTCTTTTCTGGCGGCGGATCCGGCTGCCTCGGCGCTGGCTGAGGCGCGTGTTGTCGCGGCCAGCCGCGGGAGCGGCCTGACGCCATGATCCTGGGCGGCTCCACAATCGGGCGTTATCTGGCACGCGAGATCGCCACGGCGGTCGTGTTTGTGCTGATCGCTTTTCTGGCGCTCTTTGCGTTCTTCGATTTCATCAATGAGCTCGACGATGTGGGACGGGCGGGCTACAGCCTCGCCGCGGCCGCCATTTATGTGCTCCTTACGCTGCCGTCACGCACCTACGAGGTGATGCCAATCGCCACGCTGATTGGCAGCGTCTATGCCCTCGCCCAGCTGGCGGCGCACTCCGAGTTCACTGCCATGCGTGCTTCCGGGCTCAGCCGAACGCGAGCACTGGGCGAATTGATTCGTCTGGGGGCCTGGCTGGCAGTTTTCACCGCGCTGGTGGGCGAAGCACTCGCGCCGCCTGCGGAACGACTCGCCCAGGAGCTGCGGCTATCGTCGCTCGGCAGCGCGGTGGGTGGGCAGCTGCGCTCCGGGCTCTGGATCCGCGATTCGTTGCGCGATACCGCTGGCGATGTGCAAAGAATTCGCTTCGTGAACGTCGGCGAACTGATGCCCGATGCCACGTTACGTCGCGTCCGCATTCTCGAATTCGATCAGCAAATGCGATTGTCCGAGGTGGTCAAGGCCGAGAAGGGCCGGTTCTCCGGGCCCGGCGCCTGGGAGCTCACTGGCGTGACGACCACGCTCTATCACTCCGTTGAGTCGCAGGAGCCGCTACCGCTTCTTCGCACTGAGCGCGCGTCGGCGGAAAGCCGTACATGGACATCGGAGCTCACGCCCGCACTGCTCTCGGTGCTCATGGTGATGCCCGAGCGCATGTCGGCAATCAATCTCTTCAACTACATCCGGCATCTCAGGGAAAATCAGCAGAACACCGAGCTGCACGAAATCGCTTTCTGGAAGAAGGTGGTGTATCCGCTTGCGGTCATCGTCATGATGGCGCTGGCGCTCCCCTTTGCGTATCTGCAGAGCCGAGCGGGGGGCATCGGCTACAAAGTTTTCGCGGGCATCATGCTGGGAGTGGCCTTCCACTTCCTCAATGGCCTCTTCAGCCATCTGGGCCTGCTCAATACGTGGCCGCCACTGGTTGCCGTGAGCATTCCGAGCATTGTGGCCTTCGTGGTCGCAGTGGGCTTGCTGAGGTGGGTTGATCGCACCCGCTGAGTGCCTGGTGCGGCGGTTTCGCCCGCGTGTCTCGATCATTTCAGGCGGGGTTTACCCTAGCAGGGTGAACCGTGATGTTGCGACGCAGCATTGGGTCCCATAAATGAAAGATGGTTTGCTTTGGTGCAATGCAGCGCGTTTCCAGCGGTTCCGGGAACCTGTAACGACTTGTAATCGTCAGGAATTTCGTGGAGCATCCGTTCCCGTTGGGTCTGGTTCTCACGAATCAGCATCCTCAGGTGTATCGAGGAGGAGGAGAGGCAGCACTGCTGCCATTGGAGCGCACAGCGATGTGCGCTTTTTTTTTCGATACCCCCTCGACCTATAATCGCGAGGTTTCGCGTCCTTCAATCCGCCCCCGCTCGACCTACAGGGAGACGCCCGATGTTCTCAGCACGCCATGTTCTAGCAGCCGGATCGTTGATGTTCGCTGCCGCCGCCTCGGCGCAGGTCACGCTCACCACATCCTCCTGGGTTCCCCCTACGCATGCACTCACGGTCACACAGGCCGACTGGTGTGCGCAGGTCACCGAAGCCACCGCGGGGCGGGTCCGCTGCAACGCGCTTGCCAAGCCGGTCACTGCTCCCCCCGGAACCTTCGATGCAGTGCGCGATGGTCTGACTGATGTGTCCTTTTCGGTTCACGGCTACACACCGGGCCGTTATGTGCTCACCCAAGTTGCAGAACTGCCCTTCCTGGGCGATTCGTCTGAATCCACCTCGGTGGCCTACCAGCGCATTTACGAGCGCCACCTCAGCAAGTTGGGCGAGCACAAGGGAATGCGCGTCATCACGGTGTTTACTCACGGCCCCGGCATGATCATCAACACCAAGCGCGCGGTGAATTCGCTTGCCGACATGGATGGTCTCAAGTTCCGCGTGGGCGGAGGCATGGTGAACGAGATCGGCAAGATCATGGGCATCAACGTCACGCTGCGCCCGGCGCCTCAGTCCTACGAAATGCTTTCCTCGGGCGTGATGGATGGCGTGTTCTTCCCAGCCGAATCGGTGGAGTCGTTCAAACTCGAGAAACTGGTCAAACATCGCACCACGTTCTCAGGCGGCCTTTACAACACCAGTTTCGCTTTTGTGATGAGCGAAGCGGCCTGGAAAAAAATCTCTGCTGCCGACCAGGCTGCCATCACCAAGCTCTCGGGTGAACACGCGGCGCGGCTGTTCGGTCGCGCGTGGGACAAGGCCGACCGGCTGGGCGCCGCTTTCATGCAGGCGAACAACGTGCAGCACACGGTCGCCAACAAGGCCTTCGTGGATCAGGTCAAGTCCAAGACCGACGCGCTCGAGCGCAAGTGGGTGGTCGATGCCAAGGCGAAGGGCCTGGCAGATGGCGACCAGGTCATTCGCGAATTCCGCGCTGAAATCGCAAAGCTCCAGTAACGCAGATCACAAGCCTGCTGCGGGCCGGCTGTTGTCAGTCGGCCCGTGCCATTTCTAATGAACGCTTTCAAAAAGCTGTTGGGCGCCGGCGCAGCGATTGCGCTGTTTCTCATGATGCTGCTCACCTTCGCCGATGTGGTGGGGCGAAAGCTGTTGAGTGCGTCCATCACAGGCAACGTCGAGCTCACCGAGCTCTGCATGCTCGGCACCATCTTCATCGCCATGCCACTGGTGTCACTCGCGGGCGAGCACGTCATTTTCGATTTGCTTGACCCCATGCTGCCCGCGCCGCTTCAACGCTGGCAACGGGTCATCTCAAACACCTTTTGTTCGCTCCTGGTGCTGGGCGGCGCATGGCTCATTCACGGGCGTGCCGCGCGGGTGTTTGAAGATGGCGACACCACGGCGCAGCTTCAGATTCCCACCGGGCCATTCATTCAGGCAGCCGCGGTGATGCTGCTCTGCACCGCAGTCATGCACGCGGTGGTGGCCGTTGGTGCGTATCGCAATCTGTCGCAGACCGAGTCCGGCTCGGCGGGAAGCACGCTTTGATCGAGGCGCTGCTCGGGTTTGCCGCCATGTTTGCGCTGATGGCGCTGCGGGTTCCCATTGCCTTCTCCATGGCGGCGGTGGGCGTTGTGGGTATCGCACTGATGCGTTCGGTGCCGGCTGCGTTTTCGTCAGCGGCCACCGAGATCATGGATGTGGCGAGCTACACGTTGTCGGTAGTGCCCCTTTTCGTGTTGATGGGCAATCTCGTCACGCGTGCCGGCATGTCAACTGAGTTGTATCAAGCCGCCTACTCGTTCATTGGTCATCGCCGCGGGGGCTTGGCCATGTCCACCGTGTTGGCGTGTGCGGGGTTTGGCGCCATCTGCGGTTCGTCCATTGCCACGGCGGCCACCATGGCGCGGGTGGCCATGCCCGAGATGCGGCGCTTCGGCTACGACAAGGCGTTTGCGGCCGGCACGATTGCAGCAGGTGGAACGCTCGGCATTCTCATTCCGCCGTCAGTGATCATGGTGATCTACGGCATCATGACCGAGCAGAGCATCGGCGCGCTGTTTGCGGCGGGTGTCATTCCGGGAGCAATTGCCACGTTGTTCTATCTGGGCACGGCCTGGAACTGCGTGCGTCGTAATCCGTCGCTGGGGCCTCCGGGGGAGCGCACCAGCTGGGCGGGGCGGCTGGTGGCGCTCCGCCACATCTGGGGTGTGATCGTTCTGTTCATCATTGTGATGGGCGGCATGTATGGCGGCCTCTTCACCCCAACCGAGGCGGCAGGCGTAGGGGCAATGGGCGGTTTTCTGTTTGCGCTGTCGCGTGGGCGGCTCACACCGAAGATCTTGCTCGAAGTTCTCACCGAGTCGGCGCAGATGACCGCCATGCTGTTCACGATTCTCATCGGCGCCTCGATCTTTGCCAACTTCGTGAACTTCACCTCGCTCCCGCAGGATCTGCAGACCTTTGTTTCACAGTTCAACGTGCACCCCATGATGGTGGTGGTGGCGATTTGCGTGATCTACGTGATCCTCGGCACGGCGATGGAAGAGTTGTCGATGATCCTTCTCACAGTGCCGATCTTCTTTCCGCTGATCGTGCACCTTGGGCTTGATCCGATCTGGTTCGGTGTGCTGATCGTGTGCGTGGTGGAAATCGGCATGATCAGTCCACCGGTCGGCATGAATATTTTCGTGATCAGCAGCATGCTGCCCGATGTGCCGACCAGTTCCATCTGGCGAGGCGTGATGCCCTTCTTGTTCGCAGACATCCTACGGCTCGCACTGCTTATCGCCTTTCCTGCCATCACGCTGTGGTTACCGAAATATCTCAATCTGTGAAGCCGGTCATCGGCTTTGTCGGTATCGGGGCCATGGGCTCGCCGATGATCGGGCACCTGCTCAATGCGGGTTATCGGGTGCAGGTGTTTGCCAGGCGTGCGCAGGCGGCCGAGCAGCTGGTTGCGCAGGGTGCGCTACTGCGGGGCAGCGCGACTGAAGCGGCTCAAGGGGCGCAGGTGTTTTGCACCAACGTCACCCGCACTGAAGATGTTGAGCATGTGCTCTTTGGCGAAGGTGGTGCGGCGGCAGGTCTTGCGTCGGGTGCTACGGTCATTGATTTCTCCACCATTTCGGCGGTGGCCACGCGCGCCATGGCTGAGCGTCTTGCACGGCAGCAGGTCCAGATGCTCGATTGCCCGGTCTCGGGCGGCGAGAAGGGCGCGCGTGAAGCGACGCTGTCGATGATGGTGGGTGGCGAGGTGGCAACGCTTGAGGCGGTACGGCCGGTACTGCAATGTCTGGGCCGGACGATCACGCACATCGGTGGCCATGGCGATGGTCAGGTGGCCAAGGCCTGCAATCAGCTGGTCCAGGTCGTGAACATTCAGGGCATTGCCGAGGCCATGCTGTTTGCCCAGCGCAATGGTGCGGATGTGGCACAGGTGCTCAAGGCGCTGCAGTCGGGCTTTGCTAGCAGCCGCATGCTTGACCTGATGGGTCCGAAAATGACCAGTCGCGATTTTTCGGCGGGCATCGAGGCGCGCCTGCATCAGAAGGACTTCGCGCTCATCGTCGAGATGACGCAGGCGCTCGGGTTGTCGCTGCCGGCGGCAGCGGTCACTTCGCAGCAGCTCAATGCGCTGGTGGGGCAGGGTTGGGGGCGAGACGATACGTCGTCGCTTCTGCGTGTGCTCGAGGCGCTGAACGGCTCTTCAGGGCAGGGCTGAGGGGCCGCATCGGTTCGGTTGCCGTTGCCGCGTCGGGCGCGCGGCTCAGGCGTCTGGTTGCCAGGCAGCAGGCGTGCTCGTCAGCGCCGGTTGCCGGTCTCCAGGCACAGTCTGGCCGCGGCTTCAAACAGCGGGTTTCCGGGTTCGGCGAGCGCGTCGCAGAGCGTGAGGTGGTTGTAGCCAGGCATGGCAATGTCGCGTGCGAACGCTCGGGGCCAGCGCTCGCGCACCAGTCCGTTCTGCCGATGAAACTCGCTGCTCTCGTCGCCACCCACCGTGGTCATGATCGGTGCGCGTGTGGCGGGCGTCATCAGAGCGGGGCTCAGCTTTCGGGCTTGCGCTTCGTCGAGCTTGAAGTCGTTATTGAAAAAGGGCGATTTGATGAGCGGTCGAAGATCGAAGAGCGCGCTCATGGCCAGGCCCGCCTTGACCAGATCCTTCGGTAGGTCGGCTTCCCACTGAGGCCAGCGAGCCGCGAGCGCCATGCCCGTGAGATGACCGCCCGCCGAGTGGCCGCTCACCACGATCCGGTTCGGATCAAAGCCCAGGCGCTTGCCGTGTCGCCAGAGCCAGGCGAGCGAGCGCAGGATCTGTCGCACGATCTCCTCGATCGAGACCTTGGGCACGAGCGTGTAATTGGGTAGCGCGACGCTGATGCCACGCTCGGCGAATGCGGGTGCCACCCAGGAGAAGTCGGACTTGTCCATGGCACGCCAGTAGCCGCCGTGGATGAAAACGAGTAGCGGCGCCCCGGGTTCTGCGGCCGGAAACAGATCCAGGCGCTCGCCCTCGGTCTGGCCGTAAGCCAGATCAAGCTTTGCTCGAGGCGAAGCCGCGCGAGCTGCCGCGCCAGCCGCCACCCAGCGAGCAAAGACCTCCGGCACGTTCGGAATCGACAGCCGTGGGTTGTATTCGCGGGTGATGTAGTCGGCTTCCTGGCTGGGTGTCATGGATGTGTGTCCTGGTGGCGGCGCGGGCAAGAAAGGAGACGTCGACGTGAGCGGAGGCCGCCATGATATTATTTCAAGGCTGTGGGGCGGTAGCTCAGCTGGGAGAGCGTCGCGTTCGCAATGCGAAGGTCGGGAGTTCGATCCTCCTCCGCTCCACCACTATTCAGCGCCCAACCCTCCTCGGTTGGGCGTTGTCGTTTCTGCGAAACCCGCACCAGGCGGGCCTCTCCGCAATTCTGCGTGTGTAACGGCGCCGCGCTGTGGGCTTCGAAGGTGGGCAGTTCGAACCTCCTTCGCTCTCTGTCCTCTCCCTGTACTTTCGAACCGCTCTATTTTGCACACGCAGAACGCCTGCAAAATCAGGGGCTTATGCGTGTGTGATTTGGAGCGGTTCGCCAGGGCGATTGGTGGGGCGGAGGATGGGGAAAACTAAGGGGTGCGGTAGTGCGGGTGGGTTGCAGCGTAAGAAGGGCTTTCTAGACTCGGCTCGTGCCTTTACCCAGGTTACACGGCTCGCAGGATGTCCGGAGATTGTCGGGGATGTTTAATCCGCCGGCGGACCATGGGATGACGTGGTCGATATGGAGCTTTACCTCGGGCGGTTTTCGGCCGCAGTACTGGCAAGTGAATCCATCTCGCCGCAATACCTGGAACCTCATGGCGTAGCCAATCGTGCGCGTACGCGTCCTATTTCGTGGTTCCACTCTCAGCTGTTCTGGCGCCCGGTTGGACAGCCATGCTTCGCGAAGTTCTGCAGTCTTCAATGGCACCCAGCTTTCTCCACGGCTCCTTGCGTTTGGGAAGATCGGGGTATCAAGCCAACGCTCGTCATCTAACCATATGACGACCGCACTGAACGCGGGCGGTAATGACACCCAATAATCGCGCAGGTTGAAGAGCTGCGACCCTGTCGTCATTTCGCGCAACCGATCGGCAGAGCAGGTTTCGATCTGCCGGAAGCCCTGAACTTTTGCCGCTGCGACAATAGGACCGCTCGACCACTTCATCCAGACCGTATCACCGATTGCAATCTGGCCCCAGGGCACCGGATGCCGGGTCTGATGCGCCTGAGTGAAGATGCCGATCTCCGGGCGATCGCGAGTACCGCTTACGTATTCCTCCCTCCGAATCACAACATGATCCATTGCCAAGATTTAAATGTTGGATTCAGGGACTAGCTCTTTAATCCGCGAGTACATCTTGGCGGTAAGGGCGGCGGAGTCTGCGCCAAAGTGCATACGCCTATGGCAATTCGGGCATAGGGCAACGGTGTTGCTGACCTGATCTGAACCACCATCTGCTAACTGCCTAACGTGATGGACCTCTAGATAAGGCGACCCCTCGGAATCGACGAAGGGCGCCGGTGCGTCGCAGCATTCGCACATTCCATTTGCCCTTCGCAGCACCCAAGCGCGTACTGCCGGATCGCGGCGGTATGCGGTCACGCTGGATGTGATGAATGCAGGGCGCTTTTCACCTGTAGGAGCTTTTGGCATCGGCGCCTTTAGCCGTTGTCGTGTTTCTATCTCCAGAGCGACGATCGGGGCACTTGGCCTACCCTCAAGTTCACTGATCAATGACTCGATTTTCGCCGCGACGTTTGACCCTACGTTTTTTGCTGGCGCGACGCCTTTGAGCCAAGGGCGCCCCAGTAGCGAGAGAACGTACGAGATGTTCTGCATTCGGTATTCGAACGCCTTCGGTGTCCTTGATGTGAAATTACTAGCCAAGTCCCGATATACGCCGGCTTTATTGATCGCACGCCCCGCTCTCTGGGCCTCCATCAGGCCGAGATACGCGCGAACTGATTCCCTTAGTTCTTCATCTGTCCAGTCTGATGCCATCTACGTCTCCGCTTTCTATTGCATCTTCGGCGCTTCGCGTGTCGATTTATAGTGGGGCTTGTTTTTGTTCGCCAGGCTTCGCAAATCGACTGGCTTCAAGCAAACCTCGTTCTTGCGCTACATCCTAAGCGTTCGGCTGCGCCCTTCAAGTGCCCAGCATCCAGTACGTCCCCTCCCGCCGATTCGATTTCACCAGCGCCCGGTAGGCGAAGAGCGGCCCCTCGTACTCCGGGTCCCCCTTGTAGCGCTGCTTCACCTTGAAGAGATCGTTGGGCTTTCCGCTCGATAGAGCTGCGCGTCGCATCACGCGATCGCCATCGACGGGGACGCCTCGGAACGACCACAGCGCCTGGAAGATTGCAGCCTGACCATCGGTACATCGAATGGGCCCATGTTCCCAGCCGGGAAGCGTCACCCACTGGAAGTCTGCTGAGAACGGGCCGCAGACGGGCGCCGACGCATTGCTGGGTGAGGGCTCCTCCGCATTGAGTCCGGACGAGCCGGTAATAACCGTTATCCGGCCACCGTAGAACATGAACCGTTCCTCCAGCGGTAACCACTCGATGCCGGACGGAAGC
>CAIPNM010000340.1 GCA_903866395.1 uncultured bacterium
ATCTGACCGCGGCTGTCACCGCCTCGGGTTCGGCCACGAACGTCACCGAGCTCACGCTGACGGGAACCGCATCGGCACTCAGCACCTACCTGTCGGCAGCCGTGGGCAACCTCAAATTCACAGGTAACGGCAGCGGCACGCTACGCAACCTTCAACTGATCGTCTCGAACTCGACGGGGTCTACGGTTTCGACCCAAATCCTGCTAGGCCAGTTGGGTCCGACGGTCGCAACCGGTTCGATGAGCTTGAATTTGCCGGGCACAGTGAAGACCACGCCAGGCGCCACAGTAGCCATCCCCATCGGGTCGCAAGCCCTGGTGGCATCGGGCCCAGTGACCTTGACTTTCAGCAGCGTCGGTGGGGCGTCCTTGGCCTGGAGCGCGAGTAGTGACCTCAAGGTGTCCAGCGCAACCGACGCTGCCACGCTCGGCGCCGGGAACGGCAATACGGTGACGATGGTCGGCACATCCTCGGCCATCAATGCCTATCTGGCAGCCGGCAACCTGAGGACAGGTGGAACTGGAACGGTTAACCTTTCAGGGGCATTCGCCGGCTCCATCGTGGTGTCGGAGCAGAGCAATTCGAGTAGCCCTGTCCAGGCCCCGACGCTGAACCTGCCCTCTACGCTGGCGGCTTCAACTCAGGGCGGCCAGGTGATCTTGCCTCCTGGCGCCATGGGTATGGGTTCCGCCGTCCGCACGGTGGTCATTCAAGTCTCAGGTGGCGCGCTGGGCGCCGCAGCCAATTCAGCCGTGGGTTTGAGCTCTGCGGTGTCTGCGGCAGGTCAGGTGAGCTTGATCGGAACCGAGTCTGCGTTGAGCAGCTATTTGGCCTCGGCGGGCAACCTGACTTTTCAGGGAGATGCTGGGACCTACACTTTAAGCGTCTCAGTAGTGGGCCAAGTGGGCTCCGCGGAGTTCAGCGAAACAAAGACTGCAAGTTTGTCTGCGATAGCTCCAGCCAGTGCTACGCCGGGTATCAGTGGTTTTGCGGCCGTCTCACCTTTGATCACCCAATTGCCAACCAGCCTGGCCATCACGAGTGGCACCCCATCCTCCTTGGTGTTCACCGGCTTGTCGCTGGACGATGGCGATAGCGACGCCAACACTCAAGTCTCGCTGACCCTGACGCTCAGTGCCCCTGGCAGCGACGTTTCTTCAATCCTCGATGCGTCCCAGGACGGCGCTGTATCCACTCTAGTGAATGGCCGCGAGACCCTGGTTCTCTCGGGCACATCGAATCAATTGCAGGCCCTGTTGACCTCTGGCGATCTTTGCTATCTTGGCAGTGCCACTGATTTGATCGTAAAGCTGGCCGACTCCAGTGGAAGCGGGGTGGTCACTAGCGTCGAACTAGCCGACCCGACGCAGTCCGCTACGTCGTTCAGGGTGCCA
Organism: uncultured bacterium; assembly: GCA_903866395.1. Lineage (GTDB taxonomy): Bacteria > Pseudomonadota > Gammaproteobacteria > Burkholderiales > Burkholderiaceae_E > SYIM01. Next base: position 1,395 of record CAIPNM010000340.1, read on the forward strand.
GCCAGCGTTATCACGACGCCAGGCGCGGTGGTAGCGATCCCGTTTGGTTCGCAGCCGCTGGTAGCCGCAGGCCCGGTGACCCTCACGTTCACGGCGAGCGGTGCATCGCTCACGTGGCTGTCAGACGCGGTGGTGAAGGCCGCAAGCGCGGACGCATCGGGCATTACCGGTGGCACCAGTCAGTCAGTGAACCTGTATGGGACGCCGGAGGCGCTGAACGCGTATCTGTCGGGCGGCAAGCTGAAGGTGAGCGGTGCGGGAACGGTGACGGTGAGCGGTGCGGCAAGCGGCACGATCACGATCAACGCCCAGACCAATACGGCAACGACCCGCACGCTACCGACGCTGAATCTGCAGGACACGTTTGCCTCGGCTTACACGAACGGACAGATCGTTCTGGCCGCAGGCGCACTCGGCACGGGGACCACGCAGGAAACACAGACGCGCACGGTGGTGCTGAGCCTTCTGGATGCGGGCAACACCGCATCGGCGAGCGCCACGCTGAGCGCAACAGGTCTCGGAGGGAGTGGGCTCAACGCCTACGTGAGCGGATCCGCCACCGCGGTGACGAGCGGCGATACCGGTGCAACGGCGACGCTCACGCTGGTGGGCACCGAGAGCGAGTTGAGCGCATACCTGGCCGCATCGGGCGCGCTGAAATTCAACGGAACGAACGGACAGAGCTACACGCTGCGGGTGACGGCGCGCGAGATGAGCGGCGCATCGGTGGTGAGCGAGACCACGAAGCTGGCGGTAGTCAATGCGATGTTGCCGGCCGCGCAGGGGAGCAGCGGCGCGGCGCTGGTGCCGGCGATCAGCAGCCTGCCCGGGACGCTGAAGGTGACGACAGGAGAGACGTCGTCGCTGGTGTTTACGGATGCGGCACTGAGCGACGGGAG
>CAIPNM010000341.1 GCA_903866395.1 uncultured bacterium
CCAGATCGGCTCCAACATTGGTGGCATCGAACACCACCAGCACCTCACCTTTCCGCACAAACTGCCCGACCGAAGCATTGATCGATTCGATTTGCGCACTTTCGCTCGGCTGCAAAACCAGATGCGTATCGGTTGAGATCAGCCGGCCGCGGGCCGTCACCACCTCATCCACCCTGGAGAGCCCTGCCCAGGCCAGGCCGGTTGCCATACCCGCAAGCAGCAGATAAAGCGTGACGGGTAGACCGCGAGCGATGGGTTTGCGCTCGATCCGATCAGCCGCCGACACGAAGTCAAGCTCGGTCTCGTCGACCTTCGGTGCTCTGCGAAACCAGCTCATCCCGTCTGCTCCATCTGCTGCCGCCACAGGCTACGGTAGGACTCACAAGATTCCAGCAACTGCGGATGCGGCGCGCACTCCAGAAGCTTGCCGTGCTCGAGGAAGGCAATGCGGTCGGCGCGCACCAGTGTGGACAGCCGGTGGCTGATCAGAATGACCGTGCGGTTGGCCGCAATTTTGGAGAGATTGCGCATCACGATGGCTTCGCTCTCTGGATCGAGCGCACTGGTGGCTTCATCAAAAATCAGCACACGCGGCTTGAGGAGCAGCGCGCGCGCGATCGCGAGCCGCTGGCGCTGCCCCCCCGACAGATTGGAAGCGTTTTCCTCAAGGAGCGTGTCATAGCCCTGGTGCAGCCGCTCGATGAATTCATCCGCCCCGGCAGCACGCGCGGCGAGCACCACTTCCTCGAGTGACGCATTGGGCCGCGCGATGGCAATGTTTTCGCGAATCGTGCCGCGGAACATGAAGTTGTCCTGCAGCACCACCCCCACATTTCGACGCAGCCACGGCAGATCGATTTCGCGCAGATCGACCCCATCCACCCGAATGACACCCTCCTGGGGCACATGAAGACTTTGCAACATCTTGGCAAGCGTGCTTTTTCCCGAACCGCTCTTGCCCACCACCCCGATCACCTCGCCCGCACGGATGTCTAGCGACACCCGATCGAGCGCCGCTACGGTTGATCCCGGATAGCGAAACACCACCGAGTCAACCGACACCGCGCCAGAGATGGGGGGCCGCAGGCCGGCGGTGGTGCGCTGCTCGGAGGGGTGATTCATGACGTCGCCCAGCATCGCAGCCGACACCACCACCTGCTGATACTCATGAACGAGCCCGACAATTTGAACCAGCGGTCCGGTTACGCGACCCGACAGCATCTGAAACGCAATGAGTACGCCCACCGAGATCTCGCGCTCGAACACCAGCCAGGCTCCAAAGCCGATGATGGCCACACTCATGAGCCGCTGCAGAAACTGCGTGAGCGACTGCGCGATCACCGAGATCTTCATCACGTCCACGGTGAGGTCAACCACCTCGGCGCTGCGATCGTCCCATTTACGACGCTGCGCGGGCTCAATCGCCAGAGCCTTGACAGTCCGCATCCCGTGAATGGTTTCCACCAGCATGCCCTGCCGGATGCTCTCCGACGCCGCCACTTTCGCGAGCCGCCTGCGAAATGGCCCGATGAGCGCGAGCACGGTGATAGCCATCAGCACCGCCAACGCCACCACAATCGCGGTGAGTGCTGGCGAGTAGGCAAGCAGCACCGGAAGGAAAATGAAGAACATCACCGATTCGAGTGCAGTGAAGAAGAGCGACCCGGTGAGGAAATTTCGGATGGTCTGGGTTTGCTGTACATAACGGGTGACCATGCCAGCGGCCCGCCGTTCGAAATAATCCACCGGCAGCGCGAGCAGCTTGGCAAAGGTCTGACGCGCCAGGCGCAAATCGATCTTCTGCGTGGCGGCAAGCAACAGCCAGCTACGCAGGTAAGTAAAGCCCGTCTCAAAAATAATGGCCAGCACCACCCCAATGGTGAGCACCACCAGCGTTGACATGTTCTGGTGAACCAGCACCTTGTCGATCACCAGCTGAGTGAACACGGGCGTGGCCAGCCCCACCGCACTGAGCGCCAGGGTGGCAATGGCAATGTCCCGAAACGCCGAGCGTTGCCGCAGGATCTCGGGCAGGAACCAGCGCATGCCGAAGGGTTCGGGCGTGTCGGTGTTGATGCGCTCGGGCTTGAGAAAGATGGTCTCGCCCGTCCAGAGCGCCTCGAATTCGAGTTGACCAAGTTTTCGTACGCCTGGCGAGCGCGGCTCAATGACCGCCACCCGATCGCCGTCGGCCTCGTGCGTGACACCAGCGATCAGACACGCTGAGCCATCCTTTAGCTTAGCGATGAGGGGGAACACGCCGTCTAGCTTGA
>CAIPNM010000342.1 GCA_903866395.1 uncultured bacterium
CGACCGAAGGGTCGCGACTGCGGGCGGGCGGTGGCGTTACACCGCCCAGTGGCCGCGCCGATCTTTAGAGGCGCTCGACGATGGTGGCAATGCCCATGCCACCGCCTACGCAAAGCGTGATCAACCCGCGCCGCAACGACCTGCGTTCGAGCTCGTCGATGAGCGTGCCAAGCAGCATGGCACCGGTGGCGCCCAGCGGATGGCCCATGGCAATTGAACCGCCGTTCACATTGATTTTCTCCGCAGGAACGCCAAGCTCCTGCATATATCGAAGCGGGACGGCGGCAAAGGCTTCATTGACCTCGAAGAGATCGATGTCATCGATCGTGAGGCCCGCTTTCGCGAGCGCCTTACGGGTGGCGGGCATGGGGCCGGTGAGCATGATGGTTGGGTCGGTGCCGGTCAGCGCCGTGGCCACGATTCGGGCGCGCGGCGTGATGCCGAGCGTGCGGGCGGCGGATTCGTTACCGATCAGAACCAGTGCTGCGCCATCGACGATGCCTGAGGAGTTGCCTGCGTGATGAACATGGCGGATACGTTCGACCTGCGGATACTTGCGTAGCGCCACCGCGTCAAAGCCCATCTGGCCCATCTTTTCAAACGAGGGCTTCAGCTGCCCCATGGCCTCAAGCGAGGCGTCCGGGCGGATGGTTTCGTCGTGATCAAGAATGGTGAGGCCGATTTCATCGTGCACCGGTACGATCGACCGCTTGAAGCGGCCGTCGGCGCGTGCGGCAGCCGCCAACCGATGCGAACGAACGCCCCATTCGTCGACCTGCTCGCGCGACCAGTCGTCGAGCGTGGCGATCAGGTCGGCGCCAATGCCCTGCGGAATGAACGCGGTGTCGAGATTGGTTTCGGGGTCCATCATCCAGGCGCCCCCGTCGCTGCCCATGGGCACCCGCGACATGGATTCGACGCCACCCGCCACGATCAGGTCTTCCCAGCCCGAGCGCACTTTCTGTGCAGCGAGATTGACCGCCTCGAGACCCGAGGCACAGAACCGATTGATTTGTACGCCTGAGACCCGGAGATCCCACCCTGCGGCCAACGCAGCGGTTTTGGGGATGACCGAACCCTGGTCGCCGACCGGCGACACACAGCCCAGAACCACGTCTTCGACCAGCGACGTGTCGAGGTCGTGGCGCGACTGGAGCTCATGCATGAGGGTGGTGAGGAGCTTGACCGGCTTCACCTCGTGCAGCGAACCGCTGGACTTACCGCGGCCGCGCGGTGTGCGGATGGCATCGAATACGAAGGCCTCGGACATGACGGTGCTCCAGGTTGACGTGAACGGAGAGATCGGGCGCAATGCTGACCCGCTTCATCTCCAATCTTACAACCGTTGCCACCGGAGCCGCCGATGCTGGAAAGAAAGCTGTTCAACGAAGACCACGCGATGTTTCGCGACTCGGTTCGCCGCTTTCTTGAAAAAGAGGCGCTGCCCTTTCACGCTGCCTGGGAAGAGCAGGGTTATGTTGATCGCGAGATCTGGCGCAAGGCCGGTGAGAACGGCTTTCTTTGCAGTTCTATCCCTGAGGAGTGGGGTGGGCCGGGCGCCGATCGGCTTTACTCGGTGATCGTGATGGAGGAGATCGCACGGGTGAACGCCACCGGGCTTGGCTTTGTGCTCCACTCGGAGATCGTGGCGCCCTACCTGCTTCGCTACGGCACTGACGAACAGAAGCGGCGGTACCTGCCCAAAATGGCCTCGGGCGACATGATTGGTGCCATCGCCATGAGCGAGCCGGCCGCGGGCTCCGACCTGCAGGGCGTTCGCACCACAGCGCTTCGCGACGGCGATCACTACGTACTCAATGGTTCCAAGACCTTCATTACCAACGGCTGGCATGCCGATCTGGTGGTGGTGGTTGCCAAGACCGACCCCGCAGCGGGCGCCAAAGGCACCAGCCTCTTCCTGATCGAGCGGGGCATGCCGGGGTTTGACAAAGGTCAACGACTGAAGAAGGTGGGTCTCAAGGCGCAGGACACCTCCGAGCTCTTCTTCAACGATCTGCGGGTGCCGGCCTCGCAGCTGCTCGGCAAGGAGAACCAGGGGTTCATTTATCTGATGCAGGAACTCCCCTGGGAGCGCATGCAGATAGCGATCGGCGCAGTGGAAAGCGCACAGGCAGCGATCGACTGGACCGTCGACTATGTGAAGAACCGGAAGGTGTTCGGCACCACGGTGGCGAGCTTTCAGAACACGCGGTTCCGGCTCGCCGAGCTCCAGACCGAGGTACAGATCGCGCGCGTGTTTGTTGACCGCTGCCTCGAGGCACTCATCGAAGACAAGCTCGATACCGCCACCGCTTCCATGGCGAAATACTGGTGCAGCGATCTGCAGGGCAAGGTTCTGGACGAATGCGTACAGCTCCATGGCGGGTATGGCTTCATGTGGGAGTACCCGGTTGCCCGCGCCTGGGCCGACGCCCGCGTCCAGCGTATTTACGGTGGCACCAACGAGATCATGAAGGAACTGATTACCCGTTCGATGGGGCTCGCGGCACCGAAGTGACCACGGGAATTTTTGACGCCCGGCAGCCCCGTCGATAGACTCGACACCCATCATCAGAGCCGCGTAAGCGGCTTCGATGCCAATCAACAGCGGGGCGCCGGCAATGCCGGCAGCCGAAGCGGGACGTGGGGGACATGGAGTTTCTGCAACTGGCGATCGGTGGTGTCGCAATGGGCTGCATTTACGCGCTCATTGCGCTTGGCTTTGTATTGATCTACAAGGCCACCGAAGTGGTGAATTTTGCGCAGGGCGATGTGATGATGCTGGGCGCCTTTGTCGCGTTCACTTTCGCAAGCCTCTGGCAGTTGCCGTTTGCACTGGCGGTTGCAATGACCCTCGCGGTGTTGGTGGCCGTTGGCGCATTGTTTGACCGGTTTTTGCTGCGGCCAATCATCGGTCAGCCCACGTTTTCCGCGGTGATGGTCACCATCGGTATTGGCTTTGTCGCCCGCGGGATCGCCACCATGGTCCCCGGCTGGGGGACTGACACTCATGCGCTCAAGGCGCCCTGGTCTGACAGCACGATCCATTTGGGCTCGCTGGTCGTGTCATCCGATGACCTGGCGATCATTGCGCTCACTGCAGCGCTCTGCTTGGTGTTGTGGCTTTTTTTCAGCCGCACCCGCATCGGTATCGCCATGCAGGCGAGTTCGCAGAACCAGCTGGCGGCCTACTACATGGGAATTCCGGTGCGCCGCATCAACACGCTGATATGGGGCATTTCCGCAGGCATCGCAGCCTTCGCGGCGGTGCTGCTGGCGCCGGTCACCTTTGTGCATTCCAACATGGGGTTCGTGGGCCTGAAGGCGTTTCCGGCCGCCGTGGTGGGGGGCTTTGGCAGCATCCCCGGTGCGATCGTTGGCGGTCTGATCATTGGCCTGGTTGAGGCATTCGCAGGCTTCTATCTGCCCGAGGGCTTCAAAAGCGTGGCAGCCTACATCGTGGTGCTGATTGTGCTGGTGGTTCGTCCCTCGGGCATCTTTGCCGAGATGCGGCGTAAGAAGGTCTGAGGCGGCCATCGCATGCGATTCATTTTCAAGACCCGATACGAGCAGGATCTACAGCTGTTTCGTGACCGCACCGAAGCGGGCTGGTACGGGCTCCTTCTGGTGGTTCTGCTGGCTGCGCCGTTTGTCGTGCCCGAATACTGGCGCGCGCAGCTGGTATTCATTTACATCTGGGGCATTGTCGGCTTTGGCCTCATGCTGCTCAGCGGCTTTACCGGCCAGCTCTCCATGGGACATGCGGCTTTCCTTGCGATCGGCGCTTATACCGAGACGCTGCTGCAGGCGGCCGGTTGGCCGTTTCTGCTGAGTGCGCCCGCTTCGATTCTGCTCGCGGCCGCGGCAGGCATCCTGATCGGGGTGCCTGCGCTGCGACTCACGGGCATTTATCTGGCCATTGCCACGCTCGCCTTCGGTTTCATCGTCGAGGAGGTGCTCGCGCGCTGGGAGTCGCTCACTGCGGGCAACTCCGGGCTGATGGTGCCACCGCTTAATCTGGCGGGTAGCCCACTCACCGGCTCAAACAGCTTTTACTACCTGTGTCTCGTATGCATCGTGCTGGTGGCGCTTGTCGTACGCAACCTGCTGCGTGCCCCCACCGGTCGCGCCTTCATCGCCATCCGCGACTCAGAAATCTCGGCGCAGAGCATGGGTGTGAATCTGGCCCGCTACAAGACGCTGAGTTTTGCGCTATCGGCCGGCATTACCGGCCTGGCTGGCGCGCTTTATGCCCACCAGATCCGCTTCATCAGTCCCGAGCAGTTCACGTTGTTTCTGTCGATTGAGTTCCTCATGATGATCGTGATTGGTGGCATGGGGTCGCTGCACGGCGCGGTGTTCGGGGCAATTTTCATGATCGTGCTGCCTGAGTTGATCGCCATTACCAAAGACTATCTCCCGCAGGTGGTAGCCGAACAGACCGGGCTCAAGTCCACCGTGTTTGGCGTGCTCATGATTCTTTTCGTCCTGTTTGAACCGTTGGGTCTCTATGGACGATGGGTGAAGATCCGCACCTGGTTCTCCCTCTTTCCGATGTACAAGGCCGGCATGTTCAAGCGCCAGAAGACGTACCAGAAGTCGGAGCGGGTGCACTGATGGAACTGCTTCGCGTCGAACAACTCACCAAACGCTTCGGTGGCCTCACGGCGGTCGATGATGTGAGTTTTGGTGTGCGCGAGGGCGAGATCTACACCATCATCGGTCCTAACGGCGCAGGCAAGACCACCATCTTCAATCTGGTGAGCCTGATTTATCCGGCGAGCGCCGGACGGATTGTGTATCGCGGGGAAGACCTGGCAGCGCTTGCGCCCGATAGGGTGGTCTCGCGTGGCATCGGCCGCACATTTCAGAACATCGAACTGTTCGAGCACGCCACGGTGCTTCAGAACCTATTAATTGGCTGCCATGCCCAGGCGCAGCCGAACTTCATTGCTGAAATGCTCTTCCTGCCCTCGGTCCGGCGTCGCGAGGTCGAGCATCGGCGTCGGGTAGAGAAGATCATCGACTTTCTCGATCTGCAGGTGCACCGGGACAGTCGGGTGGCGGGGCTGCCCTACGGCGTTCGCAAAGTGGTGGAGCTGGCACGGGCGCTCTGTGCGCAGCCCAAGCTGCTGCTGCTCGATGAACCCTCGTCGGGGCTCAATGTCGAGGAAACCGACGACATGGCCTACTGGATTCAGGACATTCGTGATCTGCTGGGGATCACGGTGCTGATGGTCGAGCATGACATGAGCCTGGTATCGCGCGTGTCTGATCGGGTGCTCGCGGTGAACTATGGCAAGGTGCTGGCCGAGGGTTCCCCTGCGGAAGTTCAATCGCATCCCGATGTCATTGCGGCTTACCTCGGAGACTGAGCGCGTGACCGACGACGTGATTCTGCGGCTGTCGAACATCGAGTCGAGCTACGGCCCGGTGCAGGCGATTCGGGGTGTGAGCCTGGAAGTCCGGCGCGGTTCGATCGTCACCGTGCTCGGCGCCAACGGCGCAGGCAAGACCACCATCCTGAAAACCATTTCCGGGATCATCGATCCGCAGAAGGGAACGGTATGGTTCGACGGCGAGGACATCCAGTGCCGCGATCCCGATTGGGTGGTTCGGCGCGGAATCAGCCACGTGCCCGAGGGGCGCGAGGTATTTCCCATGTTGTCGGTGCGTGACAACCTGATGATGGGCGCTTTCACGCGGCGCGATTCCGCCGGTGTAGCGGCCGATATCGAACGGATGTACGGCTACTTTCCCATTCTTCGCGAACGCGCGGCCCAGGAGGCTGGTCAGCTCTCGGGGGGGCAGCAACAGATGCTCGCCATTGCACGGGCACTCATGTCGCGGCCGCGCCTGCTGCTTCTCGATGAGCCCAGCCTGGGGCTGAGCCCCAAGCTCACCAAGGAGATTTTTGCGATCGTCAAGCGGGTCAATCGCGAGGAAGGCACCACCATGTTGCTGGTTGAGCAAAACGCCAGCATTGCGCTCGCCACCGCTGATTTCGGCTATGTGCTCGAGGTGGGTCGGGTGGTGATGGAAGACCACTGCGAGGCGCTGCTCCGCAAAGACGACATCCGTGAGTTTTACCTGGGCATGAAGGCAGAGTCGGCGCGCGGCGAACGTCGCTGGAAGAAGAAAAAGCAATGGCGATGATGGCGACTCAAACTGCACGCCCGCAGGGCGAGACCGTCGGGCGCAAGTTTTGGCACGCGGTGCAGCTGCGAGGCGACCGGATCGCGCTGCGCCAGAAGGTGCTGGGCATCTGGGAAGAGCAATCCTGGCGCGATCTGGGTGGGCACGCCCGGCGAATCGCCATGGCGTTGGCGGCAGACGGTGTACAGCCTGGCGAGGTCGCGGCAATCCTTGCCAACACTCGCCGAGAGTGGAGCTATGCCGACTACGGCATTCTTCTCGCGGGCGGGGTATCGAGTGGCATCTATCCCACCGATGCGGCCTCTCAGGTTCACTACCTGTGCGCCGATTCCGCGGCCCGGGTGCTGTTCGTTGAAGATGATGAGCAACTCGACAAAGTGCTCGAGGTGCGCGACCGGCTCCCCTTGCTGTCCCGGGTGGTGGTGTTCGATATGGAAGGGCTTGAACGCCTCGACGACCCGATGGTGATGAGCCTCGAGGCGTTTGAGGCGCGCGGGGCGGCCCATGATGAAGCGAACCCTGATGAGTTCGAGCGCCGACTTGCCGCGCGCGGCCCGCATGATCTGGCCATTCTGATTTACACCTCGGGCACCACCGGCAAGCCGAAGGGGGCGATGCTCTCGCATAGGAATCTGTGCTCGGTGATGGAGCGCTTTGCGCCTGAGTTATCGGCTGACGAGAACGACGACAAGATGGCTTTTTTGCCGCTTTGCCACGTTGCCGAGCGAATGGTCGGCCAGTTTCTGTCGCTTGAAACTGGAGCCCGGTTGAACTACGTTGAAAACCCGGAAACCATTGCCGAGAACATTCGCGAGATCGCACCCTCCATCATTCTGTGTGTGCCGCGCGTCTGGGAAAAATTCTATTCCGCGGTATCCATTCGGCTCCGCGAGGCCACGCCACTTCAGCGCTGGGCCTATGGTGTGGCACTTTCGATCGGTTATCGCGTGGCTGATCGAAGGCTCTCCGGTCAGCCGGTGGGAGCCGGGCTCCTCGCGGCTTTCGGGCTGGCCCGTTTTCTGGTGCTGAACAACATCCGCAAGGCGATCGGCGTGAACCGCATGCGCTGGGCGATCAGCGGCGCGGCACCCATCTCGCCCGAACTCATTCGCTGGTATCACGCGCTTGGCGTTCCGCTCTACGAAGGCTGGGGTATGTCGGAGACCACCGCAGGGGGATCGCTCAATCTCCCTGGCGCCATCCGCCTGGGCACCATCGGTCGTCCTCAGCCCTGGGCGGAAATGAAAGTGTCGGCAGAGGGCGAGATCCTGATCCGTGGCGATAGCGTCTTCATGGGATATCTCAATCAGCCCGACAAAACCGCCGAGGCCATTGATTCCGAAGGGTGGCTGCACACGGGCGATGTTGGAACAGTCGATGAGGATGGGTTCTTCCGGATCACCGATCGGATGAAGGACATCATCATCACGGCAGGCGGCAAGAACATCACGCCCTCAGAAATTGAGAACGAGCTCAAGTTTTCGCCCTACATCACCGATGCCGTGGTGATCGGTGACCGGCGGGCGTTCCTGACCGCCCTTGTCATGATTGATCATGAAAACGTTGAGCGCTTTGCGCAGGAGCTCAACGTGCCGTTTACCAACTTTCAGAGCCTGTGCCGCACCCGAGAAGTTCAGGAACTGATCCAGGGCGAGGTGGACCGTGTGAACGCCAAATTCGCGCGCGTGGAGCAGGTGAAGAAATTCCGTTTGATCGAACACAAGCTCACCGCTGAAGACGAGGAGCTCACGCCCACCATGAAGTTGAAACGTAAGCTGGTCAATGAAAAGTATCGTGATCTGATTGAATCGATGTACTCTGCAAAATCCTGAAGGAGACAACACCATGAACTCACGCAGACAGTTTCTTGAACTCGGCGCGGCCGGTGGCGTGCTCGCCGCGGTGCCCGCCTCCAGTGCCTGGGCCGATCAGGGCGTCACCCGCGACCAGATCGTGCTCGGGTCCATCCAGGATCTGTCCGGGCCGTTGGTCACCCTTGGCAAACCCATCCAGAACGGCATGATCATGCGCACCGAGCAGATCAATGCCGAGGGCGGCATTCACGGCCGCAAGATCCGTCTGGTGGTTGAGGATTCTGGCTATGACCCGCGCAAGGCGGTGCTGGGCGCACAGAAGCTTCTGACGCAGGACCGCATTTTTGCGATGGTCGGATCGCTGGGCTCGGTCGTGTCGCTTGCCACCATCCCGCTGGTGATCGAAAAGAACGTCGCCCACCTGTTTCCCACCACGGCGCACCACGGCAACTTCGACCCATTCCACAAGCTCAAGTTCGCGCTCGCCACCCCCTATCCGCAAAGCACAGCGGTGGGTCTCAAGGAAGTGGTGAAGCTGTCTGGCGCCAAGCGCGTTGGCATCCTGTATCAGGATGATGAGTACGGACTCGAGGTGTTGCGCGGCACTGAATCGGCGCTGAAGGATCTCGGACTCGCCCTGGTCGAGCGCACCACCTATAAGCGTGGCGCCACCGATTTCGCCTCGCAGATGCAGCGCCTGCGCGCAGCCACCCCCGACCTGATTGTGCTGGGTACCATCGTTCGCGAAACCATTGGTGCCATGGCGACCGCGCGCCGACTGGGCTACACCGGGCAGTTCTTCGGTAGTCAGGCGGCTTACATGCCGGCGGTCCCGAAGGCGGGTGGTGCTGCGGTGGAGGGCCTGTTTGCCATCAGCGAAACGCCGGTGCCCTATCGCGATGATCCGTCCAATACCCGCTCTCTCAATGAATGGATGGACGCCTTCAAGGCGCGCTTCAAGGAAGACGCCGAGTTGTGGGCAGCCACGGGCTGGATGTACGTGGATATTTTTGCCCGTGCCGCCGAGCGGGCTGGCCCCAAGCTCACCACTGACTCGCTGGTGAAGGCGCTCGAGGACCACCCCTACCCGCGTGGCTTCCTGGGTAATCCAGAGTTCGTTTTCGGGCCGCAGAAGCGCCTGGGTAACGATCAGACGCGTCTGGCGCAGATTCAAGGGGGACGCTGGAAAACGGTGTCGGACTTCCTTCGCTGAGCCCGGGCGCTTTTCGCTGGCACTTCCGTCTGGGCGAGTGGCCCGGGCGGAAGCCGCCCGCGCAGCGGGATTGGGCAATCTTGCGGCCCAGGATGTCGAGGGTGGGTTGGCCAGCGGGTCAGCCGACCGCAAATACCGCGGATCCGGTCGCGATCAGCGTGTGATGCTCGTTCTCCAGACGCATCTGTATCGACGCCGTGCGCTCGCCCATCCGCAGCACCCGGGCAGAGGCCGCGAAGCGCTCGCCCAGACCTTTCTCTAGATAGTCGATTCGCAGGTCTACCGTGTGAGTGCGCGCCAGTCGGGCGAATACCTGCTCGGGCGCGGAATCACGATGACGCTCCATGAATGCGAGCATCACCGCAAGCCCGGCTGCGGAGTCCAGCGCGGTCGCAATCACGCCGCCGTGAAGCTGCCCGTGAACAAAATGTCCCACCAGCTCCGGGCGCATGGCAAATCCAAGCACGGGCCCGTTTGGGTCGAGTGACTCCACCCTGATGCCCAGCACCGCGTTGAAGCGGATCCGCTCCTCGAAGGTGTTGATCACCGTGCGCGACAGCCATGCCGCGCGTTCAGCGGGGTCTTGGGGCAATTCGGCAAACGGTTTGACGGACATCATGCAGCGATCACGTACGGGACAAGAGCCCCATGGTTTTTGCGATGATGCCCAGCATCACTTCATCGGCGCCGCCGCCGATGGAGGCAAGCCGGGAGTCGCGCCAATGGCGGTTGACCGAGGTTTCCTCGATATAGCCCATGCCACCCCAGAATTGCAGGCACCAGTCGGCTGTTTCCCGCGCGACGCGTGCCGCCTTGAGTTTGCACATGGAGGCGAGCTGCGTCACATCCTGGCCGGCGATGTAGAGCCCGACAGTCTTGTGGAGCAGTGCGCCGGTGGCTTCCACCTCGGTCTGCAGCTCGGCGAGTTTGAACTGTATGAACTGGTTGGCCAGCAATGATTTGCCAAACGCCTCACGGCTCTTCAGATAGTCGATGGTTTCCTGGATGATGAGCGCGTTTTTCTGCCAGCCGGCGGCTGCCCACATGCGCTCTTCCTGAAACTGCATCATCTGGTAGGTGAAGCCCATGCCCTCTTCGCCGATTCGCCAGCGCTGCGGGACGCGAACGCCGTCAAAGTGAATCTGCGCGGTATCGGATGAGTGCATGCCGGCCTTGCGCAACTTCCGTGCAACGGTGATGCCGGGTGTATCCATGGGTACGCAGATCAGGGTCTTGTTGCGATGGGCAGCGCCCTCCGAGGTGTTGGCAAGGAGGCACATCCAGTCGGCCTGCGTGCCGCTGGTGGTCCACATCTTGCCGCCGTCGATCACGTAATCGTCGCCATCGCGGCGTGCCACGGTTCGGATGGAGGCGACGTCAGAGCCTGCGCCGACCTCGGATACTCCGAGGCAGGCCACCCGCTCGCCGCTGATGGAGGGAGCGAGAAATTCCTGCTTCACCTCGTCAGAGCCGAAGCGCGCGAGTGCAGGCGTGGCCATGTCGGTTTGTACGCCGATTGCCATCGGGACACCGCCGCAGCGTACCCAGGAGAGTGCCTCGGCCATGGCGAGGCCGTAGGAGTAGTCAAGCCCCATGCCTCCAAATTCCACCGGCTTGCAGACCCCGAGAAATCCCAGGCGTCCCATCTTGCGAAACAGTTCGCGCGCCGGAAAGATGCCGTCGGCCTCCCATTGATCGACGTGCGGATTGATCTCGGACTCGATGAACTTCCTGAGCGAGTCCTGAAGCTGTCGGTGCTGATCGGTATAGAGGTTCATGGTGTGACTGAATCGTATCAGGGCTTCGTTGTAGTCGACTGACTGGCCTGGCGTGTTTCTGCCACCATCGATGCGATGCCGCTTGCGCAGATGATGGCAATACCCAGACTGCCGATTGGGTCGGGAAGGTCGCCGAAAAAGAACCAGCCTGCGACTGCGGCTCCGACAATCTGCAGAAAGGTGAGCGGCGCCACGAAGGAGGCGCTCGACCAGTAGTAGGCCTGAACCAGACAGATCTGACTAACCGTGCCGCACACACCAATTCCGACGAGCTGCGCCCACATCGCTAACGTGATGGTCTGAGGCCAGCCGCCCCAGACGGGCATCAGAGGCAGCGTGAGCGCCGACACGACCGTGCCGACCAGTGCGGTGATCAGTACGGTGGCTGTTGTTCCTTCGCCCGGTGTTGCGGAGAGCTTCCGGGTGAGCAGCTGAAAGACGATGCTGCAGGCTACGGTAATGAGGGCGAACCCCACGCCTGTCGGGCTCAGATCGGTGCCGGGCCTCAGGATGAGGAGCATGCCGGCGAACCCGCCTGCTGCGCCAAGCCAGCGCCAGATCGTTACCCGCTCGCCGAGTAACGGTCCCGCGAGCAGCATCACAAAGAAAGGCGTGATGAATGCAATCGCCGTGGCCTCGGCCTGGGGCAGATAACCGAGCGCGCTGAAGAAGCTTAAGGTGAACCCGACCAGCATCAGTCCGCGGATGATTTGCAGCCAGGGCCGATGCGTCCGAATGATGGCTGCGCCCAGCCGGGGGCCGAAGATCAGCACCATCAACACGGCATGGACAGCGTGACGGACGAACGAGATCAAAGGCGTGCCCATTTGCGTGGCGAGCGCTTTGGCAATCGCATCCATCAGGATGAAGAAAACCAATCCGGTCAGGAGAAAAGCGAAGGCACGGACTGGACGCGCGTGGTGAACAGATACCTCGCTCAATATGATCCTTCTTTTGTTTTCGGTGCTCTGATTCGCTGACCTATGCCCGCTGCACTGAGCGCGAATTCAGGTATCTTGAAATGAATGACGAAAGGTATCTCATGAATCTCGCCCAGTCGTTTCGCGCAGTCCCGATTTTCATGTTGGCTTTGCTCAGCCTGCTGCTTGGTGGCTGTGGGTATAACGATTTTCAGCGGCTTGACGAGCAGACCAAAGCGGCCTGGTCGGAAGTGCTCAACCAATACCAGCGGCGCGCCGATCTGGTGCCCAATCTGGTGGCCACCGTCAAGGGGGAAGCCTCGTTCGAACAGGAGACCCTTTTGCGGGTAGTGGAGGCGCGTGCCCGCGCAACGGCGATCCAGGTTACGCCTGAGACGCTCAACGATCCGCAGGCCCTGCAACGCTTCCAGCAAGCCCAGGGCAGCCTCGGCTCGGCGTTGTCGCGTCTACTCGCGGTGAGCGAAAGCTATCCCACGCTCAAATCTAATCAGGGCTTTCAGGATTTGCGAGTTCAGCTTGAGGGCACGGAAAACCGGATCACTGTCGCCCGCAATCGCTACATTCAGGCAGTGCAGCAGTACAACACGCTCGTGCGCAGTTTTCCGAGCAATCTCACTGCGCTTGCGCTGAGCTACCCGATCAAGCCCAACCTGAGCGTCAGCAACGAGGCGCAGCTCAGCCAGCCCCCTGCTGTCGACTTCCAGAAAAAGTGAGCGTTTCAACATGATGCGCAGCCCGGCCCTCGCGCTCAGTTTTCTGCGCACGCTGGCCAGATGGGGGCTCGCGCTCGCGCTCGCGAGCCTTCAAGGTCTTGCGCACAGTCAGGCGCTTCAGGCGATTCCTCCGCTAAGCGCGCGCATCATCGACACCACGGCCACTCTGAAAGCCGAACAGGTGCAGGCGATTGAAGCCAGGCTGCGGGCTTTCGAAGCGGCCCGGGGTACCCAGATCGTTGTGCTGATGGTGCCCACTACGGCGCCGGAAGACATTGCCGACTTTACCCAAAGGGTCGGTGATGCCTGGAAGATCGGTCGCAGGGATATCGGAGACGGTCTGCTCCTCATCATCGCGAAGAATGACCGCACGCTCCGTATCGCGCCGGCCAAAGCGCTGGAGGGTGCCGTACCCGATCTCGCGGCGCGCCAGGTGATTGACCGAAGCATCGCGCCACGCTTTCGCGAGGGGGACTTCGCAGGCGGCATTGATGCGGGCCTCAGCCGGTTGATGGCCCTCATCGCGGGGGAAGCGCTGCCCGAACCGCGGGGGGCGAGCGGTACATCGAAATCCGCCTCCGACTGGACCGATGCCCTGGTACTTTTGCTGGTGGCCGTCCCGGTCCTGGCCCGCCGGCTGACGGGCTGGTTCGGGCGCAAACTGGCGTGCCTCGTCACCGGACTGGGAGCGGGACTCCTCACCTGGGCCTCAGGCGCGGGCTTGATCCTGGTCCTGCTTTCCGTGCCCCTGGCGGTTCTCTGGGGATTGATTGCGACCATGGCGACCTGGCGGGTTCATCCCAGTCGATCCCATGGCGACTGGGCGAATTCGAGCGGCCGTTCCAGCACGTGGTCGGATGGCGGGTTCAGGAGCGGCGGTGGCGGAAATTTCGGTGGCGGCGGCGCCTCGGGGAGGTGGTGACATGACACCGCGAGCGGGCACCCTCTCGAACTGGTTTGGCTTCGCAGCCCGGCAGTTGTGGTTCGACGAAACCGATATCGATCGGCTGCTGGGCCCAGGCTGGGCCGAGCGGCTGGCCGAGCAAATCCAGACCACTGAAGCGGGTGGCTCGGGTGAGGTGAGGCTATGCGTTGAAGCGGCTTTGCCCTGGGCTGATGTCGTACGGGCGCGCGAGCTTGGTATTGATCCGCTGATCCGCGAGCGCGCTTCGAATCTCTTTGCCCAATTGCGGGTCTGGGATACCGAGAACAACAGCGGTGTCCTGTTTTATATGCTCCTCTCCGAGAGAGCCATCGAAATCGTGGTCGACCGCGGCTTACGCCGCATAGACGCCCGCTGCTGGCAGGATCTGGCAGAGGACACGGCGCGGGGCTTGCGGGCGGGGCAAGGCTTGCGGGCGCTTTTAACGAGCCTCGAGCGGTGCAGGGGCCTGCTGCAGGGGGCTGGTCTGCCTGAGGACAGTGCAGGCAATGAGCTTCCCGATGCACCGCATCGGCAGTAGTGGGGAAGAGCCCAGTAGTGGCGCCCCCGACACGAATCGAACGTGTGACCCTCCCCTTAGGAGGGGGATGCTCTATCCACTGAGCTACGGGGGCGTGCCGTGGATTGTAGCCGAGCCGCCTGTTGCCTCGTGTGCCCGCTCGAGGTTGCGGTAATGCGAGATGGCGTAGCTGATGCCGCTTGCCGAGAGATGCGTCTGTCGCGACCGCAGCAACCACTTCGCGGGATCGAGGGATGGGAAGAATGCGTCGCCCTCAGGCTCGAGATCGATCTCGGTGATGATCGCCTGATCGGCCTGGTCGAGTACGGCGCGATAGATCTCCCCGCCCCCGGCAATAAAGACATGGGGGACATCGCCTGCGAGCCTGACTGCCTCACCAAGTGAGGCCGCGCGCTCGCAACCTGGGCTCGTCCAGGATGGATCGCGGGTGAGTACGATGGTGCGACGGCCCGGGAGCGGCCGGCCGATGGACTCGAAGGTTTTCCTACCCATCACCAGCACATGACCCAGCGTGGTTGCTTTGAAATGCCGGAGATCTTCAGGCAGCTGCCAGGGCAGGGTGTTGTTCAGACCGATCACGCCATTGGCGGCACGGGCCACGATGAGGGTGATCAGGGGGCGCGGTGCCACCGCGCGAACGCCCCGCGTCATACCGCGACCGGGGCCTTGATATGCGGATGCGACTGATAGCCGGAGATCTCGAAGTCTTCAAACCGATAGTCGAAGATGGAATCCGGACGGCGCAGGATGGTGAGGCGGGGCAGCGGGAATGGCTCGCGCGCGAGTTGCGTGCGGGCCTGTTCGAGATGATTGAGATACAGATGGCAGTCGCCGCCCGTCCAGATGAAATCACCGGGTTGCAGATCGCATTGCTGCGCCACCATGTGGGTGAGGAGCGCATACGATGCAATGTTGAACGGGACGCCCAGAAAAATATCGGCGCTGCGCTGATACATCTGGCACGACAATCGCCCCCCCGCTACATGAAACTGGAAGAACGCATGACAGGGCGCGAGCGCCATTTTTGGCAGGTCGGCGACATTCCAGGCCGACACAATGAGGCGCCGTGAGGAGGGGTCACGCCGGATTCGATCGACCACATCGGTGATCTGGTCGATGGTGCCGCCGTCGCCTGCCGGCCAATTGCGCCACTGATAGCCGTAGACCGGACCCAGCTCGCCCTGTTCGTCGGCCCATTCGTCCCAGATGCTGACACCGTTGTCGCGCAGGTAAGCGACGTTGGTAGAGCCCTGCAGGAACCAAAGAAGCTCGTGAATGATCGAGCGAAGGTGCAACTTCTTGGTGGTGACCAGCGGAAAGCCCTCGGCAAGGTCAAAGCGCATCTGCCAGCCAAACACCGACAGCGTGCCGGTGCCCGTGCGGTCGGACTTCGGTTCGCCGCGCTCGAGAACATGACGCATCAGGTCGAGATAGGCTTTCACGGGGCGAGGCCTTCGAAGGTGGCCGAGGTCATCTGGTCGACGATATCGTCTTCGCTCAGGGCGCCCGACTCACGCAGGAAATCGAGCGTGGGGTCGCAGGAGCGCGCATAAAAATGATAGAGAAGGAACTCTTCGCGATAGTGCGAGGCGATTGCGCCGTCGGTCTGCGCGCGGTGGATCAGCGTGCCGATCCGCTCGGAGACTGCGATCAGCAGATCGACATACTCGCGTGAGCGAGTGAGCGCCTCACGCACCGCGGCGCTGGTGGAGGGCAGGTGCGGAACGCCTCCCGCCAGCCGCTCGCGCAGCACCCACTCCAGCAGGGCCCTGAGCTGCGCTGCTGCGGCAAGCGAGTCGGGAAGTGCATCGAGCGCTTCGCTGGTGCGCCGCAACAGCCGCAGCATCACCGCGACCGCCAGCGTGTCTTTCGAGGCGAAGTGCTTGTAGAGGCTGCCCTTCGCGATACCGACCTCTGCCGCAATATCGTCCATCGACATGAGTTCGTAGCCACGCACAGCCAGCAACCGGTTGGTGGCATCGAGGATGGCCTCTTCGCGTGCCTCGAACTGCGTCGCCCGGAATGATTTTCGCGGCGGCGACAGCGGTGCCGATTCCTGCGCGGAATGCATGCCTGCCGAGCGGGTGGAAAGTTGCTCTGTCACGATCCGGGTCGTTGTCCGCGCGCGGTCATGATCGACCCGTGACGCGGTTGTCGTTATTGAATGGCGCGGATTCTATCGAACGTGCTGCCGTCCGAGCGGAGTATCAGAGCCCAGTTAGGGGCCTTGGCCCGCGGAGCCCGCTAGGGCTGGGGGGCATTGCGGTTGAGGAGCTCGACACTGGTGCGGCGCGGTGCAGCCACCTCGATGCGCTCGCCAAAGCGATCAAATACCGCGCCGTCGGCGTTGACTTCGCGCAGGTTGAGCCCCGGACTGACGTTTTCACCCACCGCGTAGGCCTTGGGCGGTGCCCCGTTCACCGACAGCAGGGCGGCCCCTAGTTTGGGGTGAACGATCACGCCGACCACCCGGATTGCGCCCAGGCGGGCATCAGGCGCGCTGGCGTTAACCCGCCCGACCGTGCCGAACAGCGCGAGCGCGGCCGCCGGGTCGGGTTGGTTGAGCGCAGGCTCAACCGCGGGGGCGATGGCCGGTTTCGGTGCGCTCAGCAAGACCCCCCACCAGATTGCCGTCCCGGCGCAGGCGACGATCGTGAGTGCGCCCACCAGGCTGGCAGAGGAGATCCGTGACGGGCCGTAACGAAAGCGACTCATAGCAGTGCGACAGTTCAATGTCCGAGGTCAAGCGGCGCGTGGCAGCGGTTGCCATGGCCGCTGATATCATAGCTCGGGTTCTTTATCGGATTTCTTCAAATGCAGCGGCGGCTTGGCAGGCAGCGTGAATCGTTCAGAGACCGGCTTCGGCAGCGCGGATTCACGCTGATCGAACTCATGGTCGTCATCGTCATTCTCGGCATTCTCGCGGCCATCGCCGTGCCCAGGATCATGAGCAAGCCAGATGAGGCCAGGGTTCGTGCGGCCCAGGCTGAGGTGGCGCAAATTCTCCAGGCGCTTGACCTCTATCGGCTTGATAACCAGCGCTACCCCAGCACCGAGCAGGGATTGTCGGCGCTTGCCGTTCGGCCTTCGGTTGAACCGGTCCCGCAAAACTGGAAGGCTTATCTCAAACAGGCGCCCAACGATCCTTGGGGGCGGCCCTATCAGTACTTGAGCCCGGGGGTTCGTGGCGAGATCGACGTCTTCAGCCTGGGCGCTGACGGCCAGCCGGGAGGCGAGGGCGTCAATGCCGATATCGGCAACTGGTCACTTAACCGCTGAACCACACCGCCCCGGGCAACCTGGGCGCGGGGTGCGCAGCCGCCAGACCGGCTTCACGCTGGTTGAAATGATGGTGGCCTTGCTGATCGCAGCGGTCCTCGCCGGCACGCTGATGCTCGCGGTGCCCGATCAGTCCAGGAGTCTGCGCTATGAGGCTGACCGGCTTGCCCGTCTCATGGCGATTGCGCGCGAGGAGGCGTTGCTGCGCGGTGCACCGGTTCGCTTTGAAGCCAATGCGGAGCGCTACCGCTTTGTGGTGTGGCTCGATCGCGCCTGGTGGCCGCTCGCCGATGATCCCGCCCTGCGTGAGCGCGTGTGGCTCGCGCCCACAACGCTGGTCCTGGAGCGCGCCGATGGTCAGCGGGTGATCGAATTCGGACGCGAACAGGTCGATGTGCCTTTTCGCCTGCGGCTCTCGCGAGAGGGCGCGCAGGCCGCGATCGTTGCCAATGGACTTGGCATTTTTTCAGTCGAATGAGCCTCGCATGAGCCCGCGTCTCCGGCCACTCAGGACAGCACCGGCTTTTCGCCCGGGGGCTCGGGAGCGGGGTTTCACGCTTCTTGAGGTACTGATCGCATTGACCGTTGCCTCGATCGCGCTGGTGGCGGCGATGCGCGCGGGCGCATCGCTCGCGCAGGCCTCGGGCGAGATGAGGCTGCGTACCCATGCCCAATGGAGTGCGGAGAACCGGTTATCTGCCATCCGCCTGATGGGCGAGTTCCCGCCGGTTGGCCGCCGTACCTATGAATGCCCGATGGGGGCGGTGGCGCTGCGGTGTAGCGAAGAAGTGTTCGCAACGCCCAACCCGTCATTCCGACGGATCGAGCTGGGGGTCGAAAACCCGGCTGATGGACACCGGCTCGCCCGACTGACCGGGTTCGCGGTGAACCAGCGATGAATCCTGGGCGTTGTCGGCCTGCTAATGGGGGCGCTCACCAAACCGGTCGGCCGCTGCCTGCACGGGCGCCGCGCCTTCGAGGGCGCAGGCCGATGAGTGGGTTCACGCTGCTTGAACTGCTGATTGCAGTAACCCTGATGTCGGTGCTTGCGCTCATGTCCTGGCGAGCGCTTGACGCCCTGATTGATGCGCGCGAACGCATTACTCGCGCGGGCGATGAACTGCGCGCGCTGGTGGTGGCCTTTGCGCAGATTGAGGAGGACCTGCGGCGGTCCTGGCCGGTGCGGCTGCTCGATACGGGGCGGGGGCCGGTTGCGCTCACCGAATCGCCGGGCGGACGCGACACCACCACGGGTGGACAGCTTGATCTGATTCGTGAGGCGCCCGCTGTGGCGGCGTTCGCCCCCGCAGGTTCGCCCAGAGGTGATCCGTCGCGTGCAAGCGGGCTGCAGCGCGTGGTCTGGCGCCTCGACGGCGGCCGGCTCGAGCGCGGATTCGTGCTGTGGTGGCCGGGTAGCCCCGATGCGCTCGCTGACACTGCTTTCGGGGCGCGCTCCACGGTCGATGCCACCACCTGGCAGCCGCTGGTCGAGCGGGTCGACGCGATCAGCTGGCGCCTGTATCGACCCGGCCAGGGCTGGTTGCCGCCTGGCCAGCGCATCGACGGCACGGGTGACAGCGTCACCGGGGTTGAGGTGTCGTTGATTCGCGGCGGCGAGCGGCTCGTGCGCGTGTTTTCCATCCGGGACTGATCATGCGCCGTCATTTCCGTCGTGAGCATGGTGCGGCGATCGTGAGCGTGCTGGTGCTGGTCTCGATCGCGACGCTGCTGGTGGCCAGTCTGTTCTGGCGTCAGCACCTGGCCACGCGGTCGGTACAGAATCGTTTCGCGAGCGCGCAGCTGCGCTGGATCGAGACCGCTGTGCTCGACTGGGCCGCGGTGGTGCTTCGGTCCGACCAGAGCTCAAGCGGCCAGGTTGATCATCTCCAGGAGACCTGGGCTGTGCCGGTGGCCGAAACCCGGCTCGATGAAACGGTGACCGCAGGGGCTCGTATTTCCGGCAGCACCCGCTCGGCCCTGATCGCCGGACAGATCTTTGACGCCCAGGGACGGCTCAACCTGAGTAACCTGGTGCACGACGGCAAGCCCGTGGACAAGCAGGCGGCCGCGTTTCGCCGGTTGCTCGCCTTCCTCGGCCTCCCGCCCGAACTGGAATCAGCCTTGACGCGGCGCCTGCTCGAGTCTTACCCCGCGCCCACAGCGGCGGCAGCCGATCAGGGTGCTACGGGTGCCGGCGGGGCCACAGGTTCGGCAGGCGCGCCGGCGGCGTCGGGTTCGCCCCCGCCTGCCGCTCCTGCCCAAAGCGCCGCAGCGCCAATTCCGCTGCTCGCGCCGCCACTCAAAATGAGCGAACTCTTGCGGCTGCCGGGCTTTGATGAGCGGGTGGTGGCGGCCCTCATGCCATTTGCCGTGCTGCTGCCCAAACACATTCCCTCGGGCGATACCCGTCACAGCACGGCAAGCACGCGGGTGAACGTGAACACTGCGCCTGCCGAGGTGATCGCGGCGCTGGCTGATGATTTGACCCTGGACGCCGCACGCGGGTTTGTTCTGGCGCGGGAGCGGGTGGTTTCCACCACGCTTGAACAGGCGGGTAGCCGGTTCAATCCCCCGATCTCGCTCAATGCGGAGCTATATTCAGTCGGATCGAGCTTTTTTCTGGTGGCCGGGATGGTACGCTTCGAACGAGTTGAGGCGTCTACCGAGGCGCTATTTTTCAGGGGGCCGGCGCGAGTCGATCTGTTATGGCGGCAGCAGTTCTGAGGCGGGGAGAGGCGATCGTCTGGCTGCCGCCGCGGGTTGCGGGCGAGCGGTCATTGGCGGGCGAAAACAGTCTTCTGGTGGCGGCGGGCCCTTCGCGCGATCGGCCCATGATGGTGCGCGCGAGTCTTGAAACGCTCCCGCCCATGAGGACTGTGCGCCTCATCGTTGACGCGCGAGACGTCACTCTGCTTCGTGCACGCCTGCCGGCGCTGCCTGCAGGCCGGTTGCAGCGGGCGCTTCCCAATCTGCTTGAAGATCAGATCCTGCAAGATCCTCAGACCTGCGCGTGGGCGCTGGGTGGCTCCGATGGTGGTGCGGAGCGCTTGGTGGCCGCGGTCGACAGGCATTGGCTCGATGTGGTCACGCAGGCCTTCGAGCGTCGCGGAGTTCGGGTGACGGCGGTGTGGCCGGCGCAGGCGCTTCAGCTGCAGCAGCCTGCTTCGGTGGCTGTGCTGCTTTGCGTCGGATCCTCAATCGCGGTGCTGCCGACCACGGGCGATGGGGTGGGGCTGGCCGCGGGCGCCGAGCCTTACACCCGTCGCGAGGCGCTGCGGTCGGCGTGGGCTCTGCTTGCGGCCGCTGGCGGGGGCGAAGTTCTGGGGCTGGCCGAAGACGAGGCTTGGCGCGCGGTGCTTCGCGATTCGGCAGCCGAAGCTGGCGTGGCGCTTCGGCTGGGTGAGCTGCCAACGCCTGGCTCGGCCTCGGTTGATTTGCTGGCTGCGCAGCGTGCGGGCGCGCTCGCGCGCTGGGCCTCGGCATTCGATTGGCGTGCCTGGCGCTGGCCGCTGGTAGGCGCGCTCACTTGCGCAGCCCTGGCGGTCGCGGGGCTCAATCTGCACTGGTATTCGCTCGCGCGGGAACAGACCGAGTTGCTGGCCACGCTCGACCGGTCGTTCGCCCAGGTGTTTCCTGCCGGCACCACGCGGGTCGATCCAGTACTCCAGATGCAGCGCCACGTGGCGCAGCTGCGTGCCAGGGCCGGACAGGCCAGTCCCGATGATTTTCTGCCGCTGGTGGTCGGCCTGGGTCTTGCCCTGGGCACCCAGGCGCAGGATGCGATTGGGTCACTTGAATACCGGGACGGTCGGCTGCGAGCGCGATTCCGCCCGGGGATCGCCGACACGCGTGCTGCGCGCGAGGCGCTCGAGCTTGCCGGGCGCAGACAGGGCTTGCGGCTGCGGTTCGACAGCGAGCGCGAGCCGCTCGCCACCATCACGGTTCTTCGCTGAGGGCGCCCGGCGATGGAACATCTACTTCAGCGGTGGCAGCAGCTTTCCTCCAGGGAGCGTCGGCTGATGGTGGGCGCCGTGGTGGCGGCAGCCTGTGCACTGGTCTATCTGCTCCTGATTGAACCCGCTTGGAATGGTCGCGAAGCGGTACAGGCGCGGCTGCCTGCGCTGCGCTCGCAAGTCGCCGAGGCCGACCTGATGGTCGCCGAGGCGCGCCGACTCAGCTCGGCGGCTGCAGCATCGCCCCGTCCGTCGCTCCAAGCGGTACGGGTTCGGCTCGAGCAATCCCTTGATTCAGCCGGACTACGACCGGGCTTGCAGCAGATTCAGGCAACCGAATCGCTCATCGACCTGCGCTTACGCGGTGTGCCCTTCGCGACCTGGGTCGGCTGGTTGGATTCAGCGCTTCGCGAGACCCGTTTGCGGGTGGCCGATCTGTCGGTGACGCGAGATGCCGATCCCGGACTGGTAAGCGTGCGCATGGTTCTGGAGCTGCCAGGGGGTGATCGGCGATGACGGCCCGAACGATCATCGCTGCAGCCGTCACCGCGTTGGTGTCGTTACTGGTCGCGCTGGGTGTGATCTTCACCACCGCGCCCGCAACCTGGCTTGATGCGCTTGCCGCCAGCCTGACGGGTGGCAAGCTGAGACTCGCCGAAGCCGCCGGTACCGTTTGGCAGGGGAGCGGCCGTCTGGTCTGGGTTGACACGGGTGAGTCGGCCCAATCGCGGCGCTCGCTCGCGGGCGTCGCCTTGCCCGGCCGGATTCACTGGCAGCTTGCGCCCGCGCCACTGTTCCTGGGCCTGATCGAGGCGACCCTGAAAGTTGACGGCATGACCCAGCCCGTGGCGCTGCAGGGAAACTGGCGCGAACTGCGCCTGGGTAACGGACGGCTGGAGCTTCCCCGAATCGAACTGGGTGCCCTGGGGTCGCCCTGGAATACCGTGCGCCCTGCCGGTGCCGTCATGCTGTCATGGTCCAACATCATGCTGGGGCCGCAGCGGTTTGATGGCGGCGTCACGATCGAACTGCGAAACGTTGCGTCCGCTTTGAGCGCAGTTCGGCCGCTGGGCAATTACCGGATCGAGATTCAGGGGCAGGGTACTCAGGCCACGATCGGGATGCAGACACTTGATGGGGCCCTGACGCTTACTGGTCAGGGGACGGCCAGTGCGCGCGGGTTTTCGTTCGTGGCGCGCGCCCAGCCAGCCCAGGCGGACGATACCCGGTTGCGGGGTCTGCTCGGGTTGGTCGGGACACGCGATGGTGAACAGACGATTATCAGGGTAGGGTCATGAATAACAGTCTCATGCGCAGGATCATTCGTACCCACCCCAGGCTCGCAGAGAGCATCGCCGCGCGAGGGCTCGCCGTGGTCAGTGCGCTGGCCCCGCTTGCAACCAGCGTCGCTGCACGGGGGCTCGCCGTGGCCGCCACGCTGGTCCCGCTTGCGGCCAGCGCCCAGCCCGCCGCGCCGGTGCAGCCCGCCGCCGCGGCAGCCCCCAGCGGGGCGCTTGCGGCACCACCAGCGCTGACGCCGCGCGGCGATGAGGTGGTGCTCAACTTTCGCGATGCGGAGATCGAATCCATCGCCAATGCATTCGCGCACCTGATCGGCCGAAACCTGGTGGTCGATCCGCGGGTGCGCGGCAAACTTACGCTGGAAACCGCCCGGCCGGTGGGTCGCCAGCAAGCGTTCGAACTGTTCCGGATCGCGCTGCGTGGTCTGGGGTTCGCCTACGTGGACGTGGGCGGTATTGGGCGGATCGTGCCGGAGGCCGATGGCAAGGTGCTGGCCTCTACGGTTCGGGGGCCGGAGGCAGCCGCCGCACCGGCCGGCGAACAGATCATCACGCAGGTGTTCCGGCTGAAGCACGAAACCGCGGCCAACCTGGTGCCGGTGCTGCGTCCGCTCATCACGCCCAATAATTCGGTCGTCGCCTATCCGGGCAATAACTCGCTGGTGGTCACCGACTACGCGTCCAACATGGCCCGGCTCGCCGCGATCATCGAATCGATCGATACAGCAGTGGCCAATGAGGTTGAAGTCATCCCCATGGTTCATGCGCTGGCCATTGACGTGGCTGTAGCCGTCAATCGCATGCTCGATGAGAGCGCGCGCGCCGGCGCGCAGCAGCAGCAGTCTGATCCGACCCAGCGCGTGACCGTGTTTGCCGATGCTCGTCTCAATTCGGTGCTGGTGCGCACCTCCAGCCCTGAGCGCATGAAGCTTGCGCGAGGCCTGATTGCGCGGCTTGACGTGGCGAGCAGCGAGCCAGGCAACATTCATGTCGTCTATCTGAGAAACGCAGAGGCGGTGAAGCTCGCGCAAACACTGCGCGGCGTACTGGCGGGCGACGGCGGGCAGGGCGCGGGTCAAAGCTCCACGACCTTCGGACAAAGCCTGTCCGGGGCGGGAGGGCAGCAGTCATCGCTTGGCGGAACCAGCCTTGCGAGCGGGCCGCAGGCCGGCCAGGGTGCGCTGGGCAGTAACGCGCCGCTGGGTGGCTCCATGGGTCAGTCAACAAGCGGCGGGCAGCAGCAGGGGGCCACCAGCGTCCGGGTGGGCGGGGCCATCATCACCGCCGATCCGGCGAGTAATGCACTGATCATTACCGCACCTGATGCGATCTACCGCAGCCTGCGCGCGGTCATCGACAAACTTGATGCGCGTCGCGCCCAGGTGTTCATCGAATCCCTGATCGTTGAAGTGCAGGCCGATAAGGCGGCTGAGCTCGGAATTCAGTGGCAGTTCCTTGGTGCGCCAGAGGGATCGACCCGAGGGTTCGGTGGCACCAACTTCGGTTCTGGCGGAACCAATATTGCGGCACTTGCAGCCGACCCCAGGCAGATCGCCACTGCGAACGGTCTCAACATCGGCGTGGTCCGCGGCACCACTCAGCTGGGCACCACCCAGGTGCTGAATCTGGGGCTCCTCGCCCGCGCGCTGGAGTCGGACGCATCGGCCAATGTCCTGGCAACGCCCAATCTGCTCACGCTCGACAACGAAGAAGCGCGCATCATGATCGGGCAGAACGTGCCGTTCATTACCGGTCAGTTCACCAGTCTCGCCAGTGCAGGCGCGGCCACCGCCAATCCGTTCCAGACGATCGAACGGCGCGACGTAGGCACCACGCTTCGGGTGCGGCCCCAGATCTCGGAATCAGGTACGGTGCGCCTGCAGATCTTTCAGGAGGTCTCGAGCGTTCTTGATCGGACCAACGCATCGGGCATCATCACCAATCGGCGGGCCATTGAATCCAACGTGCTGGTTGATGATGGTGAAATCATCGTCCTCGGCGGGCTGATCGAGGAAACGCTTTCGGGCTCCGAGTCAAAGGTTCCGGGCTTGGGTGATCTGCCGCTTGTAGGCGGGTTGTTCCGCTACGAGAGCCGCAAGCGGGTGAAGAACAACCTGCTGGTGTTTCTCCGCCCGGTCGTGCTGCGCGACATGGAGGCGGCGAATGCGGTGTCGGCCAATCGTTACGACTACATCCGTGCGATCCGAAATGACGTCCGGTTGCCCTCCCGCAACGGCTTGCCCGACATGAACGGCACGCCGCTACCGGCTCGCCCCGAGGCGCCAGAGGGTCAGCCTCGGCTGCCTGCTGCAGTCAGGCAGCCCGGGTTCAGCTTCTTTCCCCAAGCACCCGCGGCACCGGCTCTTCCAAGAGTCGATACACCCTGAGCCTGCCCGGTCCGCCCGCCTCATGACCATGCAACCTGTTCCAGCCTCACGCTATGTGCCCTACGCATTCGCGCGGGCCAATCAGATTCTGGTCGCTGCGGCGAGCCCCGAGGCGCTCGAAATCTGGATTGGCGAGCGCACGCCGTTACGCGCCGTGGCCGAGCTGTCGCGCACCGTGCCCCTGCGTCTGGTGTCGGTCAGAAAGCCTGCAGATGAACTCGATCTCGCGATCACGCGCGCCTACGCGCAGCGCGAAGGGTCAGCGGCTCAAGTGGTCGATGAGGTGGAAAGTGATCTCGATCTTTCGCAGCTCATGCAGGACATTCCGCGTATCGAAGACCTGCTCGAGTCCGAAGATGATGCGCCCATCATCCGGATGATCAATGCGCTTCTCACGCAGGCGAGCCGCGACGGTGCATCCGACATTCATTTCGAGGCTTTCGAGAGCGCCTCGGTTGTGCGATTCCGAGTCGACGGCACGCTTCGTGACATCGCCCGGCCGCGTCGCGAATTACATGCGGCGATCGTCTCTCGGGTCAAGATCATGGCGCAGTTGGATATCGCCGAAAAACGCTTGCCCCAGGACGGTCGCATTGCGCTTCGAATCGGGGGGCGTGCCGTCGATGTGCGCGTCTCCACGCTGCCCACAGGCCATGGTGAACGCGTGGTGTTGCGGCTGCTGGATAAGGAAGCGGGACGGCTCGATCTTCAGTCGCTGGGAATGAGCGTTCCCACGCTCGCCGCATTCGACCGGTTGGTGCATCAGCCGCATGGAATTCTGCTGGTGACCGGACCCACCGGTTCCGGCAAGACCACCACGCTCTATGCCGCCCTGGGTCGCCTCGATTTCAATCGCATGAATGTACTCACGGTGGAAGATCCCATCGAGTATCACCTTGAGGGGATCGGTCAGACCCAGGTGAACGCACGGATCGATATGAGTTTTGCGAAGGCGCTTCGGGCCATTCTTCGACAGGATCCCGATGTCGTCATGATCGGCGAGATTCGCGACCTCGAAACCGCGCAGATCGCGGTGCAGGCCTCGCTCACCGGACATCTGGTGCTCGCCACGCTGCACACCAACGATGCTGTGTCGGCGGTGACCCGCCTAACCGATATGGGGATCGAGCCGTTCCTGTTGTCATCGTCGCTGTTGGGGGTGGTTGCGCAGCGACTGGTTCGCCGACTCTGCGAGCAATGCCGCGAGCCCGATCCGGTTGCCGGGGGGTGGCGGGCGGTGGGCTGTCCTGCATGTGATCGAACTGGCTATCGAGGTCGCACTGGTGTACATGAGTTGTTCGTGGTCGATGATACGGTTCGCGCGCTCATTCACCGCGGCGCGTCCGAGAGCGAGCTGCGCGAAGCCGCGCGTCGGTACGGCATGATGTCCATGCGTGAGGATGGTCAGCGTTGGGTCGAGGCCGGTGTCACGTCAGCCGACGAGGTGGTGCGTGTCACGCGCGACTGACCAAGCTTCCACGCCGGGCGTTCTCTGATGCCGGCTTTTCGATTCGAGGCGTCGGACGCTGCAGGTCGGATCGAGCGCGGTCTGATTGACGCCGATTCGCCGCGCCACGCCCGGGCGCTGCTTCGTGAGCGGGCGCTGGCCCCGCTCGAAGTCGAACCCTTACAGGCCTCCGTCGGGGCGGCGCGCCGGTCGTTAGGCGCACGCCTTCGCACCAGCGATTTGTCACTTGCCACCCGGCAGCTCGCGAGTCTGCTGTCTGCGAGGCTGCCGCTCGAGCAGGCGCTCGATGTGGTGATCGAACAGGCCGAGAGCCGGACCGTGCGGGAGCGGTTCGCCGCAGTGCGGGCGGAAGTGGTGGGCGGTCAGACCCTCGCGAGCGCGCTGTCAGGCTATCCGCGTGACTTTCCCGAGGTGTATCGCGCGCTGGTGGCAGCGGGGGAGCAATCGGGCGATCTCGCGGGCGTGATGACCCGGCTGGCTGACTACATCGAAGCGCGTGGCGCGTTAGTGCAACGCGTGGCGCTCTCATTCATCTATCCGGCGATTGTTACCGTGGTGGCCTCGGCGGTGGTGATCGTGCTCCTCACCTACGTCGTGCCGCAGGTGATCGATGTATTTCGTCAGACTGGGCAGGCGTTGCCGTTTCTCACGCAGGCGCTGATCGTGGCCTCCGATTTCACGCGCGAATGGGGCTGGGCGGTGGCGCTTCTGCTGGGGGCGGGCTGGGTTGCTTGGCGCGCCGCGCTGCGTTCGCCTACGGTGAAACTCGCCTGGCACACCCGAGCGCTGTCTTTGCCAATCGCCGGGCGACTGCTGTCAGGCCTGGAGACCGCGCGGTTTGCGTCCACGCTGTCGATTCTGGTTGCTTCCGGGGTGCCGCTCATCCGTGCCCTGGAGGCGGGCGCTCAGACGCTTGCGAACGAAGCGCTCAGGCATAACGTGCATGATGCGATCGGTCGGGTGCGGGAAGGCGTGTCGCTTGCGAGGGCGCTTTCTGCCGCCAGGCGCTTCCCGCCCTTGATGGTGCATCTTATTGCCAGTGGCGAAGCCACCGGCACGCTCGCCGACATGCTTGAGCGAACGGCCCGAACCTTGAGTTCAGAGACCGAACGCCGCGCCCTTGCGCTCACCAGCCTGCTCGAACCGCTTCTGATCCTGGTGATGGGCGCCATCGTGCTCCTGATCGTGTTGGCCGTGATGCTGCCGATCATCGAGATCAATCAGCTGGTTCGGTAGCTGTCCATTCAAATTCGCATCGCTTGCGCGTAGCCGGTGAGTTCCAGGTAGCCGCGGCCAATCGTACGTCCGGCTTCGGTGACCGTGACCGCGCCCTCCCAATAGGTGATGCCGGTGCTGCCGCGGGTCTCGAGCTCCTGATCATCAAACATGGGCTGTAGCTCGATCACTCGGGTGCCGACGCGCAACCGCTGCGCTACGGGCCACGATGCGCCGCTACGCGGTGAACGCCAATGGCGAAGCGGCTCGAAGGTCACCATTGCGGTATCGCCCTGAGCACGGATCTCTCGCTGTTCCGCGTCAACCCACCGGGCGTACTGCCAGAGCGCTCGGCCGTCGGCGCGGCGGACCTGAAAGGCCGTGAGGGCGCTTCCGTCAGCGAGGTGAAGACCGACCCAGTCCCAGCCTTGTGCCTGGGCATCAAGCAGTTCGCTCGACCACTCATGATCGAACCAAGCGTGACCCTGTACCGTCCGCGGCGTGAGGCGCGGTCGATCGGGATCGGCCCACGCGATTTCGCCCCGGGCGGCAAGCCAGGGGCGGCTGTAGTAGTAGCTCGCCTGAACGGGTTGCGGGCCTTTCTGGGAAAAGCCCGCCTCGCCCTGAAGCAGCGGGGGGCGTTGCGCCTGAAAATCAATGCTGATTGACAGCGCAGAATCGCTGATACGAGCCTGGTAGCGATCGGCTGCATCGCGGATCAGCTGCCAGTTGCCGATGCGAAGCGCGGTATCGGTTTCGTCAGCCTGCGCGATGCCCAGGCCGATTCGTGCAGCGCGCTCGGCCTTGATCAGCCGGCCGCGTCCCGGGACCGCGATCGCGGCATGCGCAAACATCAGCTGCTGTGCTGCAAAGCGGCTGGTGTGATCACGCTGCCAACCGGTGGCAACCCTGAAAAACGTGATTTGGAGGCCAATCGGCGCGCCCGCTTCGCCGGCTGATGCATCCATCCAGCCGGTCAGGTACCACCATTCAATCCTGAAATCGGGGTGTGCGCCGTGATCGCGTGGAAACGACAGGCGCTTGCCGGGCGTGACCGATGCAAAGCGGGGCGCTGCACTGTCCGAGCGAGCGGACGCTGTCAAGGGTGCGGCACCCGCTGCGAGTGCAAGCGCCCGAAGCAGTTGACGTCGGGTCGCGCTCACCAGTCCTGCCTCACCGCCAGCACGGGCGCTGCGCCCGTGGCCTCCCGCGCAGACAGGCGTGCCGCCACGGCGGCCAACATGATCATGGCGAATGCGCTGGTGGCAAGCATGCTGGCGGGCCAGTGCATGGACATCGTCCAGTGAAAAGACTGCGGATTGACACGATGCACCAGGACCCACGCAACGACCGCGCCCAGGACAAGCCCCCACAGACACGCTACCACGGTGCCCAGGGCCGCCTCGAGCGCGAACTGCTGTCCGATCTGCTTGCGGGTGAGCCCGAGGTGGCGAAGCATGCCGAACTCTCGCTGCCGCGCGAGGGCTTCGCCAGCGACCGAGGTGGCGACGCCAAACAACGCCACTGCGATGGCAATGGCCTCGAGCACATGCGTGATCGCAAAGCTTCGGTCAAAGATCTTGAGCGAGAGCGATTTCAGCTGGCCGGTATCCCGAAATTCCATGCTGTCAGTGAGCGGGGACAGGGCTTGCGCCTGCGCGATGAAAGCCTCGGTCTGCGAGCGATCGGCGAGCCACCACGCGACTTCATTGGCCGCACCATCGCCCGTCAGACGACGGTAATCATCGATATCGATCGCAATCGCGCCGTGCTGTCGGGCATAGTCCCGCCAGATACCGGCAACCAGGGCTCGCACGGGAGTCGGGGTGTTGCCGATCGGCAGCGACAACATATCGCCAGGCTGTACCCGGAAAATATCGGCGAAGGGTTCACTCACCCAGACGCCCAGCTGATTCTCTGGCACCGCGACCGTTTTTCCTGTCAGGGGCAGACGTGCCGCGACACCGGCCGAGTTCAGCGGACGCGCCACCAGCGCGACAGCCGGGCGGCGCTCGTCGAGCAGGATTGAACCGACCCGCGAAAACTCGACCTGGCTCGCGCCCGACAGGGCCCGGATACGGTTCTGTAGCGATGGGTCGAAGCCCTCGCCTGCCGCGCTGGCGGGCAGTCGGGCATACAGGTCAGCGGGTAACACCTGATCGAGCCAATCAGAGACCGAGACCCGAAAGCTGGTGACCATGATGGCCATCGCACTGGCGAGCGCGAAGCTTGCGACCACACCGCCCAACGCTGAGCCAGCGCTGCCGGGTGCGCCCGCCATGCGCGACAGTGCGAGCCAGACCGTGGGCGGCGGCGCGCGCCGTTCCAGTGCCTGGATCACCGCCCGCGAGCATGGCCCGATCAGGGGGCCAGTTAGCATGACGCCAGCGAGGAGCAGTATCGCGATGCTGGCGTAAGCCGCAAGCGGCAGGTCGGCGATAGGCGGCGCCGCCAGCAGCAATAGTGCAATCGCTGCGAGCCCGGCCGCCCAACGCGCGCGCCCACTCGGATCGAGCACGCTTTCCGTCGAGCGAGCGCGTAGCGCACGCGCGGGAATGATGCGTTGTGCCGCCCGCATCGGTGAAAACGCGCCCATCAGCGCAATGGCAAGGCCGCCGGCCAGGCCTGCCGCGACCGATAGTGGGTCGATGGCAAGCGCGATCACGCGACGATCGAAGTAGCCGCCTCCGAGGTCGCCCCCGGTCACGGCGAGGAGTAGCGATGCGAGTGCCATTCCCCCCAGCACCCCGGTGACCGAGCCGAGTGCGCCGATCGCCAGTGCATCGATCAGTATCCGTTTTGCGGCAAAGCGGCGTGGCGCGCCCAACACGCCGAGCAGCGCAATCTCATGCTGCTGGCGGGCTACCCGCAGCGCGAGCGTGGCCTGAACGATGAAGGCGCCGGTAAAGAGCGCCACCAGCGCGAGCACATTGAGATTGACCCGATAGGCGCGCGACAGGTTTGACATCCGTTGCCCAGCCGCCTGGGGGACGCTCCAGAGCACCTGTATGGGAAGCGTGGGCTCGACCGCGGCGCGCACGCTGCCCGCGTCGGCGTTCTCCGTAAACCGCAGGTCGATCCTCGACAATTTCCCCAGTCGACCAAAATATTGCTGGGCATTGGCAATATCGAGCACCGCCAGCAGCTGACCTTCATCGGCGCCCTCTACGCTGCCCGCCACGCGCAATGTCTGCTGGTGCGCCCCGGTCTGGATAACGATCTGCTCGCCTGGCGCGATGCCGAGCGCACGCGCCGCCGCGCGCGACAGAAACACGGCATCGTCGGCAAAGAGCGCCGCCGGGTCGTTGCGATCGGCTTCAGCCAGTGAGGGTAAAAGCGTGGGCGTGACCTGGGCCGCGCGAAGCGGATCGATCCCCAGTACACGAAGTGCGATCGGCTGCGAGGCTTGCGGCGAGCCCGACTGCGTCAGCCCAGGGGATTCGGTCGCGCGGAGTGGTGCGCGACGGGCGGCCGGACCGACGACTGAGGCGAGGGCTTTGAACTCGATGACGGGGCTTGCTGCGGCGATGCCTGATGATTCGGTCAAGGTCGCATAGACCTGCTCGTCGAAGTCAGCGCTTCGGCCCACCAGTTGTGCCTGCGCGTCGCCGTTGACCATGGCGATCGCGGCAGAAAATTCCGCTAATGCTGATCGGTTGACCCAGTGCACGCCCAGCGCGAGCGCTACACCGATCGCAATCGACAGCGCACCGGCCAGCATGGCAGCAGGCCCTTCTCGCCAGTGGGCCGCGATCAGCCATCGAAGAAGCGCGCGGTGGGGGCTGGCCGACTGCGTCACGCCGGTTCAAGCCGACCCTGCCGCAGGACCAGCTGACGATCAGCGATGGCTGCCGCCTCGTGTGAGTGGGTAACGAGTAACAGCGCTGCGCCCGATTCGGCAGCCTGCTCGGCGATCAGGGCGAGCGCAGTGCGGGCGCTTGAGGGATCCAGGTTGCCGGTGGGTTCGTCGGCGAGCAGCACACGGGGCGCAGCCACCAGCGCCCGCGCGAGCGCGACCCGTTGTTGCTCGCCACCCGAGAGTTCGCGAATCGGGGCTTGGAGGCGGGTGCCCAGGCCCAGTCGGCCGAGCACGGTGGCGGCGCGATCGAGTGCTTCGGCAGGGGGAATGCCGTTCAGGAGCAGCGGCACCGCGACATTTCGCTGCACGGTGAGGTGACCAAGGAGATGAAACGCCTGGAAGGCGAATCCGATCAGCTGACGGCGAAGCGCGGCGGCGTGATCATCATCGAGACCGATGAGCGAGCGGCCGGCGATCTCCACACGCCCAGAGTCGGCGGGCTCGAGACCGGCAATGATGTTGAGCAGGGTGGACTTGCCGCTGCCCGACTCACCAAGCAATGCAATCCGCTCTCCCGGCTCGGCTCGTAGCGTCAGATCCTGGAGGATGATCCGCTCGCCGAAGCGCTTGTGAAGTGCCTCGAGCAGGACGGCGGGCGGATCCTCCCGCTCAGCCATTCGGTGATTCTGCGATCCCGCCCACGGTCTGGCTGAATCCGCCGTCGACATAAGTGATTTCGGCGGTGACACCGCCCGCAAGCTCTGAGAGGAGGAAGGCCGCGACGTTGCCAAC
>CAIPNM010000343.1 GCA_903866395.1 uncultured bacterium
GCGATGGCAACGATACGGTGGAAATCGTTGCCCGGCGCGGCATGGTTGAGTCGACGCTGTCACTTGGCGCGGGAAACGACACGCTGACCATGGTCGGCGTGGGCGATGATTCCGTTGAACTTGAGTCAGGCACGGTCCATCTCGGTGCGGGTGATGATCAGATGTCGTTTACTCGCGGCGCCGGAACAATTGACGGCGGTGCTGGTGTCGACGTACTCAAGGTTGGGACGGAGTCCACGCTCTACACGATCGACCAGTCTGGTAACGACCGACACACGATGCGGTTCACCGGCAGTCAGAGCGCCACGCTGTCATTGGCAAATATCGAGCGGGTCGAGTTCACCGATAAGGTGGTGGTGCTCAAGGAGGTCGCAGCGCCGGTCCCAACCTATGCGATTAGCGCCTCGGCGGGCGCAGTTAATGAAGGGGGCTCAATCACCTTCAACCTGGTCACCACCAACGTTGCGGCTGACACGGTCGTGCCGTTCACGATCAGCGGATCTGGTGTGGTGGCGGCGGACCTCAAGGGACAGGCGCTGGAGGGTGTCTTTACGGTCAACTCGCTCGGGCGAGCCAGTGTCACCCTCAATTTGTCAGACGACCTTCTGACTGAGGGGCAGGAAACGCTGGCGGTCACGGCTGCAGGGAAGAGCGTCGCCGTCGTGGTCGAAGATACCTCGACCACGCCGGTTTCAGTGGCTGCGGCGGTGAACTTCAGTAACGTTTCCGGGCTACGTACGACCGAGTCTGGTGAGCTGGCGAGCTACGGCGTCGTGCTTTCGAAGGCGCCGGTCTATGACGTGTCGGTAACGCTCACGATCAACGATGTGACGGAAGGAGTGTTTGCGGTCGGCGGGCAGGCGGCGCAGGTGCTGACGTTCACACCGAATAACTGGAATCAGACACAGACCGTCACGGTGAGGGGGGTCGACGATAACGAAACCGATGGCGACCTGACCTTCAACATCACCACGTCTACGAAATCTGATGACTTCGCTTACGACGGAATGCGCAGCGGCCAAGGTCTGCAGATCTCCACGGTGGTCGTGACTAACGCAGACGATGACGTTCCAGATCAGAAACTCGGTACCAATGGAATCGATTACCTGCAGGGTGGAGCCGGGCCGAGCGACATGTACGGTTTCCTTGGGCGAGATGAGTTAAAGGGTGGCCGCGGCGACGACCGTCTTTATGGTGGCTATGACGATGATCGGCTGATTGGAGAGGAAGGTAACGACAGCCTGGAGGGCGAGCAGGGTGATGACACTTTGTTCGGGAACGCGGGCAATGACAACTTGCTGGGCGGTAGCGGCAAAGACTCCCTCTACGGCGGCGAGGGTAACGATGTACTCGACGGTGACAAAGACGCCGACTACATGGACGGGGGGAATGGGGCCGACACGTATTACGTTGATAACCCGGGCGATGTGTTCGAAGACAGCGGCACTGATAAGTCACTTGACATTGTCTACATTGCTTCTTACTTGAGCATGCCGCTGATTCTGGGTGGAGGTATTGATAACGCCCAACTCGAGGAGCAGGCGGGCAACACGAGCGTGACCGGAAATACGGCCGACAATAATTTGAAAGGTAATAGCGGCAACAACGTGTTGGACGGCGGCGCTGGGAGTGACGACCTGAGCGGTGGCGCCGGCGCCGACAGCATTGCGGGGGGAACGGGTAACGACGAGTTGCGTGGCGGCGAGGGGAGTGACACGCTTAATGGCGGCGAAGGCGAAGACTGCGCTGAATATGAAGACCAGATGATCGGCATTTTTGCCAGTCTGGTCGAAGCAGTGGCGCGTGGTCGGGGCGAGGAAGAGGGTCTTTGGACGGACAAGCTTCTCAACATCGAAAACGTATGCGGCAGCCAAGGCAATGATCAGATCAAAGGCGATGTCGCAACCAACAAGATCGGCGGTAATGCGGGTGCCGACACGCTGGTCGGCGGTGCGGGGTTCGACTGGCTGGAACCAGAGTCAGCGGTCAGCGGTCTGAGGGTCAATCTGGCGCTGGGTAAGGTTTTGGATGATGGTTACGGAAGCGTTGATACGGTGAGCGGTATTGAGGGCGTGATTGGCTCACAGCATGCCGATTCGATCATCGGGGATATGCGTGCGAACAAGTTCTGGGGCCATGAGGGCGACGACACGATTGATGGCGGCGTGGGTGCCGATGAAGCCTACTACGCTGGGCCGCGTGCGGCTTACCAGATCGATACGCTCGAAGGCGGGAAAGTCAAGATCACTGATCAGGGTTCGGGGGCTCAGGAGGGCGTTGACTTACTGAGCAACATCGAGACCTTGGTTTTCGCTGACGGCGTATTCGAGGTGCCTGGCGCAAATCCCAGCTATGCGACGATCACGCCGGTCGCAGGCGGCGGGGCGAGTGGTGGCAAATTGAGTGGGCTCGTTTACCACTGGAAGAGCCATGTCCTGCTCGACGGCGTGCAGTTTGCGGGTATCCCTGGGGCTTCGGGTGGAGGTTCAGGCTCAGGTACCGGGGGAGGGGCAAGCCCGACCGGCGGGGCCCTGGTCCAGTTGTTCGAACTGAAATCGGTGAAGGTCTCCGCATCAGGCGCGTTGAGTGCCGAGTTGTGGGTCAATCCGAAGATGGCGAGTGGCAGCGTTGATATCCGTTTGAAATTTGACTCGTCGGCGAGCGTGTCCTTTACCGAAGGTGGAAATCTCCCCACGGGATGGACCGTTCTCGACTCAATCCGGTCAGGGCAGTGGACGCTCGCGGGTATGGGGATGTCGTCGTTCAACGCGCCAGTTAATCTCGGCGTCCTTGAATGGAAGAAGAGTACGGGCGCGCTGGATTCGCTGCAGGTTCAGGTTGTTGATGCGGCAACTGAAAGCGAGATGCAGGCGCCGTATTCCACCAAGCTCGTGCCTGGAACGGGTACCGAAGGCTCCGCAGGTAACCCGAACGACACCAGTGGTACAACCGGCCGATTTACCCTCGGTGGTCTTGCGACAGGTCAGAACGCACTGACCGTTAGCAAGGAGATTGGCGAGGCTGAGGCAGGATCAGCGGTAAGCGCCGCAGATGCGATTGCTGCGCTCAGGATTTCGTTGGGTATGAGTCCGAACTCCGACCCGGATGGCGCGGGACCGCTGAGTCCGCCTGCTGCGTCGCCTTATCAAATCATCGCTGCCGATGCCAACGAAGACGGTAAGGTCAGCGCTGCGGATGCGCTCGCCGTTCTGAAGATGGCAGTGGGCCGCGCCGATGCGCCCGAGAGAGAGTGGCTGTTCGTTCGAGAAAATGAAGACTTCTGGGACAACGCAGCAAATGGCGGTGCAGGCGCCTGGACCGTATCGCGCAAATCGGTGACCTACGAACGCTCAGAGAAGCTTCTGGCAGTGTCTGAAAGCGGAGCGACAGTCAACCTCGTGGGTGTTTTGAAAGGGGATGTGAACGGCAGTTGGCAGTCCGCAAGCGCTGATCCGCAAGTCCTGTCGAGCAGCTACTTCATGGGGCTGGCCACGGAGCTGAACACGCCGATCGGGCAGTGGGGGATCGGGGGCTAGTCAGGCTTCGATGCCGGCGAAGACAGGGATCGGTTTAATCGAAGTACGGCTGACCACACTTGAAGCTAACACCAAGAGCTACGTTGGCGCTTGTGGGGGGGACCCTTGTAGGCTGGCTGTTGCTTCACCCGACTTTTGAACGGAGCGATGATCGCTGGCTTCTGCGCATCAACGGAGCGCCATTCGATGCGGTGGGACGTTTTCAAGAGCTATGGAAAAATTTGACGGTCGATTGCTCTCGGGTTCTTGATGTCAGATTGGATCCACGGGTCATCGAATCTGCTCTCAGAATCCTCCGGGATCACAGCCCCCCAGATTCGGGTTCCGCTCGAGTAACCCGAGGTCTCAGTCATGGCGACTGGTTTCTTTTTGAAGCTGATTTCGAAACACTCCCGCCGGTTATTGTTTTGATGCAAACGGGAACGACGTCAGAGCTACGAATTGCTGCGATCTGGAGCGGTTCCACTTATCCCTGGCGGACCGCTTCTTTCGCAGGAGCATTCCTCAGAAAGCAAGTCCCCGAGGCCCCACGTGAGCTAACGATGTGCGCTCAATTGCGCGATCGCTAACCAGCCAGATCGGCGAGCCCCTCAATACGTCTCCAAATGCAGCCGTCCCTCCCGCTTCAACCCCCCCGCTACCTCCGCCCAACTCAA
>CAIPNM010000344.1 GCA_903866395.1 uncultured bacterium
GCGCGGTCAGCCAGCGTTTGGTTGGCTGCGGTGATGCCTGCATCAAGCAAAAACTCGCTCACGTTCTTGTGCGCCACGCGTGCGGCTTCCTGAAGCAATTGCTTAACCGGTGCGCTGGCGCGGACATCAATCCGCTCGGACTTGGAGGGGGTGGCTGTGGTCATGGGGCACCTGCTTTTATTGCGATTGACCCCATCATAGCGTCCGGACAACGTCATGACAAGTACGAGGTTTGAGACGGCGTTCGGGGGTGGGTGACCATGGGGTCAGTCAGGCCGCAAAAGCAAAAAGCCCCGCGTGATGCGGGGCTCAGAGCGCCTGACAACCCGACTGAGCGAGTTAGCAGGACTTTTTTTGGCGGAGACGGAGGGATTCGGTCACCTCGCCTCGCTGCGCTCGGCTCCTCGACCCCGGCCGGGCTTGCAAGCCCGGCCTTTCGAATCCCTCCCGGACAGGCCGCAGGGCCTGTCCTCGTCCCCGCACAAACAACAACGCCCGCTAATGCGGGCGCAGTTGTTTGGCGGGGCAGAAAGTACTGTTCCAATAACTTGCTCAACTCAGGTTGCAGCGATTTTTGGTGGGCTGAAGATTCGAATCAGCAGTCGAAAAATCGAAGCTAACGCCAGATTCGTGAGACGGCGTTTCTCCTCTGGAAAAGGGCGCTTTGATGCTCTCTGACGCAGCGGAAGGGATTCAAATTTCACCCCTGAGCGCAAAGCCATAAGCGCCACCTCAAGACCGTTGACCAAACAGGTCAGGCCCTGGGACTATCAATGCGAATCACGTCCGAACATCGCGGTTGATAACGGCGATGCAGATTTCCGATTGAGACAGGGCACTTTCCAGACGGTCAGCCGCGCCCAATAACGCCGACAGCACTTCATCGTTGGACGCGTTCCCTAACGCAATCTGGATGAGTTTCGGCCGGTACCCTCGCGCCACAACCAGGGCCGGAAAGTCATCATCTTTCGAGACCAAGACAAAATCATTTTCAGCTGCGAAATCGCACAGTTGCTCGTCCGTGGAGCGCTCAAGCCCAAGCAGACCCACTTGGCTGGAGCCCGGGAATCGCGCACCCAGGGCGGGAACAATCCGCCGAGAAAGATTTTCGTCCAGCAGCAGCTTCAAGCCAACGCCGGAATCCGAACTTCATGGGCCTCGCGCGATGCCGCATAGGCGAGACACTCTCGAATGTCGTCGATCGAAAGTTCGGGATAGTCCGACAGGATTTGATCGATGGTCATTCCGCTTGCAAGCCAGCCTAGAACATCCCCTACGCTGATCCTAAGATCGCGCACGCAGGCTCTACCACCACGACGAGCAGGGTCATGGGAAATTCGGGATAAGGACGGATTCATCATCGAAACCCTCGCATAGAGTCCGCCACTCAACAAGCCCGAAGTCGGTATTGTCTGGTGAGTGCCCATCCCCCGTTAATGGGGAAGAGCCCAAATCTGAATTAGCAGGATTTGAAAACTGGTTTTGGCGGAAAGGGTGGGATTCGAACCCACGGTACGGGAGACCCGTACACCGGATTTCGAGTCCGGCGCATTCGACCACTCTGCCACCTTTCCTGAACTTACGGCCGTCCCGGTAAGCCTGCCGCCGCACAACCGGCCGACAGCGTCTTTCGGCACCCGAGAAGGAAGTCGAATCGGAAATTATACCGCAGGCCCGATTGTCGTCAGCCCGCCCATGTAGGGAACGAGCGCATCGGGCACCCGAACAGACCCATCGGCCTGCTGGTAGTTCTCGAGCACTGCGACTAGGGTGCGGCCCACTGCAAGGCCCGATCCGTTTAGGGTATGCACGAGCTCGGTCTTGCCTTGTGCGTTTCTGACCCGAGTCTGCATGCGGCGCGCCTGAAATGCTTCACAGTTCGAGCACGAGGAAATTTCGCGGTAGGTGCCCTGCGCGGGTAACCAGACCTCCAGGTCGTAGGTCTTCGAGGCGCCAAACCCCATATCTCCAGTGCAGAGCAACACGACGCGATAGGGCAAAGACAGCCGACGAAGAATGGCCTCAGCATGCCCCACCATTTGCTCGAGCGCCTCGTATGACTGCTCTGAG
Source organism: uncultured bacterium (assembly GCA_903866395.1). Lineage (GTDB taxonomy): Bacteria > Pseudomonadota > Gammaproteobacteria > Burkholderiales > Burkholderiaceae_E > SYIM01. The sequence continues at coordinate 2,071 of CAIPNM010000344.1, forward strand.
GTTGTGATCTGCACCATCTCGACCTTGTCGAACTGGTGCTGACGGATCATGCCGCGGGTGTCGCGGCCATAGGAACCCGCCTCTGAACGGAAGCATGGCGTGTGCGCAGTGAGGCGCATGGGCAGGCCGCTTGCGGGGACGATGTCACCGCGCACAAGATTGGTCAGTGAAACTTCAGACGTGGGGATCAGATAAAGCGACTCGCCCTCGCCTTCCTGGCCGCCCTTCTTCGCTGCAAACAGGTCTTGCTCGAATTTTGGTAACTGCCCTGTTCCGGTAAGCGTGTCACGGTTCACCACGTAAGGGGTGTAGCACTCGGTGTAGCCGTGCTCACCGGTTTGGATGTCAAGCATCAGTTGCGCAAGCGCACGATGCATGCGCGCGATGGCACCACGCATCACAGCGAAACGCGCACCCGACAGCTTTGTGCCACTCGCGAAATCAAGCCCTAGCGGCTCGCCCACATCGACATGATCTCGCGGTGTGAAGCCAAGCGCCTGAGGCTCGGTTCCCTGGGGACTCCAGCGCCTGACTTCAACATTGCCACCGGCGTCGGCGCCAACCGGGACCGACTCGTGCGGCAGATTCGGTACGGTGAGCAGCCAGTCATGCACGCGAGCTTGCACTGCGTCGTTTTCTGCGCTGACCGCTGCCAAGTCATCGGCAAGGGTGTTGACTTCGCTCATCAGCGCCGATGCGTCTTCCCCGCTCTTTCGCGCCTGACCGATTGCTTTGGAGAGCGCATTCCGTTGAGCCTGGAGGGATTCAGTTCGCACCTGAAGCGCCTTGCGCTCGACCTCAAGCGTGCGAAAAGCATCAGCGTCGAGCGCGTAGCCGCGGGCGGCCAGTCGCTGCGCGACAGCATCAAGGTCCTTGCGAAGAAGCGCAATATCGAGCATAGGGGTTCCGTGGGCAGCTGGATGAAAAACCGGTGGATTTTATCAGCGCGAGCGGTGCCATCAGCCGCCGCCCGCCTCGCGATCAAGCTGCCGCAACCGCTCGAGCTTTTCTGCAATACGGATCTCGAGCCCGCGGGGCACAGGCTTATACCAACGCGGCTCCGACATACCGTCAGGCAGATAGGTTTCGCCAGCAGCGTAAGCGTCTGGCTCGTCATGCGCATAGCGATAACGCTGTCCGTAACCCAGTTGCTTCATAAGCCGGGTGGGTGCATTTCGAAGGTGTTCAGGAACTGGCCGCGAAGCGTCGCGGCGGACATGAGCCAGCGCTGCGTTCCAGGCCTCATAGACCGCATTGGACTTTGGCGCGGACGCGAGAAATACCAACGCCTGCGCCAGCGCGAGTTCGCCCTCGGGAGAGCCCAGCCGCTCGTAGGTTTCCGCGGCATCGAGCGCGAGCCCGAGCGCGCGCGGGTCGGCGTTGCCAATGTCTTCTGAAGCCATCCGGATGATTCGCCGGGCGAGATATCGCGGATCTGCCCCACCGTCGATCATGCGTGCAAACCAGTAGAGCGCAGCATCGGGGTGCGATCCCCGCACCGATTTGTGGAGCGCGCTGATCTGATCGTAAAACGCATCACCCCCCTTATCAAAACGCCGCAGGTTCTGCGACATTGCCGATTCGAGTACATCGCCATCGACGCTCTGCAGGCGCTGCGCACGCGCCGCATCGGCCACGATCTCAACCGCATTCAAAAGCCGCCGGGCATCTCCGTCGGCCCAGCCGATCAGGCGCTCACGCGCCACGGCATCAAAATCGGGAGCGCCATCACCCAGCCCCCCCAGGGCACGATCAAAAAGCTGCTCCATCTCAGAGTTGATGAGGGCCTTCAGTACATAAACACGGGCGCGCGACAACAACGCCCCATTGACTTCGAACGAAGGGTTCTCGGTGGTGGCGCCGATGAAGGTGAAGAGCCCGCTTTCCACATGCGGCAGGAACGCATCCTGCTGAGCCTTGTTGAAGCGGTGGACTTCATCAACAAACACGATCGTACGAAGCCCGCGCCCCTGGGCAACACGCGCCTCTTCAACGGCCTCCCGAATATCCTTGACGCCAGCCAGCACCGCCGACAACGAGATGAAATGCGATTCGAACGCACTCGCCATGAGTCGTGCGAGCGTGGTCTTACCCACGCCAGGTGGCCCCCAAAAAATCATGGAGTGGGGCTTACCCGACTCAAAGGCCACCCTGAGGGGCTTACCCAACCCCAGCAGATGCGACTGACCGATCACGTCGTTCAGCGCAATGGGGCGCAGCCGCTCGGAAAGCGGCGCAGATTTCTCCTGCGGGAACGCTGCCTGCTCAGGCACCGGGTAACACCGCTTAGGCGCGCCCAGCAGCGGCGCGCTCAACCGAATGGCGAGCCAGCATGTTGGCGCAGACGATCATGAGCACATAGGCCATGGCAACCCCGATCCAGATACCGGCCGGCCAGCGTGCGTCCATCATGAATCCAAACAACGCAGGCGCGAGCGCTACGCCCACATCGAGCCCTGAATACACGATGCCGTAGATCCGCCCGGTGGCGCCCGGCGGCGCAGCGCGCTTGACCAACAGGTCACGCGCAGGCGTGCCCACTCCGGCCGCAAAGCCCATCATTCCGAACAACACCGACGACATCCAGATCGGTGTGGTGAGATAGCCGATGGAAAGCGCAACAGACAAGGCCACGATGAGCGATAGGCTCACGATGCGCTCGGCATAGCGAACATCTCCCATGGTGTAGCCGCCCACCAGCGCGCCCACGGCACTGCCAACCATGTAGACACTCACCAGCAACGCCACCTGCGCGGCCGGAAGCTGGTGAAGCTGCGCGGCTGACTCGGGGCCGAAGGTCTGTACCCCGCCAATGGCGAAAGCAGTCCCGAAGAAATAAACAAAGCTGATCCAGAGTCCGGGGAGCTTCATGAACCCAAGCGTAGACTGGCTGACATCGGCGGCGCCGCCGTTCGCCCCTGTAACAGGCTTTGCCTTTGGGATGGGTGACACGCGAAGCTCCTCACGCGCCCACCAGACAAGCCCCAGGATCGCAAGGCAGATTACCCCAGCGGTCAGCATGCCTACCCGCCAGCCCGCTACGCTTGACACTCCAACCAGCACGAGCGGCGCCACCGCCCATCCCAGACTGCCCGCCACTCCGTGGACAGCATAGGAACGCGGCAGTCGCTTGCCCTCAATACGCGCATTCAGGATGCAGTAGTCAACCGGATGGAAAGGTGCATTGGCTGCTCCCGCAATGGCGCAGCCCAGCATCAGCGTCCAGTAGCTGTTGGCACTTGCAATCACCACCGTGCTGAATGCAAACAGGACGATCGATGAAAGCAGCACCGGAAGCGGCCCGAAGCGGTCGACGGCAAACCCTGACGCTGCCTGTACAAACCCCGACACCACGAAGAACACCGTCATCAACAAACCGAGTTCCGAATAGCTGAGCGAAAACTCGCTCATCAGAAGCGGGAACACCGGGGGCACGATCAGATGCATGAAATGCGAGAGCGCATGCGCAATGGAGACCACCACCACCACACGGGTCTGCTGGGGCGTGCTGAGCGGCGGATCGGTGTATTCCGCCACCGTAGCGGAGGATTGAGTGGCCATCTGGCCCCCTTCAAATCGAGAAGAGCAAGGATCGCTAATTAGTGCTGCGAAGCGGCCAGACTGTTGCGCGAGGCCGCCTACTGGCGAATCACGTCGGCGCCTGCCGGAACGCGAAAACCGAACAGTGTGGCATCGATCGGAGAATTGCGCTCAAGCATCCTGAAACTGAACCGAGATGTTCGGCCAAAGGCGTCCACCACGTCCATCGCTTCGGGAATCCCGGCCTTCAACCCGATCACAATGCGCTCGACCCCTGCCTCGCGGCTACGCGGCAGCGCCTCCAGCCACAGCAGGCCTTCGTGCTCGCCGGCCTCGCTGAAATTGAAATCGCGATCAATGGCGTCATTGCCGAACAGAATTGCAGCGGGGGTCGACGCAATTGCATCGCCGAGTTTTCTGATCGTCACCTGATTGAGGTCGCGATCATAAAAATGAAGTTGTTCGCCGTCGGCCACCAGCAGTTGTTCATAAGGCTTTTTCACATCCCAGCGAAAACGGCCCGGCCGGGTAAACGCAAAACTGCCTTCTGTGGTTTCAATGACCCGGCCGCTTGCGTGCAGCACCTGCTGTCGAAAATTACCGCGCGCGCTGCGAGTGTTTTTCAGAAAGGCCTGAAACTCGGCGTAGGCCGTGGTGTTTGCCGCAGCTGGCCCCACCCCGGCAAACACCGCCATGAGGAGCAGGGCCCGGCGACGGGGCCACGCACAGCCGACACTCATGCCGGATTCAATCGTCGGCTCGGGACGGCACCAGAATATCGCGGTTGCCGTTGGTGGCCATGGCCGAGACCAGACCCGATTTTTCCATTTGCTCAAGCAGTCGCGCCGAGCGGTTGTAGCCGATTCTGAGATGCCGCTGAACGAGGGAAATTGACGCGCGACGGTGCTTGAGCACCACTGCCACCGCCTGGTCGTACATGGGATCGAGTTCACCCTCGACGCCGGCATCGGAGAGGGTTTGCGACAGGCCACCAAAACCCACGGCGCTGCCCGCATCAACCTCTTCAGGCACGCCGCCTTCGAGCAAACCCTCTACATAATCGGGCTCGGCAACACTGCGCCAGTGCTCCACCACCTTGTGCACTTCCTCGTCGGCTACATAAGCGCCGTGAACACGAACGGGAACCCCTGTGCCCGGCGGCATGTAAAGCATATCGCCCTGCCCCAGAAGCGACTCGGCGCCCATTTGGTCGAGGATGGTGCGCGAATCGATTTTCGAGGACACCTGGAACGCAATTCGGGTGGGGATATTGGCTTTGATGAGGCCCGTGATGACGTCGACCGAAGGGCGCTGCGTGGCAAGAATAAGATGGATGCCGGCAGCACGCGCCTTTTGCGCAAGCCTAGCAATGAGTTCTTCGACTTTTTTGCCGACCACCATCATGAGATCGGCTAATTCATCGATCACCACAACGATTTGCGGCAGTCGGCCCAGCGGCTCAGGCGCATCGGGCGTGAGCGAGAACGGATTGGGAATCAGTTCCTCGCGCTTTTCAGACTCAATGATTCGCGCGTTGTACCCGGACAGATTTCGAACCCCGAGTTTGCTCATTAGCCGATACCGGCGCTCCATTTCCGCCACGCACCAGTTGAGCGCGTTACCTGCCTGACGCATATCGGTAACCACGGGTGCGAGCAGATGCGGAATGCCTTCATAGACGCTCATTTCGAGCATCTTGGGGTCAATCATAATCAGGCGAACCTGAGACGGGTCGGCCTTGTAAAGCAACGACAGGATCATTGCGTTGATGCCGACCGATTTTCCTGAACCGGTCGTGCCCGCAACCAGCAAATGCGGCATTTTCGCAAGATCGGCGACCATCGGATTACCGGCAATATCCTTCCCAAGCGCAAGCGTGAGTGCAGATGAATTGGCCGCGTAAACCTGAGAGCCCAAAATTTCGGACAGGCGAACGCCCTGCCGGCGTGGGTTGGGCAATTCCAGACCCATCAGATTTTTACCGGGAATGGTTTCAACCACTCGCAGCGACGTGATCGACAGCGCGCGCGCCAGATCTTTGGACAAATTCACCACCTGGCTACCCTTGACGCCGGTGGCGGGTTCGATTTCGTATCGGGTAATAACCGGACCAGGATAAGCCGCGACCACGTTGGCTGCGACATTGAAATCAGCCAGCTTTTTCTCGATCAGGCGCGACGTGTATTCCAGCGTTTCCGGTGACACACCTTCCTGCACCGGCGGCGGTTCGTCGAGCAAGGCGAGTGCCGGCATTTTGGTATCGGCCGGCAGGTCGGCAAACAATAATGGCTGCCGCTCTGACTCTGCCCGCTTCGAACGCTCGATCTGCACCACCGGCTGTTCAATATGAATGGGCTCGTCCTCGTCATCGGCGATGACCTTGCGTAATTCCTGAACCTGCTCCTCGCGAACGGTGGCAGCCACCTCGCCAAGCTGGCGGTCGCGGCGTGCAGCAATGGCCAGACGGGCGCGTTCAATAGACGTTTCAATCAATTCGCCTACCCGCTCGCACATCAGAAACCATGAACAACCCGACCACAGGCTGAATCCAATTCCGATCGCCACCATCAGGAGCATGGTGGCGCCGACCGCACCGAGCGAATCAAAAACAAATGGAGCGAACGATTCACCAACAATTCCGCCGGGCCCGAGCGGTAAGTTGGCGCCCAGACCATGCATGCGCGCGGCCTCCAGCACCACACACGAGCCAAACAGGAGCCAGAAACCCAGCCAGCGCTCCCAGGCAAAACGGGTGAGTTCGGGGTCATCGGGTTTAAGACGGGCGCGACTGCTCATGACACCGCGCGCAACCGCCACAACCAATAAAGGAACCAGCAGCCAGGCGCTGCTGCCAAACAGGTAGAGAAGCAGATCAGAAAGCCAGGCGCCAAATCGGCCACCGGCGTTTTGCACCACAGCACCGTGAACCGCGTGCGACCAGCCCGGATCGGCGCGGTGATAGGTGGCGAGAATCAGGAAAAGATAAGCCCCAAGCGCGCCACAGGCGATCCAGCGGACTTCAGTGATGAGCCGCATAACCCGGTCGGGTAATTCGGCGCGAAAGCCACGCAGCAGTGATGCGCGGGGAACGGTGTTGCCGATTGCAGCGGAGAGTCGGGCCACGTCGCGGTCAGTTCAAAAGGGCGATGGATTGATCACAGGTACAGGCTGAGTTTTTCGCGCAGAAGAATTTGGCCTGCGTCCATGGGAACGATAAACCCCTCGGATTCCAGACCCTTCATGACCCGCGACACCATTTCACGCGACGCACCGACCATTTTTGCGATTTGCTGACGCGGCAGACGATTACGAACGATTCGGTTGCCTTCGATCAACTCGGATGAATCGAGCAGCACCCTTGCGACCCGGCCATACACATCGAGCAAGGCCAAGGTTTCAATTTTCCGGTCGGCTGACCGCAAGCGCTTGACCAAACCCCGCATCACGCCCAGACAGATTTCGGTGCTTTGGTTCAGCACCGACAAAAAGTTATCTTTGGGAATGGCCAGAAAATCGCAGGATTCCAGCGTGATGACGCTTGCCGATCGCGGTTCATCGTCGATCAGGCTCATTTCGCCAAAAAACTCGCCCGCACCAAGCACCGCAAGGATCACTTCCTTGCCTTCAGAATCGGATCGCTGAACTTTGGCACGGCCAGAAAGGAGGATATAGAGCGATTGCGACGGCTCACCCTCGGCAACGATCGTCCGCCCTTTCGAAAAACTGCGCCGCGCGCTGCCGATCGCCAGCATGTCGATCTGCGATTCGGATAGGCTGTAAAAAAGCGGTACCCGCCGCAGAAACAATCGAATATCGTAGGTTGACATCGTCCCCTCACCACCGGTCTTCAGCCGATTTAAACCGACAAAACTCAGGCTCGCGTCCGGCTCACGAGCCTGCTCACAATATAATTGTGCCCGAGGTTTACCCAATTCCGCAAAATTTGTTGAAGTCCACCCCGTAAGCCAATGATTATCTGAGGTTTTACGGCAACACTCTACAGGCTACAGACATGTCCGAACGCAAGCACGCCCGGGTACTGATCCTGGGTTCTGGTCCCGCCGGCTACACCGCGGCGGTTTACGCCGCCCGTGCCAACCTCAATCCGGTACTGATCACCGGGATGGCGCAGGGCGGTCAACTCATGACCACCACCGACGTCGATAACTGGCCAGCCGATGCCGACGGGGTCATGGGGCCAGATTTGATGGCGCGATTTGAAAAACACGCCACGCGTTTCGGTACCGAAATGATTTTCGACCAGATTCACACCGTAAAACTCGACGAGCGGCCGCTGCGACTGGTTGGCGATTCGGGCGAATACACCTGCGATTCGCTGATCATTGCGACCGGCGCGTCGGCTCGTTATCTGGGATTGCCATCGGAACAGGCATTCATGGGTAAAGGCGTTTCAGCCTGCGCCACCTGCGACGGTTTTTTTTATCGGAATCAGCCGGTAGCGGTCATTGGTGGCGGAAATACAGCCGTAGAAGAAGCGCTTTATCTGACCAATATCGCCAGCAAAGTCACCCTGGTGCACCGGCGTGACAAACTACGTGCAGAGCCCATCATGATCGATAAGCTGATGGAAAAAGCCGCTGCTGGAAAAGTGGAATTGCGCTGGTTCAACGAACTCGACGAGGTGCTGGGCGATTCCAGCGGTGTCACCGGCATTCGCCTGCGCGACAGCCGAAATGGCGAAAAAACCGATGTCGCGCTGCAGGGAGTTTTTGTCGCCATCGGCCACACCCCCAATACCGGCATTTTCGAAGGCCAGCTTGACATGGCGGGGGGCTACATCCGAACCCGTGGCGGGCTTGACGGTTTTGCCACGGCCACCAGCGTCCCTGGGGTATTCGCCGCGGGCGACGTGCAGGATCACGTCTATCGCCAGGCCATTACCAGTGCGGGCACCGGATGCATGGCGGCGCTCGATGCGCAGCGCTATCTTGAATCGTTGGAAGGCGCCTGATAAAGCCCGCCCGCCCCCAGGCCTAAGCTTTCATCCGGAATGCTCGCCGCGCCATCATTGCAGCATGGGCAAGCGTCGCACTCTGCTTTCAGCTCCCGGGAGCTCTCACACGCCCGGGAGAGGCCTCACGTTGGACGACCTCGCGCCCGCCCTGGCGCAGATGCGCGAGGCCCAGCGCATAGAGCGTGAACGAGCGCGCCTGGCCGCGGAACAAGCGGCTCGCATTGCCCGCGAGGCTTCACTTTTTCGAACCGAAATTGCCGATGCCACGCCGCTTACCCCCCACGGCCGCATCATCCCGGACCGCGAGCGACCCGCGCCGCGTCCGCGCCAGCGCGAACTGGATGACCGAGAAGTGCTCGAGCTGTCGCTCTCCGACGAGATCGACATCGAGCGATTCCTCGACACTGATGACTCGCTATCGTGGCGGCGCGAGGGCATCGGCCCCGATGTGGTGCGCAGGCTGCGGCGCGGCGAATGGACCGTTCGCAGTCAGATTGACCTGCATGGCCTGCGGGTAGACCAGGCCCGTGCGGCGCTGGTTGAATTTCTGTCCGATGCCGTGCGTAGCGAATGGCGCTGCCTTCGCATCATTCACGGAAAGGGGCTGGGATCACCCAGCCGCGAGCCCGTGCTGAAAGGAAAAGTGAAGAAGTGGCTCGCCCAACGCGCCGAGGTGCTGGCGTTTTGTCAGGCGCGCCCCAACGACGGCGGAAGTGGCGCGCTGATTGTGCTGCTACAGGCGCCGCGCGGTCAGCGGCAGTCGTGAAGCAGTTTCACGACCTCGGCTGGCGCGGTCACCATCATGTCGTGGCAGGTGGCGATTTCGAGGAAGGTCCAGCTGGGATCGGGCCGCAACCGTTGCTGAACCGAGCGCATCGTCTCGTAGAGCGGAGCCGTGGCTGCCACATAGGTGCGGCGCAGGCCGCGTGATGCGCCACGTTTGAGCTCGATCACACTGTCGTAGAGCCCCGCAGGCATTGGTGAGAGTTTGGTTTCAAGCCAAGCCGCCTGCGATGCATCGGTAATGCCAAAGGCCTGAGCAGGCGGTGGTGGCAGAAAAACGCCCCGCCCTTCGCCCGCAATCTGTCCGCGACGAGAGGCCTGTGTCGCCTCCGAGTGCGGCTGCGACCAAGACCAAAGCGTGGCGTCATCGGGCGGCACACCAGCGTCGAGAAATACGTAGTGCCCAACGCGCTCACGAAGACGGTCGGCTACGCCGCTGATGACATTACCGCCATAGCTGTGGCCTACGAGCACACAACCGACGAGTGACTCGAACTCGATCAGGCGGACCACATCGTCGACATGCGTGCCGAGCGTAACCAATGGCGAGAGCAGATGCCCGCGGTCGGCACATCCTGTGAGGGAAGGCGCAAACACCCGATGTCCAAGCCCGGTGAGACCACGCGCCACCTCGGCCCAGCACCAGCCGCCGTGCCAGGCACCGTGAATCAGAACGTAATCAGCCATGAGCGCCTCAGATTGCAGCGTCGCCGACTTCACCGGTGCGGATGCGCACCACCTCTTCGACGTTGGAGACGAAGATCTTGCCGTCGCCGATTCGCCCGGTACGGGCGGCCCGCACGATGCCGTCAATGGCACGCTCCACCACGTCGTCGCTCACGATTACTTCGACCTGCACCTTGGGCAGGAAGTCGACCACGTATTCCGCACCCCGGTAGAGCTCGGTGTGGCCCTTCTGTCGCCCAAAGCCTTTCACCTCGGTGACAGTGAGGCCCGATACGCCAACCTCGGAGAGCGCTTCGCGAACTTCGTCGAGCTTGAAGGGTTTGATGATCGCGGTAATGCGCTTCATGGGAAGGTCTCCTGTTAGTCGCGGAATCGCGAAGTGATAGGCATGCGCCAGTCGCGTCCGAAGGCACGATGCGTCACCCGAATGCCCACCGGCGCCTGCCGTCGTTTGTACTCGCTGATGCGGATCAGCCTCACCACGCGCTCGACCGCCTCGCGGGGATGGCCTGCTGCAACGATCTCATCGATCCCGTGGTTCTGCTCCATGTACATCTGCATGATGGCATCGAGCGTGTCATAGGGAGGCAGGGAGTCCTGGTCGGTCTGCCCGGGCCGCAATTCGGCGCTTGGCGCACGCGTGATGATGCGCTCGGGAATCACGGGCTTGACCGTGTTGCGCCAACTGGCAAGGCGGTAAACCAGGGTCTTGGCCAGATCCTTGATGACCGCAAACCCTCCCGCCATATCGCCATAGAGCGTGCAGTAACCCACCGCCATTTCCGACTTGTTGCCAGTGGTGAGCACAATGGAGCCGTATTTGTTGGACAGCGCCATCAGCAGGGTGCCGCGAATGCGCGCCTGGAGGTTTTCCTCAGTGGTGTCTTCCGCGCGGCCACGGAACTCGTCGGCGAGCGTGCTGCGGAAGGCTTCAAAGCACGTGTTGATGGGAAGCTCGTCATAGCGAACGCCCAGACGGGCCACCATGTCGCGTGAGTCGATCCATGAAATGTCGGCGGTGTAAGGAGAAGGCATCATCACCGCGCGCACCCGGTCTGCGCCCAACGCGTCAACGGCGATGGCGAGGGTGAGCGCCGAGTCAATGCCCCCCGACAGGCCGATGACTGCGGACGGAAAACCGTTCTTTCCGAGGTAGTCGCGCACGCCCAGCACCAACACCCGGTAGACCTGCTCTTCAATGGAGACCACCGGCGCCACCTTGCCCGTCTGCAGGTCGACCACCGAACCCGACACCGACTGCGCGCCGACCGCAAGCTCAACCACCAGCAGGTCGGGTTCACAGAAGGCGCCCTGCGCGGCAAGTTCGCCGCGCGCATCCAGCGCAAAGGACAGGCCATCGAAGACCAGTTCATCCTGGCCGCCCACCAGATTGGCCGCGATCATCGGCAAGCCGAGCGCGCTCACGTTGTCGCGCGCGACGTCCACCCGCTTCGACTGTTTATCCATGTGAAAGGGCGAGCCGTTCAGCGCAAGCAGCACCTGCGCCCCTGCGCCACGGGCTTGTCTGGGCGCACGCTCAAACCAGAAGTCTTCGCAGATGACGACGCCGAACCGAACGCCGCCCGCCTCAAACACCAGTGGCGCACCGTCGGGCAGAAAATAGCGCTGTTCATCGAACACGTCGTAGTTCGGGAGCTCGAGCTTGCGGTATTCGCCAATCACTCGCCCACGGTGAAGCACCAGCGCAGCGTTGTAGCGTTTGCGGCCATGACGAACCGGCACACCCACCACCAAATGAAGGGCCAGATCAGCCGTATCGGCAAGAAGGGCTTCCAGGGTGGCGCTGGCCTTCTCGTAGAATGCAGGCCTTAGCAGCAAGTCTTCGGGCGGATAGCCGCTGAGCGAAAGCTCGGGGGTGACCAGAACCGACACCGACTGCGAAACCGCCGCCCTGGCCGCCTCGAGGATGCGACGGGCATTGCCGTCGAAGTCACCGACAATTTGATTGAGTTGCGCAGCCGCGATCCGCATGACGATTCAATTGCCCAAAACGGGAAGCGATGGGAAAGCCGGTGATTATGTCACGCGGGTGTGCAGCGCCATCACTGAAATCGATCCGCAACAGTGGGAAGCGCTGCGCCATGGCGACACTCAGCCGTTTTTGAACCACCACTGGCTCGCC